>NZ_JBIDAK010000029.1:0-87236 GCF_043202455.1 Kitasatospora sp. NPDC048194
CCGCTATGACAAGCGGGCCTACGTTTTCCACGGAACGGTCACCGTCGCAGCGATCCGTCTCTGGCTCCGACCATGATCCGTCGGACAGAACCTAGTCCGGCCGGGACCTGCTTTACAGTCTCCGTACCGGGATGGGCGTTTCCCCTGGTCAGAGCGGCGCGCCCGCTGACGTGGCATCACGCTGATGGTGGGGCGGGTGGGACTCGAACCCACGACCAAGGGATTATGAGTCCCCTGCTCTAACCGGCTGAGCTACCGCCCCGGTTCCGCCGCGCGCGCCGGTTCGTCGGCCGCGGCAGCAGCAGACGGCCCCGCGAGGCCGTCCCGGGCAGCATAGCCGGTCGATCACCCGTGGTGCGCGCCGGGGGCGCACCTGGGTGCGGGAGGGCGCGCGCCTCTCCGGGCGGCGCAGTCCGGCTGGCGTGCGAGCCCCGGTCGGGGGCAGCCTGGGCTGATGACGATGCGTGGGAGGGGAGCGGCGGCCGGGGCCCTGCTGCTGGCGCTCGCCGCGACCGGCTGCACCACCGCGACGCGCTCCGGCGGGGTCGTCCCGACCGTCACCTCGGCCTTCCCCTCCGCCTCCGGGGCCGGCTCCACGGACACCCACGGCTGGACCAAGCAGCGGTTCAAGGGGGCGATCGGCAAGCACACCGGGGTCACCCGGACCGCCAAGCCCACCGTGCTCAACGGCCTGGTCGGCGCGGTGTTCACCCGCAACGCGGACGGCGACCACTTCTGCACCGCCAGCGTGGTGGACAGCGCCGGGCTCAACCTGATCGTCACCGCCGCCCACTGCGTCTGGGACCCGAAGCTCGGCCAGCGCAGCGACCTGGTGTTCGTCCCCGGCTACCGCAACGGCGACACCCCCAGCGGCGTCTGGCCGCTGCTGGCGGTCACGGTCGACGACGGCTGGAAGGACCACGCCGATCCGGACGTGGACGTCGCCTTCGCCGTGGTCCAGGCCCAGAACGGCCGGCAGGTGCAGGAGGTGCTCGGCGCCAACAAGCTGGGCGTCAACCGCGGCTACCGACTCCCGGTGCGGGTCACCGGCTACCCCGGCAGCAGCGACGTCCCGATCACCTGCGCCAACACCACCACCGAGCAGAGCCCGACCCAGCTGCGGATCGACTGCCCCGACTACACCGGCGGCACCAGCGGCAGCCCCTGGGTGACGGACTTCGACCCGGCGTCCAGGACCGGCGCCGTGGTGGGCGTGATCGGCGGCTACCAGGAGGGCGGAGACAGCCCGGACACCTCCTACAGCAGCTACTTCGGCGACCGGGTCCAGGCGCTCTACGACCGGGCCACCGGTTGAGCCGCACCTGACCCGACTGCGCGCGGCCTGAGCCCCGCCCCGCACCGGGTGCGTTCCGCACCGGTCGTGCACCCGGCAGTGGCGTTCGCGGGCGCGGCCTGGTAGATCTTCCTCACGAACGGCGGAACGCACGGCCAGGATGCCCGCCCCGAGGAACGAGACGGAGCACCCGATGGCGCCCCGCCCGGTACCGCGTGCGCGCACGGCGAGGGTGACCGCGCTGGCCGCCCTGCTGCTGGCCGCCGGCACCGCCTGCGGCGGGTCGGACGCCCCGCCCAACGCCGAGGTCGCCCAGCCGAGCCCGGTCCGCGACCGGATCGGCACCCTGTCCATCCACTCCGCGCAGGGCCCACGGGCGTGCACCGCGAGCGTGGTGCACAGCCCCCGCCGCAACCTGCTGGTCACCGCGGCGCACTGCGTGCAGAACCGTCGGATCGGCCTGCTGGACGGGCTGGTGTTCACCCCCGGCTACCGCAACGGGTACACGCCGTACGGGACTTGGCCGGTGCAGTCGATCACCGTGGACCCGCGCTGGGCGCAGGACGACGACCCCGACTACGACGTGGCGTTCATCACCGTCCGCCCGGTGGACGGCCGGGAGATCGAGGACGCGGTCGGCGGCAACCCGATCGGGACGGACCAGGGCGTGGGGCTGACCGTCTCGGTGACCGGCTACCCGAACGAGAGCGACGAGCCGATCACCTGCTCCGTGCGGACCCGCTCGCAGGGCTCGACCCAGGAGCGCTTCGACTGCGGCGGCTACACCGACGGCACCAGCGGCAGCCCGTGGGTGACGGCGAGCGGGACGGTGATCGGTGTGATCGGCGGCTACCAGGAGGGCGGCGAAAGCCCGGGCACCTCCTACAGCGTGGCCTTCGACCAGCGGGTCGCCGACCTCTACCGGCGGGCGACCACCTGAGGGCGCCGGGTGATGGGAGACGAGGAGGTGACGAAGGGGTGTTGATGACGGGAGGAGCCGAGGCGGGGGTGACGGACGCAACAAGCGCCCGGGCCAACACGAAGGCCCCCCGGTCGTCCGAGGGGCCTTCGCTCTGAGCAGTCACCGGGCGGACCCGGTGCAGCTCCCGCAATTGGACTCGAACCAATAACCTGCCGGTTAACAGCCGGCTGCTCTGCCAATTGAGCTATGCGGGATCGTGCTACTCGACTTCGGTATCACGCACAGGAAACGGGCTCCTGAAGAGCCCTCTCCCGAGCTCCCCCAATTGGACTCGAACCAATAACCTGCCGATTAACAGTCGGCTGCTCTGCCAATTGAGCTATGGGGGATCGGCTTCCGCTCCGGCTCCCGTGACCCGGGCTCCTCGGCGCTCGCTGCGGGACATACATTAGCGCACTCGGGGGGGTGGTCCGCCAATCGCTTTCCCCGGCCGCCCGGCACGGCCGTCCCGGCGCGCCCGCCGCGCGCCCGCGACGTCCCCCGGGGATGCTGGGGGCGCGGACGGTTCGCCGTCCCGACCAACGGGTAGGGCAATGCGGCAGAGGCCGCCAGGAGAGGGTGGATCCGATCATGTGGAAGGTGTCGTTGGCCGTGGGTTTCGCGGCCGGCTACGTCCTGGGCTCGCGGGCCGGGCGCCAGCGCTACGAGCAGATCGCCAAGGTCACCCGGCAGATCACCCAGAGCCCCACGGTTCAGGGGGCGACGGAACGGGCCCGGCAGCAGGCCGGCGCCGTCGCGGGGAAGGCCGCCGGTGCGGTCGCGGACCGCGTCGGGGACCGGCTGCCGACCGCGGTCACCGAACGGGTGCCGTACTTCAACCGCTCACGGTCGGAGGACGACGGCTGGGGCACCTTCCGCCCGTGACCGGGCGGTGAGACCGGCGCGACGGACGGCCCGGCGGGGCGTTCCGAACCGGCAAAGACTCACCCGGCCCGGACGCGTCCCGGGCCGGGCTGAGGCATGATCTCGACATGGCCATCGTCGCGGGGATAGACAGCTCGACCAACCGCACCCGGATCGTCGCGTGCGACACCGACACCGGCGCCGTCCTGCGCTCCGGGAAGGCCCCCCATCCCGTCCCCGAGAGCCTGGAGTTGCGCGCGGGCGAGGCCGACCCCCAGATGTGGCTGCACTCGCTCGGCGACGCCGCGGCCGGCGGCCTGCTGGAGGGCGTCCGGGCGATCGGCGTCAGCGCGCAGCAGCACGGCATGATCGGCCTGGACGCGGGCGGGGTGCTGGTCCGGCCCGCGATGCTGTGGCACGACCCGCGGGCCGGCGGTGCCGCGGCCAAGCTGCTGGACGCCCTCGGCGGCCCGGCCGCCTGGACCGCCGCGATCGGCGCGGTGCCCGGCCCGACGTACACCATCGCCAAGCTCCGCTGGCTGGCCGAGTTCGAGCCGGCCAACGCCCGCCGGATCGCCGAGGTGCTGCTGCCGCACGACTGGCTGGTCTGGCAGCTGCTCGGCCACCCCAAGCGCCGCACCACCGACCGGGGCGACGCCTCCGGGACGGGCTACTGGTCCCCGATCACCGGCGAGTACCGGCAGGACCTGGTCGAGCTGGCGCTCGGCCACGGGCTCAAGCTGCCCGAGGTGCTCGGCCCCGCCGAGCCCGCCGGGCACACCCCCGAGGGTCTGCTGATCTCGGCCGGCACCGGCGACAACATGGCCGCGGCGCTGGGCCTGGGCCTCGGCCCGGGCGACGCGGTGGTCTCGCTCGGCAGCGCCGGGACGATCTTCGCGGTGCACGAGCAGGCCGTGGTGGACGCCTCCGGCCTGGTGTCCTCCTTCGCCGACGCCAGCGGCCGCCATCTGCCGATGGTCGCCACCCTCAACGCCGCCCAGGTCCTGCGCTCCACCGCCGCCCTGCTCGGCCGGGACCTGGACGGGCTGAGCGACCTCGCCCTGCACTCCTCCCCCGGCGCCTACGGCCTGGTGCTGCTGCCGTACCTGGACGGCGAACGCACCCCCGCGCTGCCGCACGCCGCCGGCACCCTGACCGGCCTGCGGGCCGAGGCGATGACGCCCCAGCACCTGGCCCGGGCCGCCGTCGAGGGCATGCTCTGCAACATCGCGGACGCGCTGGACGTACTGCGCACCCAGGGCGTGGGGATCAAGCGGGTGTTCCTGCTCGGCACGGCCGGCCGGCTGCCCGCCGTCCGGCACATCGCCCCGATGCTGTTCGGTGTCCCGGTGGTGGTGCCCCCGCCGGCCGCCCACGCCGCGCGCGGGGCCGCCCGGCAGGCCGCCTGGGCGCTGGCGGGCACCCCGGAGCCGCCGGAGTGGGAGCTGCCGGACGCCGAGACGGTCGAGCCCGAGGACGAGCAGGACCTCGCGATCGGTGCCGCGGTGCGCCGGCAGTACCGCGCCGCCCGCGACCAGGTCCACCCGGAGGCCTCGGCCTCGTAGCCCTCGCTTCGCAGCCTTCGCTCGGCGGCTTCGCCGCTTCGTCGCCTCGTCGCTTCCGTCCCGGCGGTTCGGACCAGTCCCCGAAACCCCGGCGGGGCCTTGGCCGGAGTCCGCCGCTGAAGATGCGTCACCCGGCGCCCGGTGGCAGCGTGGGTCCGGAACACGGACACCGAGCGCGAAGGGCGGCAGTTCCCATGGCCTTGCACAAGGGAGCCGGCGACGGCCGCCGGTTGAGCGTCAGCCCGTTCCTCGGCGTCACCGACCCGCTCGGCGCGATGGAACTCGCCCCGCCCGTGCACCGGCTCGCCGACGGCCCGGTGGCGGCGGACACCGCGTACCAGCTGGTCCACGACGAGCTGATGCTCGACGGCAGCGCCCGGCTGAACCTGGCGACCTTCGTCACCACCTCCATGGAGGTGCAGGCGACCCGGCTGATGACCGAGTGCCTGGACAAGAACATGATCGACAAGGACGAGTACCCGCAGACCGCCGAACTGGAGCGGCGCTGCGTGGCCATCCTCGCCGACCTCTGGCACGCCCCCGACCCGGACGCCGCGGTCGGCTGTTCCACCACCGGCTCCAGCGAGGCCTGCATGCTCGCCGGGATGGCGCTCAAGCACCGCTGGATGCGCCGCAACGCCGAGCGCTACGCGGCCGGGGCCCGGCCCAACCTGGTGATGGGCGTCAACGTCCAGGTGTGCTGGGAGAAGTTCTGCACCTTCTGGGAGGTCGAGGCGCGCACCGCGCCCATGGAGGGCGAGCGCTTCCACCTCGGCCCCGAGCAGGCGGTCGCGCTGTGCGACGAGGACACCATCGGCGTGGTCGGCATCCTCGGCTCCACCTTCGACGGCTCGTACGAGCCGATCGCGGAGATCTGCGCCGCGCTCGACGAGCTCCAGGAGCGCACCGGCCTGGACATCCCGGTGCACGTGGACGGCGCCTCCGGCGGCATGGTGGCGCCGTTCCTCGACCCGGAGCTGGTGTGGGACTTCCGGCTGCCCCGGGTCGCCTCGATCAACACCTCGGGGCACAAGTACGGGCTGGTCTACCCGGGCGTCGGCTGGGCGCTGTGGCGGAACAAGGAGTCGCTGCCGGAGGAACTGGTCTTCCGGGTCGACTACCTGGGCGGCGAGATGCCGACCTTCGCCCTCAACTTCTCCCGGCCCGGCGCGCAGGTGGCGGCGCAGTACTACGTGTTCCTGCGGCTCGGCCGGGAGGGGTTCAAGGCGGTCCAGGGCGCCTGCCGGGACGTCGCCGGCTACCTGGCGGAGGAGATCGGGAAGCTGGGCTGCTTCCGGCTGCTGACGCGCGGTGACCAACTGCCGGTGTTCGCCTTCACCACCGCCGAGGGAACGCCCTTCGACGTGTTCGACGTCTCGCGACGGCTGCGCGAGCGCGGCTGGCAGGTGCCCGCGTACACCTTCCCGGCGGACCGGCAGGACCTCTCGGTGCTCCGGGTGGTCTGCCGCAACGGCTTCTCGCGGGACCTCGCCGACCTGCTGCTGGCCGACCTGAACCGGCTGCTGCCGGAGCTGCGGCGCCAGCCCGTCCCGCTCAAGGAGCTCGGGGTGCCGGTCAGCGAGGGCTTCCACCACTGAGGCGGGCCCGCGGTTCCCGGTGGGAGGGCGCGGCGAAGCGCCTCCCACCGGGGTCCCGGCGGTCGGGGCAGCCTCCCCCCGCGAGGCTGCCCCGACCGGTGGGGGCGTCCGGGACTCGCGCCGGGCCGATCCCGGCCGGTCGGCCGGGGCCCGAGCGAAGCGGCCGGAGCGGCGAACCGCGCCGACCAGAGCACTCTGCCCGACGAGCACTTAAGTGTTCGAGCGCTCCCGGGGGTTGTGAGACACTTCCGTCCGTCTCAACGCCATGACCTGGTGTTTGGGACACCAGGCCGCTGAGGTTGGAGAAGGAGAGACACCGAACGGCCCGGGCCGGGCGCACTCTCCCGCCCCGTCCCCGTGTCCCGTCTCGCGACCGTTGGAGGGCCGCATTGGCTTCCGCCTGGAAGGAACTGCCCGAGGAGCTGCCCCCAGCCGCCCGACGGCTGGCGGATGAACTCCGCGCCCTCAAGGACGCCACCGGACTCTCGCTGGCGGAGCTGGCCGGCCGGACCCACTACAGCCGGGCCTCCTGGGAGCGCTGGCTGAACGGCAAGCGGGTGGTGACCGAGCAGGCACTGGAGGCCCTGGTCGCGTCGGTGGAGTGCGACGCGGCGGAGCTGCGGCGGCTGTGGCGACTGGCGGTGGAGCCCGTGGGCGCGCCGGCCGACCGGACCGCTCCGGCTGATCCGTTGGACTCGGTTGATCCCGTCGACCTGGCTGATCCTGTCGACCCGGTTGATCCCATTGGTCCGGCCGATCCCGCTGACCCGGCCGAACCGGGCCGCCCGGACGACCGGAACGACCAGGCCGAGCGGGCCGAGCAGGCGGAGCAGACCGAGGCCGAGGAGGCCGTCCGGCCCGCCCTCCCCTGGTGGCGGAGCCGGGCGGCGCTGGCCGCGGGCGCGGTGGTGGTGGCGCTGCTGGTGGTGCTGGTCGGCCTGCGGGTCACCCGGCACGACGAGCAGGCCTCGGCGGCCGACGCCCCGGCCCCGCCCGCCGTCCCCAGCGCCCAGCCCGTCCCGTCCGCGCCCGTCTGCCGGGCCGTCGGCTGCGCGCACAAGGACCCCAAGACCACCGGCTGCGGCAAGGACGCCCGGACGCTGCAGACCCAGGTCGTCGGCAAGGTCGTCGTCTACCTCCGGTACAGCCGCACCTGCCAGGCCGCCTGGGCGGCGATCACCGAGGGCGAGCCCAAGGACTACGCGGTGATCACCGACAGCACCGGGGACAGCGAGACGGCCATGATCCACTGGGGCTACGACAACTACTCGGCCATGCTGAACGCGGCGGACCCGGCGGTCGGGTTCCAGGTCTGCGGCTACCAGCCGGCCGGACACGACTGCACCGGGACCGTGGCCGACCTGGCCTCGGTGGTGGCCTCCACCCCGATCCCGATCGGCCCCGCCTCACCGCCCCCGGGCACCGGAGCCACGGCGGCGGCAACGGCTACGGCGACGGCGACGGCAACGGCGGGCGACCCGACCGGCCCGACCGGCCCGGCCGTTTCGACCGGTCAAGCCGACCCGGCGGGTTCCACCCGGTCCCCGGCCAACGACGCGGCCCAGGCCTCGCCGAGCCCGTCCGCCCCTCAGTCCAGGTAGCCGCGCAACTGGTCGGCGTAGGCGTGGTCGCGGAGCTTGACCAGGGTCTTGGACTCGATCTGGCGGATCCGCTCCCGCGTCACGCCGAACACCGCGCCGATCTCCTCCAGGGTGCGCGGGCGGCCGTCGTCCAAGCCGTAGCGGAGCTTGACGACCTGGCGCTCCCGCTCGCCGAGGGTGGCGAGCACCGCGTCCAGGTGCTGGCGCAGCAGCAGGAAGGTCGCGGACTCGGCGGGCGAGGCGGCGTCGGCGTCCTCGATCAGGTCGCCGAGCGCGAGGTCGTCCTCCTCGCCGACCGGGGTGTGCAGCGAGATCGGCTCCTGGGCCAGCCGGAGCAGCTCGCGCACCCGCTCCTCGGTGAGTTCCAGGGCGGCGGCGATCTCGGCCGCGGTCGGCTCCAGGCCGCGTTCCTGCAGCAGCGTGCGCTGGACCCGGACGACGCGGTTGATCAGTTCGACCACGTGGACCGGCACCCGGATCGTCCGGGCCTGGTCGGCCAGCGCCCGGCTCATCGCCTGCCGGATCCACCAGGTCGCGTAGGTGGAGAACTTGTAGCCGCGGGCGTAGTCGAACTTCTCGACCGCCCGGATCAGGCCGAGGTTGCCCTCCTGGATCAGGTCCAGCAGGGTCAGCCCGCGGCCGACGTACCGCTTGGCGACGGACACCACCAGGCGCAGGTTGGCCTCGATCAGACGGCGCTTGGCGATCCGGCCGAGGACCACCAGGGTGTCCAGTTCGCGGGCCAGTGCGTCCGGCGGCGGAGGGTCGCCGTCGAGCCGCTCCTCGGCGAAGAGGCCGGCTTCGATCCGGCGGGCCCGCTCGACCTCCTCGGCGGCCGTGAGGAGCCGGATCCGGCCGATTTCCCGCAGGTACTGGCGCAGCAGGTCCGCGGACGGGGCCACGCCTCCGGCGGCTTCGGCGGAGTCGGCGGAGTCGGCGGGCTCGAGGGCCTCGTCCGGGCCGTCGGACTCCTCGGCTTCCGGCTCCGGCTCCGGCTCGGCGACCGGGTCCAGGCTGTCGGGGTGGCCTTCCGGCAGGCCCTGCGTGGGGATCCGGGCACCGCCCGGGAGCGCCACCCCGGCCCGGCCGTGGTCCGTCTCCTGCGCCGCGGCCGGTTCGGCGGGCTGGGTTCGTCTACTGGCGGTGGTCGCTGCGGCGAGGCCTTCCTCCACGGGCATCCCCTCGGGGCGGGCGCGACTGTGTCGGACCCGCACTGGTCGGAGACAGGACGCCCTCCAGTGTGCGGTACGCCACACTCCGCGGCCGAGACTCGTGCGCCGACTTTCTGTGCAGCGGGCTTCCGCCCGTCGCACGGCGGGCTTCCGCCCGGGCCTACAGCGCGGCCGCGCCCCGGCTGCGGAGCTGCTGCCCGTACTGCTGGAGCTGCCACAGCTCGGTCTGCACCGCGCGCAGTTGCTCGGCGTCGGCCCGGGGGCCGAGCCGCTGGAGGTAGCCGCGGACCTCGTTCACCCGGCGGTCGACCGCCAGCAGGCGCAGCTTGACCAGGAACTCGCCCGCGTAGATCGCGTCGGCCTTGCGGCGCGACCGCACCGGTTCGACGGTCAGTTCCGTCACCAGCGAGCGCACCCGGTCGTCCGGGGCCGCCTCGCGCACCGCGCTGGTGAAGTCGGGCAGGGTCGCCCCGTACGTCGCGCCGCCGGCCTTGGCGATGGCCTGCCGGACGGCGGCGTACGGCGGGGTCGGGAACTCGTCCTCGCCGTAGTGGTCGAAGGCCGGGCTGACCAGGTCGGGGTGCTGGAGCGCCAGCTTGAGCAGTTCACGCTCGACGAACTGGGCCGGGTCGCGCGGGTTGAGCCGGAAGGCGGGCTGGGCGGGGCGCTGCGGCTGGACCGGCTCCGGGCGGCGGGCGCCCGCGCCGCGCGGGTTCTGCTGGCGCTCGCGGTCCCAGCGGGCCAGCTGGGAGACCCGGCGGACCACGAAGGGCTCGTCCAGGATCCCGAGCATGCCGGCCAGGCGGACGGCGTACTCGTGCTGGATCGAGCGGTCCTTGATCTTGGCGACGATCGGGGCGGCCTCCTCCAGTGCCGCCGAGCGCCCCTCGGGGGTGTCGACCCGGTGCCGGGCCACCACGGAGTTCAGCGCGAACTCGAACAGCGGGACCGGGTTGTCGATCAGCTGCCGGACCGCCTCGTCGCCCTGGGCGAGCCGGAGCTCACAGGGGTCCATGCCGCCGGGGCTGACCGCGATGGAGGTCTTGGCGGCGAACTTCTGGTCGTCCTCGAAGGCGCGCAGCGCGGCCTTCTGGCCGGCCGCGTCACCGTCGAAGGTGAAGACCGTCTCGCCCCGGTACTGCGAGGTGTCCATCAGCAGCCGTCGGATGATCTTGATGTGGTCCTCGGCGAAGGCGGTGCCGCAGGTGGCCACCGCCGAGGTGACCCCGGCCAGGTGGCAGGCCATCACGTCGGTGTAACCCTCGACCACCACCGCCCGGCCCGACCGGGCGATCTCCTTCTTCGCCAGGTCGATGCCGTACAGCACGTGGGACTTCTTGTAGATCGGCGTCTCGGGGGTGTTCAGGTACTTCGGGCCGTTGTCGTCCTCGCGCAGCCGGCGGGCGCCGAAGCCGACCACCTCGCCCGCGATGTCCCGGATCGGCCAGACCAGCCGGCCCCGGAAGCGGTCGATCAGCCCGCCGCGCTGGCCCTGCGAGGCCAGGCCGCCGACCAGGATCTCCTTGTCGCTGAACCCCTTGCCGCGCAGGAAGCGCACCAGGTGCTCCCACCCCGCGGGGGCGTAGCCGACGCCGAAGGTCCTGGCGGCCTCCTCGTCGAAGCCGCGCTCGGCCAGGAACCGGCGGCCGATCTCCGCCTCCGGCGAGGCCAGCTGCTCCTGGTAGTAGGCGGCGGCCACCTTGTGGGCCTCGACCAGGCGGGTCCGCTCGCCCTGCTGGTGGCGGGGGCTGTAGCCGCCCTCCTCGTAGCGGAGGGTGATCCCGGCCTGGGCGGCCATCCGCTCGACGGCCTCGGCGAAGGTGAAGTGCTCGATCTTCATCAGGAAGGCGATGGTGTCGCCGTTCTCCTGGCAGCCGAAGCAGTGGAAGACGCCCTTGGCGGGGTTCACGTAGAAGGAGGCGGACTTCTCGTCGTGGAAGGGGCAGACGCCCTTGTACTCGCCGCCGCCACCGTTGGTCAGCTGTACGTAGTCGCCGACCACCGCGTCGATCGGCAGCGCGTTGCGCACCGCCTGTACGTCTTCGTCCCTGATCCGCCCGGCCACCCCGGAAGTCTACTGGGGCGGCCGGGGTTTCCGGCCGGGCTCCCGGCCCGCTGTCGGCGGCCGGGGGCCGGGAGCCCGGGGCCGGGAGCCCGGTGGCCGGCCGCTACCGGCCCGGAGGCCGGCCGCTACACCCAGGCGGTGCCGACGAGCTTGGCGTGCAGGGCGAGCGCCGAGGCGTCCGTCAGGGTGGCGATCTGGTCGATGACCGTGCGCAGGGCGGCGCGGTCGTCCTCGGCCTCCTGGTACATCGCGGCGAAGACCGGGTCCAGCCCCTCGGGGGCTCGCTGGGTGAGGACGTACGCCAGCTCGGCGATCACGATCCGCTGGCGGGCCCGCAGCTGGGCCTGCTCGTCGCGCTGCATGACGAAGCGGACGGCGACGGCCTTGAGCACCGCGCACTCCAGCCGGACCTCCCTCGGCACCACCAGTTCGGCGGCGTAGCGGGTGAGCCGGCCCGGGCCGTAGCGGGCCCGGGTGGCCTGCTCGGCGGCCAGGCAGAAGCGGCCGATCAGCTGGCTGGTGAGGTCCTTGAGCCCGGCCCGGGCGCGCGCCGTGCCGTCGTAGCTGCGCGGCCACCACTCCTGGGCGAGCAGCCGGTCCAGAGCGGCGGCCAGCTCCTCGGGATCGGCGTCCGGGGCGTAGCGCTCGGCGACCTTGAACAGTTCGCCGCGCTCGCTCGGGGCGCGCAGCGCGTCCGGGTGGATGTGGCCGGCCTGGAGGCCGTCCTCCACGTCGTGGGTGGAGTAGGCGACGTCGTCGGACCAGTCCATCACCGTGGCCTCGAAGCACTTGCGCCCGGCCGGGGAGCCGGCTCGCAGCCAGCGGAAGACCGGGAGGTCGTCGGCGTAGACGCCGTACTTGTGCGAGGCCGGGTCAGTGGGGTGGGCCCCCTTGGTCCAGGGGTACTTGGTGGCGGCGTCGAGGGCGGCCCGGGAGAGGTTGAGGCCGACGCTGCGGCCGGGCCAGGGGGCGAGCCGGGCGGCGGGCTGCTCGCCCCGGGGGGCGAAGCGCTTGGGTTCGAGCCGGGTGAGGATGCGCAGCGACTGGGCGTTGCCCTCGAAGCCGCCGCAGGCCTCGGCGGCCTGGTCGAGGGCCTCCTCGCCGGTGTGGCCGAAGGGCGGGTGGCCGATGTCGTGGGCCAGGCAGCCGGTCTCGACCAGGTCCGGGTCGCAGCCCAGGGCCGCGCCCAACTCCCGCCCGACCTGCGCGCATTCGAGGGAGTGGGTGAGCCGGGTGCGCGGGAAGTCGCTGCGCATCGGGGCGACCACCTGGGTGGTGCCGGCCAGTCGGCGCAGCGCCGCGGAGTGCAGCACCCGGGCGCGGTCGCGCTGGAACGCCGTACGGCCGGGGCGCTTGTCCGGTTCGGGGACCCAGCGGGCCTCGGCGGTGTGGTCGTACGCGATCGGGGCGGCGAGGCGGTGCGTGGTGTCATCCATATGACATTCACGGTACGCCGCACCTCCGACACGCGGGGTGTGCCGCGCGCGAAGGAGCGCGGGCCGGGGCGTGAACGGCGGGCAGCGCGCCGGTGCCCGCCTCCCGCGAACCGCTCGTACCCGGACGGCCCGGTTCCCCCAGCCGCTGGGGGCCGGCCAGCCTTGCCACGGCCTCGGGGGCCGGTCCGCTCCGGTCAGCCCCGGACGGCCTTGAGCAGGGCGGCGGCCATCCCCTCCTGTCCCCTGGCGTTGGGGTGCACCGGCGCCAACCCCCCGGCCGGCAGCGGCGGCTCGATCCAGCGGGCGCCCTCGCCCGCGCACATGTCGTGCCCGGCGGAGGAACCGACGGTGTCCACGAAGACCGCCCCGGCCGCCTCCGCGCGCTGCTTGAGCATCGCGTTGAGCTGCTGCTCCTTCTCCGTCAGGAACCCGAGGTCCGCCGGCGCGAGCGTGGTGCCGAGCACCGGCACGCAGCTCGCCGGATCGGCCGGGAGCAGCGCCGGGTAGCCGACCACGTAGACCCGGGCCTGCGGCGAGCGCCGCCGGATGTCCTGGAGGACCTGGGAGACCTGCTCGCCGGCCGCGTCCACCCTGGCCCGGAGCTGGTCGTGGCCGCCGGAGGAGTAGTGGTCCCGGCAGGGCGCGCCCCCGCGTTCCTCGCCGACCAGGCTCTTCACCGCGTCCACCAGGTTGTCCTTGGCGCACTCGGTGAGCACCTCCATGAAGCCCGCGTCATTGCCGCCGATCCCCACGGTGACCAGCCGGGTGGCCGGGGAGAGGGCGTCCAGCTGGGCGGGGTTGGACCCGCCGTCGGTCCTCTGCGGGGCCCGCAGGTCCCCCGTGCGGGCGCCGCTGCAACTGACGTCCCGGAACTGCGAGGGCGGCAGGTCGAGCGCCTTCGCCACCAGTGCGGGGTAGTCGACCCCGGAGCGGAGGCAGCCGCTCGGCTCGCCGACCTGCGGGGCGATCCTGATCCCGGCCGTGTACGAGTCGCCGAGCGCCACGTACGGCCCGGTGGGCACCGGGGTCGGGGTCGGCGTCGGGGTGGCCGCGGCGGCCGTCCGCCCGGGCAGCGCGCCGGCGAAGCCGGGCCCCGCCCCGCCCGGACCGCCCCCGCCGCTGCACCCGGCCAGCAGCAGCGCGGCCAGCCCGGCCGTCGCGGCGACGGTCGGACGTGTGGTCCTCGGCATGGTGTCCCCCCGGGGGTACGAGTCGCGGGCAGCTCCGTACGGCGGCCCGTCCCCCGGGCACCCCAGGGTGCAACGCGCGGGCGGCGGCCGATGACTCCCGGCCGGGGCGGAACCACCCGCCCGGCCGACTCCGCCGCCACGACGCCGTGTTGGGCTCCGGCGCTGCGCGGCGCCTTCGTGAGCCCCCGGGGCTACTCGGCGCCGCGCTCGTGCTCGGCGAGGAACTCCTCGAAGCGCCGCCCCAGCTCGTCCGCCGAGGGCAGGTCCACCGGCTCGGCGAGCAGGCTCTCCCGACCCTCCGCGCCCACCACCGCGTCGTACTGGCCCTCCATGCCACGGATCGCCGAGCGCAACTCGCCGTCCCCCTGGGCCAGCTGCTCCTCGATGTCGGCGTAGACCTCGCCGACCCGCCGGCGCAGCGCTTCACCCGGCAGCACCAGGCCGGTGGCGGACTGCACCGCCTCCAGGATCAGCACGGCGGCGGCCGGGTAGGCCGAGCGGGCCACGTAGTGCGGGACGTGCACGGCGAAGCCCAGCACGTCGTGCCCGGCCTCGGCGAGGCGGTACTCCAGCAGGGCCTGGGCGCTGCCCGGGACCTGCGCCTGCTCGAACCACTGCGGGTAGCCCGGCGCGAGGTCGAGTCGGTTGCCGTGCGGGGTCAGGCCGACCGGGCGGGTGTGCGGGACGCCCATCGGGATGCCGTGGAAGTCCACGGCGAGACGGACCTCGAAGCGCTCGACCAGCTCGCGCACGGCCCGGGTGAAACGCTCCCACTCGACGTCCGGCTCGGGGCCGCTGAGCAGCAGGAACGGCGCGCCGGCGGCGTCGCGCACGAGCCGGAGCAGGATCTCCGGCGGGTCGTAGGACGTCCACTGGTCGCGGTCGAAGACCATCGCGGGGCGGCGGGCCCGGTAGTCGACCAGGCGGTCGTGGTCGAAACGGGCCACCACCTGCGGCGATCCGGTCTCCAGGAGGTGCGCCACCACCTGGCCGCCGGCCTCACCGGCGTCCATGAAGCCCTCGAAGTGGTGGAGCAGCACCAGGCCGGCGCCGGTGTCGCGCAACTCCGCGGCGGCCGCGGCCACCGCGGCCACGCCCTGCTCGTCCAGCTCGTACAGCGCCTGGAAGTCACGCACGCGCACCCATCCCCGTTCTCCGCTCGACCCGATCCGTCCGGCCTGTCGTCCTGTCCAGCGCGCCGGGCGGCGCCGGAATTCCCGCCGCGGCGAACGGGCCGCCGGACGCCCCGGGGCGGCACCCGCCGCACGGCCCGCCGGACGATCCCGCGAACCATGATCGCACCCGGCGGCAAAGCCCCTGGTCACGGGTGTTCGGCCGCCCCGTCCCGAGCGCGCCGTGCAGGCCCGAGCCGCCATTCGCGTGCCGCGAAGTGACGCACCGCCTTCTGGCGGGTATCGTCCTCTCGCTGCCTCGCATCGTCGCGTCGTCGTCACGTCGTCCGTAACGCCGTCGGCCACGTCCCGGATCGATGCTCCGGCAGCCACCCACGACGCATCTTGCCTTCACCTGGCCGCCTGCTTCCCTTCGCGCACTCGTCTCCTTCTCGGCCATTTCGCGGACGCACACTGTCCCCTCGCTCTTCCCGCCGGACCGGTCCGAGGATCCGTGTCCGTTCCGGCACCCGCGCCGCCCGTTCCGGGCCGCCGCCCCCCGCACCGCCCGACCGGAAGCCTCCGGCATGCACGGGTACCCGGAGGGCGGGGACCGGCCCGGGACGTCCGAGTCCACCGCACCCCGTGCCGCACCCCGGCGCGGGAGGCACCCTACGACCGATGAAGGACCGAAGGTTCCGTGCCCGTACCTGTCATCCTCACCGGCCGCACCGTGCGGCTGGAGCCCCTCGCCGCGCACCACGCCGAGGCCATCGCCGAGGCCGGCGCCGAGGACCGTACGACCTACGCCTTCACCCCCGTCCCGCACGGTCTGGAGGCCGCCCGCGACTACATCGCGCGGGCGCTGGCCGACCAGGCCGCGGGCCGGTCGCTGCCGTTCGCGACGGTGAGCGTCGCGGACGGCCGGGTCGTCGGCTCCACCCGTTTCCTGGAACTCGACTACTGGCAGGGCCCGCTGGTGTGGCCGCCGGTGCCGGGCGTGCCGTTCGGCGATCCGGAGACGGCCGTCCCGGACGCGGCCGAGATCGGCAACACCTGGCTCTCGCCGCGCGCCCAGGGCACCGGCATCAACACCGAGGCCAAGCTGCTGATGCTGCGACACGCCTTCGAGGTCTGGGGCGTGCAGCGGATCTCGCTGCGCGCGGACGCCCGGAACATGCGCTCGCGGGCCGCGATCGAGCGGCTCGGGGCGACCTCCGAGGGTGTCCGCCGGGCGCACTCGCGCGGCCTGGACGGGGTGGTGCGCTCGACGGCGTTCTACTCGATCCTGGACTCCGAATGGCCGGCCGTCCGGGACATCATCGAGCTGCGGATCGCCGCCGCCACCTCGCCCAGCGCCCCGGATCCGGCGATCAACCAGGAGTGCCTTAGACACGGCGGCAGCGGCGCCGGGCAGCTGATGATCACGGCCTGAACGGCACCCTCCGGCCGGTGGCGGCCGTTTCCAGGATCCAGGCCAGCACCGCCTGGTCGCGGGAGTCGTCGGGCGGGCCCGGTCGGCGGTCGCGGCCCGTCTCGACGACCGCCGACACCGGGCGCCGGCCACCGCGGAGCCGGGCGACCGCCACCTCCCAGACCGGACGGCCGTCCGGCGCGCGGCAGATCCTGACCGCGCCCTCGTGGGTGTGCACGGCCCAGCGGCCGTCCAGCGCGTCCGTGTGCCGCGCGGTCCGGATGCGCTGCCACTGCTCGTCGCTCCACTGCACGTCGGGGACCGGGTGCGGACGCGGGACCAGCATGTCCGCTCGGCCCCGCCCTTCGCTGACGGACCCCGGTTCGGGGAACGCCCAGTCGGGCAGCGGCTCGCGGGCGGCCCGCCAGCCCGCGGGGATCCCGTCGCCGCCGGTGTACGAGGCGACCACCCCGCCGGTGATCGCGGCCACGGTGTCCATGTCACCGCCGGCCGCGATCGCGTCCCGCACGGCGGCCGGGTAGTCCGCGAGCCTGCGGGCGGCGCACCACAGGGCGTACGGCACGGTGTCGGCCGCGGAGGTCCGGCTGCCGTTGCCGAGCACCCGGGCGGCGACCCGGACGTCCGGCTCGTCCAGCAGGCCGATCGCCTCGGTGAGGCCGTCGTGGACGGCGCCCGACGGGGTGCGGTGCCCGACCTCGGCGAGCAGGTCCGCGGGCGTCGTGCCGCCGGTCCGGGCCCGGACGGCCAGGGCCGCGGCCACCGCGACGGCGACGGCCCCGGCCACCGCCTGCGGGTGGGTGTGGGTGATCACCGCCGTCCGGGCGGCCAGTCGGACGACCTCGTCCAGGTCCTCGGCGTACGCCGCTCCCAGCGGAGCGACCCGCATCGCGGCGCCGTTGCCGTACGAGCCCTGCCCGTCGAAGAGTCCGGCGGCCAGCGCCGCGGCGTCACCGCCCTCCCGGATCAGCCGGAGCATCCGGTTGGCGGCCGGGCCGTAGCCCCGGTCGAAGTCGTGGCGGCCGGCGAAGGCGTGGGTGAGGTCGAAGGCGTCGATCGTGCCGCGTTCGCGGTGGGCGGCGTACACCGAGCAGGCCATCTCGGTGTCGTCGGTCCACGGCCAGGGGCCGGGCGGTTCGGTGCGGGAGTCGAAGTGGGCCCGGGCGGTGGCCGGGACGAAGAACTGGGCGCCGAGGGCGTCGCCGACGGAGAGGCCGTCGAGCGCGTCGAGCGCGGAGCGGTCGGGTTCGGTCATCATGTGCACCCAAGCCCACCGGTTCTGCCGCCGTTTCGTCAACACCGTTGCTCCGGCGCCCCCGAAGGGGGATGTTTCGCATACCTCCGATCCGGGTGGGGCAGCACCGGGGTATGACCCGCGCGAACCCGCTCGACCCCGTCGCCCTGCTCGGCGCCGACCAGCAGCACATCGCCACCAGGGCGCAGCTGCGCCGGCTCGGCGTGCCCTCCGGCACGATCGCGCACCGGCTGCGGCCGGGCGGCCCGTGGCAGCAGGTGCTGCCACGGGTGATCTGCCTGCAGAGCGGGAGGCTGACGGTGCATCAGCGGCTGCGCGCCGCACTGGCGTACGCGAGCCCGAAGGGCCGGGAGCCGCAGTCCGGGGAGGTGCTGCTCACCGGACTGGCGGTACTGGCCGACGCCGGGCTGCCGAGTGCCGGGCACCCCGCGGACGTGGCGGCGGTGGACGTCCTGATTCCGTCCCAACGGCGGGTCGGCGACAGGGAGTTCGTGCGGGTGCACCGGGCGTCCGGGGCGATGCCCGGCGGCTTCGAGCGGGACGACGGGCTGTGGAGCGCGACGGTCGCGCGGGCGCTGGCGGACCTCGCGCCGCGGGGCGTGCCGCCGCGCCTGTTCCGGGCGCTGTGCGCCGAGGCCGTGCAGCGGCGGCACTGCGAACTCGGCGAGCTGCTGGACCAGTTGCTCGCCCGGCCGGGGGCGCTCGCCCTGCCGCAGGTGGCCCGGGTGGTGGAGGACCTGACCGCCGGGGTGCGTTCGGTGGTGGAGGGCGAGGCCAGGGAGCTGCTCGCCCACGCGGGCCTGCCCGAACCGCTCTGGAACCCGCTGCTCTTCCTCGACGGCCGCTTCCTCGCCGTCCCGGACGCCTACTGGCCGCACGCCTGCGTGGCCCTGGAGATCGACTCCCGCGCCTACCACCTGCGCCCGGCCGACCACGAACGCGGCCTCGCCCGGGCCAACCGCCTCACCACCGCCGGGCTGCCGGTGGTCCGCACCACTCCGGTCCAGCTGCGGCGCGACCCGGCCCCGGTGCTGCACGAGTTGACCGCCCTGGTCACCACCGGGCCGCACGGCCCGCACGCCCGGATCACCTGGCGCCGGGCGCGCTGACCCGGGCAGCTGACCGGCGGGAACGGGGCCAGGGCGCGGTGACCGGGCAGCGGGTTCAGCAGCGCGGGTCGATCTCCTGGAAGGTGGCGTAGTGGTCCGGCGACCAGTACTGCTCACCGCCGGTGCCGGTGACGACGCGGCGGGTGCCGCGGTCGTTCGAGCCCGGGGTGACGACGGTGAACTCGTGGTAGTAGCCGCCGGACTTCCTCGGCAGCCGGCTCTCGCGGTTCTCGAAGACGATGCCGTCGCGGTTGTACGGGTAGGGGCCGCCCTTGGCGATCAGGGCGAGGGTGTCCTGGGCCTGGCTGGGGAGCTTGCTGCGGCAGACGTCGGCCAGCGCCGGGTCGGCGGGGACCCAGGTCCCGGCGGCGGTGGCGCCGCCGGAGGGCGGGGACGGCTTGGGGGCCGAGGACTTCGTCGCGCCGGTGGCGCTCGCGGCGGCGCTCGCGGGGGACTTGGGGTGGCCGCTGCCGCCCCTGTCGGCGAGCAGGTAGCCGGCTCCGGCGAGCACCGCCAGGATCAGGACGGCCACGACGACGAGCGGGCTCTTGCTTCTGGTCATGCGGTCCAGCTTGGCAGGCCCTGGCTCCCGGCCGGCCCGGGAACCCCCGGGAACCCGGTGCCCGGGGCCGGACGAACGTACGGCCGGGCGGGGACGGACGCCGTTGTCCGTCCCCGCCCAGCCGTGTCACGTACGCCGGTTCTCCTGCGCCGAGCTCCGGTGTACGCCCTCCCGACGGGAGGGTGAGCGGTCAGTCGTGCCCGCGCTCGAGTAGGGGATGCCTACCCTCTCAGCGCGAGTCGCTGCCCGCCGACTCGATGGCGGCGCGGCCGGCCTCCAGGCGCGCCACCGGGATCCGGAAGGGGGAGCAGGAGACGTAGTCCAGCCCCACCTCGTGGAAGAAGTGGACCGAGTCCGGGTCGCCGCCGTGCTCGCCGCAGACGCCGAGCTTGAGGTCGGGGCGGGTGGCCCGGCCGGCCTCGACGGCGTGCTTGACCAGGGAGCCGACGCCGTCGCGGTCGATGGTCTCGAACGGGGAGACCCCGAAGATGCCCTTCTCCAGGTACGCGGTGAAGAACGAGGCCTCCACGTCGTCCCGGGAGAAGCCCCAGACGGTCTGGGTGAGGTCGTTGGTGCCGAAGGAGAAGAACTCGGCGGCCTCGGCGATCTGACCGGCGGTCACGGCGGCGCGCGGCAGCTCGATCATGGTGCCGAGCTTGATGTCCAGCTGGACGCCGGTGGACTGGGCGACCTCGGCGAGCACCCGCTCGCACTCGTCGCGGACCAGCTCCAGCTCCTGGACGGTGCCGACCAGCGGGATCATCACCTCGGGGCGCGGGTCCCCGCCGGCCAGCTTGCGCTCGGCGGCGGCCTCGGCGATGGCGCGGACCTGCATGCCGAACAGGCCGGGGATGACCAGGCCGAGGCGCACGCCGCGCAGGCCCAGCATCGGGTTCTGCTCGTGCAGGCGGTGCACCGCCTGGAGCAGGCGCAGGTCGTTCTCGTTCGGGTCCTTGCGGGCCTCGGCGAGGGCGACGCGCACCGACAGCTCGGTGATGTTCGGCAGGAACTCGTGCAGCGGCGGGTCGAGCAGGCGGACGGTGACCGGCAGGCCGTCCATCGCCTGGAACAGCTCGACGAAGTCGCTCTTCTGCAGCGGCAGCAGGGTGGAGAGCGCCTGCTCGCGGTCCTTGTCGTTGTCCGCGAGGATCAGGTGCTCGACCTCCTTGCGGCGCTCCTCACCGAGGAACATGTGCTCGGTGCGGCACAGGCCGATGCCCTGGGCGCCGTAGCGGCGGGCGCGCGAGCCGTCCTCGGCGTTGTCGGCGTTGGCGCGCACGGCGAGCCGGCGGCGGCCGTCGGCGTGCGACATCAGCCGGTGGACGGCCTGGACCAGCCCGCCCTGGACGTCGGCGCCGGCGTGCAGGGTGCCCTCGAAGTACTCGACGACGGGGGACGGCAGCACGGGTACCTCGCCGAGGTAGACCTTGCCGGTGGCGCCGTCGATCGAGACCACGTCGCCCTCCTCGACCACCAGGCCGTCGGAGGTGGTGAAGCGGCGGGACTTGGTGTCGACCTCCAGCTCCTCGGCGCCGCAGACACAGGTCTTGCCCATGCCGCGGGCGACGACGGCGGCGTGCGAGGTCTTGCCGCCGCGCGAGGTGAGGATGCCCTCGGCGGCGATCATGCCGTCCAGGTCGTCCGGGTTGGTCTCGCGGCGGACGAGGATGACCTTCTCGCCGGAGCGGGACCACTTGACGGCGGTGTAGGAGTCGAAGACGACCTTGCCGATCGCGGCGCCGGGCGAGGCGGCGAGGCCCCAGGCGATCTGCTTGGACTCGGCGGTCGGGGCGAAGCGCGGGAACATCAGCTGGGCCAGCTGGCCGCCGGTGACGCGCATCAGGGCCTCGTCCAGGTCGATCAGGCCCTGGTCGACCAGCTGGACGGCGATCCGGAAGGCGGCCGCGGCGGTGCGCTTGCCGACGCGGGTCTGCAGCATCCACAGCTTGCCGCGCTCGATGGTGAACTCGATGTCGCAGAGGTCGCGGTAGTGGTTCTCGAGCTTCTGCATGATCGCCATCAGCTCGTCGTACGACTTCTTGTCGAGCTTCTCCAGCTCGGCCAGCTGCAGGGTGTTGCGGATGCCGGCGACGACGTCCTCGCCCTGGGCGTTGGACAGGTAGTCGCCGTACACGCCCTGGGCGCCGGTGGAGGGGTCGCGGGTGAAGGCGACGCCGGTGCCGGAGTCCTCGCCGAGGTTGCCGAAGACCATGGTGCAGACGTTGACGGCCGTCCCGAGGTCGTTCGGGATGCGCTCCTGGCGGCGGTACAGCCGGGCGCGGTCGCCGTTCCAGGAGTGGAAGACGGCGTGGATGGCGAGGTCCATCTGCTCGCGCGGGTCCTGGGGGAAGGCCCGGCCGGTCTCGCGCTGGACGATGCCCTTGAACACCTCGACGAGTTCCCGGAGGTCGGAAGCGTCCAGGTCCAGGTCGTTGACGGTGCCCTTGGCGTGCTTGGCCTCGTCCAGGGCCTCCTCGAACAGCTCGCCGTCGACGCCCAGCACGGTCTTGCCGAACATCTGGACCAGGCGGCGGTAGGAGTCCCAGGCGAAGCGCTCGTTGCCGGACTGGGCGGCGAGGCCGGCCACCGAGGTGTCGGAGAGGCCGATGTTGAGGACGGTGTCCATCATGCCGGGCATCGAGAACTTGGCCCCGGAGCGGACCGAGACGAGCAGCGGGTTGTCGGCCTGGCCGAGCTTCTTCCCCATCTGCTGTTCGAGGGCGTCCAGGTGGGCGCTGATCTCCTCGTGCAGCGAGGCGGGCTCACTGCCGGTCTCCAGGAAGACCTTGCAGGCCTCGGTGGTGATGGTGAACCCCGGGGGGACCGGGAGGCCCAGGTTGGTCATCTCGGCCAGGTTCGCGCCCTTGCCGCCAAGAAGATCCTTGAGGTCCTTGTTTCCTTCGGTGAAGGAGTAAACAAACTTCTGCTGGGACGGCACGGGTCGGTCTCCTCGTACGCGGTTGCCCTGACGCCGGAGAACATACCCATTTCGAAGGCACTTCTCTGCCCTGAATAGGCCACCCGAGGCCGGTACCGAGAGGTAACCCGCTAGATCGAAAGCACATAAAGGCGTTCACCTCTGTTGGTGAAATCGTCCTCCTGACGCGAGCCTGCCTTCAAGTCTTGAACACAACGAAACCTGGAGATCGCTTGATCCGGACGCTGGGTAGCGGGCACGCGTCCATGGCGTTGCCCCGGCTTGATTTCCTGCAACCGGATCGGCCGTTCTCCGGCCGGTCGGCTTCGGGAAGCGATTCACGCCCCACCTGTCCATTTCGTCCACTGACCCGGTGTCAGTCGCCACCGCGTGTGGCAAGCGTCACCAGCACATCTCGCGAGTCGAACGTAAACCTCTCGCGTCGATCGTCGCACTGAGTGGCCGAATCCGCGCCCTGCGTCACGAGCGGGCGCCGAAAAGGAGCCCTCCTGTCCAGGATGGACAAGAGGGCAGGGACCGATCGGCAATCGACCCCGGAAGGCCTTTTTCACCACTACGGACAGGTCATCCGCCAGAGGTGTCCGATTCGGCGTCCGAGCCCGGCCGGGCGCAGTCGTACGGATCGTCCAACCAGCCCTCGGGCAGGACCACCCGGTTGTTGCCGCTGGTGCGGCCGCGCGGGCCGTCCGCACCGATCGGCCAGGGCTGGTCCTGCTCCACCTGGGCGAGGGTTTCGGCCAGATCGGCCAGCGAGGAGGCGTTCGCGAGCCGCACCCGCAGCTCCGAGCCGACCGAGAAGCCCTTGGTGTACCAGGCGACGTGCTTGCGGAAGTCGATCACACCGCGGGTCTCGTCCCCCAGCCACTCGCCGAGCAGCTGCGCGTGGCGCACCATCGCCCGGGCGACGTACCCGAAGTCGGGGCGCGCGTAGTCCACGTCGCCCTCGAAGATCGACACCAGGTCCCGGAACAGCCACGGCCGGCCCAGGCAGCCGCGGCCGACCACGACGCCGTCGCAGCCGGTCTCGCGCATCATCCGCAGCGCGTCGTCGGCCGACCAGATGTCCCCGTTGCCCAGCACCGGCACGTGCGCCGGGACGGACTCGCGCAGCCTGGCGATCGCCGACCAGTCGGCCGTGCCGCCGTAGTGCTGGGCCGCCGTGCGCCCGTGCAGGGCGATCGCGGCCACGCCCTCCTCGGCGCCGATCCGGCCGGCGTCCAGGTAGGTGAGGTGGTCGTCGTCGATGCCCTTGCGCATCTTCATGGTCACCGGGAGGTCGCCCGCGTTGGCCACCGCCTCGCGCAGGATCTCGCGCAGCAGGTTGCGCTTGTACGGCAGCGCCGAGCCGCCGCCCTTGCGGGTGACCTTGGGGACGGGGCAGCCGAAGTTGAGGTCGATGTGGTCGGCCAGGCCCTCGTCCGAGATCATCCGGGCGGCCTTGCCGACGGTCACCGGGTCCACCCCGTACAGCTGGATCGAGCGCGGCTTCTCGCTCGGGTCGAACGTGATCAGCTGCATGGTCTTGGCGTTGCGCTCGACCAGCGCCCGGGTGGTGATCATCTCCGAGACGTACAGCCCCTTGCCGCCGCTCTGCTCGCGGCACAGGGTGCGGAACGGCGCGTTGGTGATGCCGGCCATCGGTGCCAGCACGACGGGGGGCCACACCTGGATCGGGCCGATGTCCAGCGGCGCGAACTCGGTGTCGGGCGCGGTGGGTGCGGGCGTGGCTGTCATGCGCGGCTGACCTCGGGTAGGGGGACGGGACTCTCCATTGTCCCCCACCCGGGTGAGCGGCCTCGTCCCCCGGCCCGGGCCGCCTACTCCGAGCCGGAGCGGTAGCCGATCCGCAGCGAGCCCGAGCCGACCTCGGCCTCCAGGCTGTTCGTGCTCGCGGCGTCGCCCAGGGCCGGGTCGATGTCGCTGTCGCCCGAGCCCGCCCGGCTGTCGATCCGGTAGTGGCTGCCCCTCGGCACGGCCATGGTCACCCCGCCGGAGACGGTGCTCACCCTGACGTCGTGCGGCGCCGAGGTGAAGGCCAGGTCCACCGCGCCGGAGGTGCTGGCCACGTCCGCCCGGGCGGAGGCGAGGTCCGTTCCCTGCACCAGCCCGGAGGTGGTGTCGGCGACGACCGGTCCGGACAGCCGGCGCAGCCTGATCGCCCCGGAGGTGCTGTTCAGCCGGACCTCCCCGGTGAGGCCGGTGACCTCCACCGCCCCCGAGGTCAGCGAGCCGGAGACCGCGGTGCCGGCCGGCACCTCCAGCTCGATGGAGGCCCCGCAGTTGTAGAAGGGCAGGGAGCGCCGGCACGTCACACCGACGGTCATCGTGTCGCCGGCGACGTCGGCGCGCACCTGCGGCTCGGAGACCGTCCAGTCGAGGTTCTTCCGCACCACGACCCGGCCCTGCGCACCCGCCGTGATCCGCACGGCCGCGCTGGTCGTGGCGAGCTCCAGCCGGTGGACGGGCGTGGTGTACGTCTCCTGCTCGATCCGCTCCTGCCGGGCGACCAGGGCCAGGGTCTGCGCCCCGCCCATGACCACCACGAACACGACGGTGAGGACGCCGGTGAGCCGCCAGGCCCTGACGGCCCGGGCGCTCACGCGATCTCCAGGAAGCGCAGCACCGCCATCACCCGGCGGTGGCTGTCGTCGGCCGGCGGCAGGTCGAGCTTGGTGAAGATCGAGTTGATGTGCTTGGCCACCGCGCTGTCGCTGACCACCAGGGCGGCGGCTATGGCCGCGTTGGACCGGCCCTCCGCCATGAGCCCGAGGACCTCCCGCTCGCGCGGGGTCAGCTTCTCCAGCGGATCCCTCCTGCGGCGCACCAGCAGCTGGGCGACGACCTCCGGGTCCAGTGCGGTGCCCCCCTCGGCGACCCGCTGCAGGGCGTCCACGAAGTCGTCCACGTTGGCCACCCGCTGCTTGAGCAGGTAGCCGACGCCGCTGGTGTTGGCGGCCAGCAGGTCGGCGGCGTAGCGCTCCTCCACGAACTGGGAGAGCAGCAGCACGGCGACCTCGGGCCACTGCCGGCGGATGACCATCGCGGCCTTGACGCCCTCGTCGTGGAAGCCCGGGGGCATCCGGACGTCCGCGACCACCACGTCGGGGCGGTGCTCCTCGACCGCGGCCAGCAGCTCCTGGGCGTCCCCGACGGCGGCCACCACCTCGAAGCCCACCGCCTCCAGGACCTTGACCAGGCCGACCCTGAGCAGGACCGAGTCCTCGGCGATCACAGCACGCACGGCAACTCCACAGTGATGGTGGTGGGGCCCCCGAGGGGGCTGAGAACGGACAGCGTGCCGTCGACCGAGGCGGCGCGCTTGCGCAGGCCGGTGAGCCCGGTGCCGCGCGAGGCGTCCGCACCGCCGACGCCGTCGTCGCTGACGACCAGGCGCAGCCGGCCGCCGGCCGTGCGCACCGACACGTCGACGACGGAGGCGCGGGCGTGCTTGGCGACGTTGGTGAGCGCCTCGGAGACGGTGAAGTAGGCGACCGCCTCGACGGTCGGGGCGATCCGCTCGGCCAGGTCGACGTCCAGACGGACCGGCAGCGGGGCGCGGGCGGCGATGCCGGACAGCGCCGCGTCCAGGCCGCGGTCCTCCAGGACGGCCGGGTGCAGGCCGCGGACCAGGTCGCGGAGTTCGTCGATGGCCGCCTGCGCCTCCTCGTGGGCGGCGGTGATCACCTGCATGGCGTCGGGCGGGCAGTCCTTGAGGGTGCGCCGGGCCAGGCCGAGGTTCATCGCGAGGGAGGTGAGGCGCTGCTGGGCGCCGTCGTGCAGGTCGCGTTCGATCCGGCGGCGCTCGGCGTCCACCGCGTCCACCAGGCCGGCCCGGGACTCGGCGATCTCCTCGACCCGCCGCTCCAGCTTCTCGGCCCGGTTGGGCCCGAGCAGGACCTGCGCCGAGCGGACCTCCAGCCAGGCGGCCAGCGTCGCCAGCCACGGCGTCACCACCAGCAGCAGTACGCCGATCCCGGTGAGCACCACGTCCAGCCCGGCCAGCCGGCTGCGCAGTTCCGCCTCGAGCGGCAGCATCCAGACCCACGCGTACAGGGTGGTCAGCACCAGGGCGACGCCCCAGAGGTAGACGACGGCGAGCGCGCCCGCCGCCAGCGCCGGCCCGACCAGCAGGTGGTAGGCGATCTGACGCCAGCCCAGGACGAGCCTCAGCCGACGCAGCCGCCCGCTCGCGGGGACGCCGGGGGGCGGCACCTCCACTCCGTGCAGGACGCGCAGCCGGCCGCGTTGGACAGCGGTGAGCCAGTGGGTGCAGACCAGCACGACCGCGAGGACCGGGAACAGCAGCGACGACGTGGTGACGGCCCCCCAGACGGGCAGGGCCAGGGGTATTCCGGCGGCTATGAAGCGCGCGTCCCGCCAGGCCTCCGGCGACCACGGGGGGCGCCGCAGGCTCCTGACGAGCGCTCGGCGCCACGTGGGGGAGGGCGTACTGGAGGACATGGCGGACAGCGTAGGGCGCGGTGATCAAGGACCGCCATGAAGAGGGGTGCCCGGCGGGGGTGTAGCCAGGTACACCCCCGATTCGGTGCGGGGCACCACCGACAGGAGGCCGGTCGGAGCGGAAGGCTTGACGGCATGACGAGCACTGCACCGCACTCCGCCACTCCGCCGCACGGGCGGCCCGTCCCCGGGAGCCACGGGGGTGCTCCCGGGGGCGCAGCCGTCCCGGTGCCGGAGTCCGGGTCCGGGGTGCCGGGGACGCTGCCGGCCGGCGCCGGGCCCTGGTCGGTCCGCAGCGTCGCCGGGTCCGGGCGCGGCCGGGCCGCGCTGGAGCTCTACCAGCACGGCGAGTTGGCGGACGTCCTGGTCGCCGCCCGGCTCGTGCCGCAGCTGGTGCGCGGCGCCCGGCGCAGCCCGGCCGCGGGCGGCCGCTCCCACGTGCTCGTCTGGGGGCGACTGCCGCTCGACGGCGCGGTGCCCTCGGTGGTGTTCACCGGCGGGCGGCGGCTGTTCCGTACGGTCCGCACGGCCCCCGCCGAGGTGGTCACGGTGGCCGGGTGCTTCTGGCTGGCCTGGGCGCGCGGGCCGTTCGACGCGGTGGTGGTGGAGCACCCGGCGGGCGGCCGGGCCGAGCGGCTGCCGCTGCGGCGGGTGCGGGCGCGGCAGGTCCCGGGCTGCGGGGGTGCGGCGTGACCGCCGCCGTCGTCCAGGGCGCTCCGGCGAGCGCCCTGCCGGAGCGCTTGCGGCGGGTGCCGCGGCTGGCGGCCGTCGGGCTGCTGCCGTGGCTGATGGTGCTGGCCGCCGGCCACGAGACCCCGTGGGTGGTGCTCGACCTGGCGGAGTTCGCCGGTCTGCTCTCGCTGGACACCCTGCTGCTCCGGCGCAGCCCCGCCGCGCCGTGGGCGGGCGCGGCGGTGGCCCTGCTGCTCGCCGGGGACGCGCTGGCCGACACGGCGCTCGCCGGGCCGGGGCCCGCGGCGCCGGCCGCCCTGGCGATGGCGTTCCTCGTCGAGCTGCCGCTGGCCGCGGTGTGCCTGCTGCTCGGGCGGGAGGCGGTGCAACGGCTAGAGGGTGGCGGGCAGTTCGTCCATCAGCGCGCGGGTCTCGTCGTCCAGCGGGGTGTAGGTGACCATCCGGGTGCCGAGCCGGGGGCCGAGCCAGAAGTTGGTGTACTCGCAGCGCAGCAGGCCCACACCCGGCACCTGGAAGCGCTTGATCCCGTTGCCCGGCCGCATCACCTCGTGCCGCTGCCACTCCTCCTCGAAGTCCGGGGACGCCTTGCGCAGCCGGCACAGCAGCGCCTTCCAGGCCGGCTCGGCGGAGTGGTCGGCCATCGCGGCGCGGTACCGGGCCACCATGCCGAGGCGCTCCGTGCGGTAGTCGATCAGCACCTCGCGGAAGCGCGAGTCGGTGAACGCCAGCCACATCAGGTTCCGGTCCTCGGGCGGCAGGTCGTCCAGCACACCGACGAAGCCGGTGTACTGCGCGTTGCACGCCAGCACGTCGTAGCGGGCGTTGAGCACCACGGCCGGGTACGGCGACAGCTGGTCCAGCACCAGCCGCACGCTCGGCGTCACCGAGGGGCACTCGGGGATCGGCGCCGGATCCTCCGCGCCGGCCAGGGTGAACAGGTGCGCCCGCTCGCTCGGGTCCAGCAGCAGCGCCCGGGCCACGGCGTCCAGCACCTGGGTGGACACCTGGATGTCCCGGCCCTGCTCCAGCCACGTGTACCAGGTGACCCCGACGGCGGCGAGCTGCGCCACCTCCTCGCGGCGCAGCCCGGGGGTGCGGCGGCGGCCGGTCATCGGCAGGCCCACCTGTTCGGGTGCGATCCGCTCCCGGCGGCTGCGCAGGAACGCCGCCAGGTCGTGCCGGCGGGCGTCGTCGGAGGTGCTGCGCGGCGTCCCGGCCGAACCGGGACGGGCTTGCGCGACCGGGGTCATCAGGCTCATGGTCCCAGCATGCGGCAGCCCGGATCCTGTTGCCAGGTACTTCTTATACCTGGATAACCACCTCCTGGTACCAGGGTACGAACAGGCGGATCGTATGACCCGTGACTCAACGACTCGCCGTCGCCCCGACCCCGACCCTGACCCGGAACACCGCCGCGGCCACCCCGCGCACCCCCGCCCTCGGCACCGCCGGGCTGGTCACCGTCCTGCTCGGGGCCTTCCTGCCGATGCTCGACTTCTTCATCGTCAACGTCGCCCTTCCCACCATCGACGAGGACCTGGCCGCCGGGCCGGCCGTCCTGGAACTCGTCGCCGCCGGCTACGGCATCGCCTTCGCCGTCCTGCTCGTCCTCGGCGGGCGCCTCGGCGACATCTACGGCCGCCGCAAGCTCTTCGTCGCCGGCGCGGTCGCCTTCGCCCTCACCTCGCTGGCCTGCGGGCTCGCCCCCGACGCGTGGTCCCTGGTCGCCGCCCGGGCCGCCCAGGGCGCCTCGTCCGCACTGCTGATCCCCCAGGTCCTCGGCACCATCACCGCCGCGACCGAGGGCGCCCGGCGCGGCCGCGCGCTCAGCGTCTACGGCGCCGTCGGCGGGATCTCCGTGGTGATCGGCCAGGTGCTCGGCGGGATGCTCGTCGCCGCCGACCTGTTCGGCACCGGGTGGCGCTCGGTCTTCCTGCTGAACGTGCCGTTCGCGCTGCTCGCCGTGGTGCTGGCGGTCCGGTACGTGCCGGAGAGCAAGGCCGCCCGGGCGGCCCGGGTCGACGTGCTCGGCACCGTCCTGCTCACCGCCACCCTGCTCGCCCTCCTCATCCCGCTGATGGAGGGCCGCGCGGCCGGCTGGCCGCTCTGGTCCTGGCTGCTGCTGGCGCTGTTCCCGGTGCTGGCCGTCACCTTCGCCCTGGTCGAGAGCCGCGCCGAGCGGCGCGGGGAGACCCCGCTGGTGCCGCCGACCCTGCTGCGGATCCCCGAGATGCGGCGCGGCCTCGGCATCGCGCTCCCCTACTTCGCGGGCTTCGGCGGCTTCATGTTCAACATCGCCGTCGCCATCCAGCAGGGCCTCCACCTCGGCGTGGTCGCGGCCGGCTGGGCGCTCGTCCCGATGGCCGTCGGCTACTTCAGCGCCTCGCTGGCCGGCCCCCGGCTGATCGGCCGCTGGGGCAGCCGGGTGCTCAGCGCGGGCGCCGTGATCCAGGCCACCGGCCTCGCCACCCTCGCGCTGACCATCCTCGCCGACTGGTCCCACTTCTCCCCGCTGCGGATGGCCCCCGGCGTCGCCCTCGCCGGCATCGGCCAGGGCCTGATCGGCACCCCGCTGTTCCGGGTCGTCCTCTCCAAGGTCCCCGCCGCGCGGGCCGGCGTCGGCAGCGGCGTCCTCGCCACCAGCCAGCAGTCCAGCCTCGCCCTGGGCGTCGCCACCCTCGGGACCCTCTACCTGTCCCTCTCCCCCACCCTCGGCATGGACAGGGCGCTCGCCCTGTGCCTGGGCATCCAGTTGCTCGGCTCCTTCACCATCCTGTACCTGACCACCCGCCTCCCCCGCACCATCGGCTGATCCGGTCGGCCCCACCGGGCCCGGCCGCAGGGCGCACGGCGAACTGGACACGGCGAACGGCACACGGCGAACCGCCCCGCGAACGGCACTCCGCCGCGCGCGGGGCGGTTCCGCGTGCGGCCCCCGGCGGGCACCGACCGGCCGGACACTCCTTCGCGGGAAAACGCCGCGCACCACTCTCGATCGCCGCACGATCCGTTCTAGCGTGGGTCGCATGACAGCCAGAGTCCCCATCCGCCAGCTCCAGCAGCACGCCAGCGAGTTGATCGACCGGGTCGCTGCGGGCGAGCGTGTGGAGATCACCCGCAACGGGCGCCTGATCGCCGTACTGTCGCCGCCGGATCCCGAACAACGGGTCCTGGAGGACCTCGTCCGTGACGGCACCATCGATCCCGAGAACGCCGCCGGCGCACGCGGCCTGGCCGACCGGACCCCGCCCGTGCTCGACGTCCCACTCCCCTCGGCCGCCGAAGCCCTCCACGCGATGCGCGAGGAAGAGGACCGTTGATCTACCTCGACTCCTGCGCCATCCTCACGCTCCTCGTGTCGGAGTCCGAATCCACCGCGCTGTGCACCTTCCTCTCCTCGCACGGCTCCGAAGGCCATGCGACCAGCGCACTGGCCCAGGTCGAGGTACCGCGCGCGCTCCTGCGGATCGGCGCGCCGCAATCACTGTTGGACGCATCGGCGGACCTGCTCGACCGGCTGCTCCGGGTTCGACTCGCCGACCCTATCCTGCGGGCCGCCAGCGCGTTCCCCACCCAGCACCCGCGCACGCTGGACGCCATCCACCTCGCCAGTGCCGAGCACCTGGAGCACGCGCTCACGGCCTTCGTCACCTACGACAAGCGTCTTGCCTCCGCGGCTGAGGAACGCGATCTGCCGGTGATCTCGCCGGGCTCGGTTTCGGTCGCCACCCAGGAGGCATGAGCTGGGGCGCCGCCGGACCGCTGTACGCCAGGGGCGTCCCGGGCCGCCGCTCCGGGCCCGGGGCTCAGCGGTCGGCGAGCGAGCCGACGAAGCGGTCCAGCCGCTCGACGACCTGCCGCAGGAGGTCGACCGAGCCGAGCGGATCCCCGTCGTGTTCCAGACCGTGGTCGGCGCCGGGCAGTTCCAGCACCTCGTGCCCGGTCGCGTCGGCGGTCCGGCGGTCCCACAGCCGGTCGGCGCCGCCGCCGACGAGCAGGGTCGGCGCCTGCGCCCGGCCGAGGGCGCGGGCCACGTGGTCGAGGGTGAGAACGGGCGTCAGCCAGGCCGCCGCGAGCCCCCGGTCCGCGGCCGGACCGGCGGCGAAGGACCCGAGGGACTTGCCGACCAGCAGCCGGCAGGCGCCGCGCTCGGCGTCGACGGCCTCGGCGACCTGCCGCTCGACCCAGGCGACCTGCCCGTCCGCCCCGAAGTCCGTGAAACCGTCCGGGAGTTGCCACCACAGTTCCTGGACCGTCCAGCCGTGCCGGAGCAGCACGGCGCGGGCGAAGTGCAGCAGCGGCCGGGCGGGCGAGTAGCCGCCGCCGGGCAGGACGAGTGCGACACGGGCTGGGTCACCGGCGAAACGGGTGGGCAGGCTCGACGGAGCGGAGTCGGGCATGGCCGCATGGTACCCGCGGGCCGGGCGGTCAGCGGGGGACGAAGTTCTTGTCGAGGAGCAGCTGCAGCACGTCGGTGTGGAAGTCCGGGAAGTCCATCGGGACGATGCCGAGGTGGGCGGGTTGCCGGCTGCGGGCGGCGAGGTAGTCGCGCACGGGCGGGAGGATGGCGTCGGCGTTGACCTTGGGCCAGCCGCCGTTGGCGTAGCTGGTGAAGTCGACGTACATCCGCGCCGAGCCCTGGTCGCCGTAGGCGCGGTCGAACCAGTCGGTGACGGCCCGGGCCTTGGCGGCCAGGCTGATGCCCTGGAAGGTGTCCTGGGTCGCGAACCACGGGTTGGTGCCGCTGGACCACTGGATGACCGACCACGGGTTGGCGAAGTCCGCGGCGAGCACGACGCGGCCGCGGGCCTGGCCGAGGGTGGGCCAGGAGGGGGCGGTCCAGAACAGCGGGCGGTAGCCGAGGTCGTCCAGGTAGTGGCTGACCCGGCGCTGGAACTCGGGTGCCTCGAGCCGGTTGCCGCCCGCGTACTCGTTCCTGAGCCGCATGACCAGGACCTCGCCCGGGTGCGCGGCGAGGAAGGCGCGGCACTGGTCGAGGACGTCCTGGAGGCGCAGGTACTGGTAGGCGTCGCTGTGGTAGATGCCGAGTTCGTCGGCGGTGCCGGCCAGGCCGTTGCAGCGGATGTCCAGGAAGCGGATGCCGCGCAGGAGTTGCTCGGGCACGCCCCAGTTCTGGGTGTGGGACCACTCGGTGCCGTGCCACGGGTCGGTGCAGCAGGAGTCGTGGGTGCCGGGGATGGTCAGGGCCGTCAGCGGGGTGGCGTCGCCCAGGGCGGCCATCCAGGCCGACGGGTCCACGGCGGCGGCTCGGGCCGTTGCCGGCCGGAGGAGTCCGCCGGCGGCCGGCAGGGCGGCGGCTCCCCAACGCAGGACGTCTCGACGGGTGGGGCTGCTCATGGCGCTCCTTCGGCTCGGCCGAGCTCGTACGGGCGTGTCCTCCAACTGGCTTGTGCTCCATCGGGTTTGCTCCGGTCGACCGGTCGCGAAACCCCTGGGACGCGACGGGACGCCGCAGCGCTCCCGGTGCCGGTACCGGACGGTCCGGGTCCGAATCGCGGCTGAATCGACATCGGCCGGCTGTTCCATTGGTGACCTTGACGGGGATGGCCCGCCGCGTACCATCGAGAACGCGCAACCATTGACGGCCTCCGGTCAAGTAGTCGGCGATCGACGGTACTTGACGGGAACGACCCATGGGATGGCGACAGGTGGCCCTGATAGGTCCTGAGGCACTGGAGACCGAGGCGCTGGGGTACCGGATCTTCGGCCTCGGCCGGGACCAGGAGCCGTGGCGGGCGGAACGGCTGATCCGGGAGTTCGGGGTCACCCCGGCGGACGACGAGCGGGCCGAACTGGCCTGGCGGGTCGCCTCCCGCGGCTACTACGCGGAACAGGCCGGGCTGGTCGCGGCCGCCACGCTGGCGGCCGCGACGGACGACGCCCCGCTGCGCCTGGCGTTCGCCACGGCCGTCGGCGACGAGGCCCGGCACGCGGACGCCTTCTACCAGTACGCCCGCACGCTGGACCGGGAGTTGGAGCCGTGCGCCGAACTCCTCGAACCGCTCGACCGGACGCTCACCGAGCTGCCGCACATGGGCCGGATGCTCGTCCACACCATCCTCGAGGGGGCGGCGGCGGACGAGTTCCTCCTGCTGGAGAAGGTCTTCTCCGGCGACTCGCTGGGTCGGATCTACCACCACGTCCGCAGGGACGAGGTGCGGCACGTCGCGATCGGCCTGAACTACCTCGGCCGGGCCACCCGGACACCCGGGCGGCGGGAGGAATTCGAGGCGCACGGCGAGCAGTGGCACCGGACCGGGTTCGCCCTCTGCTCGCTGGAGCCCATCTCGCGGTTCTTCGGCCCCCTGGTCGGACGTGACGCGGAGACCGTCGAGCGATGGTTCGTCCGCCGTCACCGGGCCCGCCTCAAGGCGGCCCGTCTGCACGCGATCACCGTCGAGGCCACGGAGGGGGGTGAATCGACATGAAGATCAAGAAGGTGGTTCTGAAGCAGGTCACAGCCGGTACCTGCAAGTACGTCGTCTCGACCCAGAAGTGACCCGGACGGGGCCGTCGGGCGGGGCGGGAGCCCTCCCGCGCCGCCCGACGCCCCGCGCCGCGGGGCCCGCCGCCCCGCCCGGGCGTCCGGCGCTTCCGTCCGTACGCCCGCCGGTTGCCCCCGCTCACCCGTTGCCCCGTTCACCAGTTCACCCGTTCACGATGGAGTTGGTCGGCTGTGGCGCTCGCCGTCTGCCTGGTGTCGATGCCCTGGCAGTCCCTGGAATCCCCCTCCCTGCCACTGGGGTTGCTGCGCAGCGCCGCCGTCCGCGCGGGGCGGGAGGCGCCGATGACGTACTACGGGAACCTGCGCTGGGCGGAGTTCCTGATGGAGCGCACCGACGGCGCGATCGGTGTCGCCGACTACCACGAGATCGCCGAGAACGGACTGTTCCACGGCCTGGGCGACTGGGCGTTCGCGGGAGTCCTGCACGACGACCCGGAGTTCGGGGTCGCCGCGCTGGAGGCGTACGCGACGGAGCGCGGCCTGGACATCGGGCTGGTCCGGGAGATGCGCGAGCACGCGGACGCGTTCGTCGACCTGGTGGTGGAGGAGCTCCTCGCGCTGGAGGCCGACCTGGTCGGCTTCTCGACCACCTTCATGCAGAACGTTCCCAGCCTGTCGGTCGCCCGGCGGCTCAGGGCGCGCGCGCCGGAGATCGCCGTCCTGTTCGGCGGCGGCAACTGCGACGGCCCGATGGGGGCCGCGCTGCAGCGCAACTTCCCGTACGTCGACTACGTGGTCCGGGGCGAGGGCGAGAAGGCCTTCCCCGCGCTGCTGGCGGCACTGGACGACGGCTCGGACCTGTCGGAGGTCCCGGGCCTGTGCTGGTGGGCCCACGACGGCAGCCAGGCCGTCAACCCCCAGCCGCGCCCACTGGCACCGGGCGAGTTGCTGGTGCCCGACTTCGACGACTGGTTCGCCCGGCTCGACGAGTCCGCCGTCCAGTCCTTCGTGGAGCCGAAGCTCGTCCTGGAGGCGGCTCGCGGCTGCTGGTGGGGCGAGAAGCACCACTGCACCTTCTGCGGGCTCAACGGCACCCTGATGGAGTTCCGCTCCAAGCGGCCGGAGACGATCGTCGACGAGATCGGCTCGCTGATCGAGCGCCACCAGGTGCTCGACGTGATCATGGTCGACAACATCATCGACAACCGGTACTTCAGGACGGTGCTCCCGATGCTGGAGGAGCGCGGCTGGGACCTGCGGATCCACTACGAGGTGAAGTCCAACCTCCGGCCCGCCGAGATCGCCGCGCTGCGCCGGGTCGGCGCCGTCCACGTGCAGCCGGGCATCGAGTCGCTGGTCTCCCCCGTCCTGAAGATCATGGACAAGGGCGTCACCGGCGTCCAGAACGTCCGCACCCTGCGCGACTGCGAGTCCCAGGGCCTCACCGTGTCGTGGAACTGGCTCTACGGCTTCCCGCACGAGCGGATCCAGGACTACGAGCGGGTGATCGCCCAACTGCCCGCGCTGGTGCACCTCCAACCGCCCGCCGGCGCCGCACGCATCCTGCTGGAACGCTTCAGCCCGTACTTCGAACGGCCGGAGCTGGGCTTCCCCGGGCGCACCACCGCCGCCGCCTACCGGCACGTGTACGCGCTGCCGGAGGAACGGCTCCAGGACATGGTGTACCTGTTCGACACCGAGCCGGCCGGCATCACCGACGAGCAGGTCAAGGCCCTGCACGACCAGCTGAACGCCTGGTCGGACGCCTACCACGACAGCTCGCTGTCCTGCACGGAGTGCGACGGCGCGCTGGTCGTCGAGGACCGGCGGACCGGCTGGCCGGAGCGGACGCACCGGATCGAGGCGCCGGAGTTCGTCGCCGCCTACCGGGAACTCGAGGCCGGACGGTCCGCGCCCGCCCTGCGGGAGCGGCTCGCCGAACTCGGGCACCACGTGGCCCCCGACCGACTGGCCGAGTGGCTCGGCCGACTCGCCGACGACGGGCTGGTGTTCGAGGAGCACGGGCGCTGGATCACCCTCGCCACCTCGATCGAGCCGATCAAGGTGGCGGTCTGAGATGGCCGCGACCACCCTGCCGGCGACCCGGCTCGCGCTCGACCACGAGGAGTTCGCGCTGCGCGGCGTCGAACCGGCCGCGCTGTCCACCCGCGTCGTCCACGTGCCCGAGCCGATCCCGTTCGGCGTGTCCCCCGCCCGCGACCTGCGCTGGCTGCGCCTGCTCCGGGAGGCGACCAGCCACGCCGTCCGGCTGCGCTGGACCCTCGGCGGGGTCCCGCACCTGCCCGTCGGCACCCTGGCGCACCTCGTCCCCCCGGAAGGCGGAGTCGGGGCCGACGCCGAACGCTACGCACGGGCCTGGGCGGGCGAGTACCGGTACGGGCTGTTCTACTACCGGCACGGGCCCGGCTTCGTCGCCGTGAAGGACGTCCGGCCCGAGCACGAGATGGGCCGGCTGGTGATCGACGAGGGCTCCGAGCACTTCCTCGCCATGGCCCGGGCCACCACCCTGGCGGACCTCGACCCGGCGGCGCGGGCGGCGGTGGACGACGCGGTGGAGGCGGAGCTCGCCGTCGTCGCGGACGACACGGTGCTGGTGCTGCCGTATCGGATGCGGAACTGGCCGGTGCCGTACATCGCCGTCTGAGCGGGCGCGCCGGCCGGGCCGCGGCCGGCCGTGCGGTGGCCCGGCCGCGGCGCCGGGCCACCCGGCGGACCGGCCCCGACGGACCGGCCCGCCGCCGTCAGCGGTCCCGGGTCGCCCGCAGGGTCAGCTCCTCGACGTTCACGTGCGCCGGCTGGTCGACCACCCAGCCGACCGCCGCCGCGACGTCCTCCGGGAGCAGCGGCTCGAAACCCCACACCGAGGGGTCGTGCACCATGGGCTCGCCGTCCCCGCGGATCACCGAGGCGAACTCGGTGTTCGTCGTGCCGGGGTTGATCAGGCAGATCCGCACCCCGTCCATCCCCTTCTCCCGGCGCACCGACCGGGCGAAGCCCCGCAGTCCGTGCTTGGCGGCCGCGTACGCGGCGTAGTCGGGGGCCGGGTCCACCCCGAAGACCGAGCCGATCAGGACCAGCGTCCCGCCACTGCCGCGCAGGGGCTCGGCGGCCGCCGCGGTGAGCTGCATGGCCGCGGTGAGGTTGAGGGCGACGGCGGCCGGCCACACCCGGTGGTCGGCCTCGCCGACCGGCCCGTACCCCCGGCCGTGCCCGGCCGCGGCGACCACCACGTCGAGGCCGCCGAAGGCCTCCAGCGCCTCGCAGACGACCTGCTCCGCGACCCCCGCCTCGCTCAGGTCCCCGGGCAAGGGCAGGCACGCGGTGGGCAGTTCGCCCCGCAGGGCGGCCAGCCGGTCGCCCCGCCGTCCGACCGCCGCGATGTCGTAGCCCCGTCCGGCGAGGTGCACGGCGGTGGCGCGCCCGATGCCGCTGGTGGCACCGGTGACGAGGGCGGTCCTGCGCTTGGTCATGTCCGGTTCTCCTCCGGCAGAACGGTTCGGGGCCGGGTCGTGGCGACCACGAGGGTCCCGGCCAGGGCGACCGAGGCGAAGACGACCAGCGCCCCGGTGGTGCCGGCCACGCCGGCCAGGGTGCCGCCCAGCAACGCGCCGACCGGCATGACGAGCTGGCCCAGCGAGCGGGACAGGCCGAGCACCCGGCCGAGCTGGTCCGGCGGGGAGAGCAGCTGCTGGAGCGTCACCGAGCTGACGGCCCAGACCGTCGCGCAGAAGCCGAACACCAGCTGGTAGGTGATCAGCACCGGCAGCGCGAAGCCGAGCGAGGCCACCGGGATCAGGAACAGGGCGGCGGCCGCGACCGGGCCGAAGAGCGGGATCACCCTGGTCAGACCGACCCGCGCGATCACCTTCCTGGCGGTGAGGACGGCCGTCACCGCCGCCACGCTGAAGGCGGCCGTACTGGCCCCGACCTCGCCGGGGCCCAGGTCGGCGACCTCGTAGGCGAAGTACGCGTACAGGCCGCCGAGCCCGGCCCCGCCGAAGTTGAGGGCGGCGGCGGCCACGGCGAGCCGCGCCAGCACCGGCTGGTCGCGCAGCACCCCGACGCCCTCACGCAGGGACTCGGCGATCCCCGGCCGCGCGGCCGGGGCATCCGGGGCGGGGTCGCGCCGGAGTCTGGGCAGGCTCAGGGCCAGCGCGGACAACCCGTAGCTGACCGCGTCGGCCACCATCGCGGTGGCCGCACCCACCGCCTGCACCAGCCCCGCGGCCAGCCCCGGGCCGGCGATCTGGCCGACCGAACGCGCCCCGGCCAGCTTGGCGTTGGCGGCGACCAGGCCCTCGGCGGGCACGAAGGCGGGCACCACCGTCGGCACCGCGATGGCGGACAGCCCGCCGAGCGCACCGGAGAGCGTGGCCACCGCGTACAGGTGGACCAGCGTCAACGCGCCGGCGGCGTGCGCCAGCGGCACGGTGGCGATCAGCACGAGCTGGACGAGGTCGACGGTGACCAGCAGCCGCCGCCGCGCCGGGACCCGGTCGACCAGCACCCCGGCGAACGGCCCGGTCAGGCCCTGCACCCCGTACTCCAGGGCGAACAGCAGCGAGGCGGCGAGCGGGCCCGCGCCCAGCAGGAGGATCGCCAGGGTCGGCAGCGCCAGCGCCGTGACCTGGGTACCCGCCACGCTGACCCCCTGCGAGAACATCAGGGCGGGGACGGCTCTGCGGGACGGAGAGGGAGGAGCGGCCACCGGGACGGTTCCCACATCCTCATCTGTCATGTCCCCCAAGCTACTTCATCACGCCGAGGCGCAGAAGCACGCACCCGCCCGGGCGGTTCGGCCGGACCACGGTCGAGCGCGGAGGAGAAGGAGCACCGGCCCGGAGGAAGGGATCCGGCCCGGAACCGGGGAATCGGCGGACGAGGCCGGCAGGGCCGTGAGCCCGCCACTCCCGGAGGCCGACCGCTCAGGGCGCGAGCGGGCCCAGAGCGGTGGGCCGCAGCGCGGCGGCGCCGGCGGAACCGCGCAGCAGGGCTGCCAGGTCGTGGGGCGGCGCCGGTTCGGGGGTCGGGGTGGCGGCCGTGATGCGGTCCAGGCGGAAGCCACGGCCCGCCTGACGGGTGCGGCACCAGGCGATGAGGTACCACTTGCCGTCCGCGGTGAGCAGCCCGGCCGGCTCCACCGTGCGGTCGCTCTCCCGCCCGGCCGCGTCGGCGTAGGACAGCCGCAGCACGGTGCCGTCGGTGAGGGCCCGTTCCACGGCGGTGCGGACCGGCTCCCCGGTACGGGGCGGCAGAGCGACGATCCGGCCTGCGAGGTCCTGGGCCGCCGACGAGGCGGGGCCGGTCATCGAGGCGGCGATCTTCTGGGCGGCCGTGCGGACGGCGCCGGCGTAGGGGGCCGAGGAGTCGGCCACGGCGAGCGCGGCGACCAGGGCGGAGGCCTCCTCGGGGGTGAACCGGATCGGTGGGAGGGTCGTCGCCGGATCGATGGCCCAGCCGCCGCCCCGACCGGTGACGGCGCGCACGGGGACGCCCGACTCCATCAGTGCCTGGAGGTCCCGCTGGACGGTGCGGGTGCTCACCTCGAACCGCGCGGCGAGCGCGGCGACCGTCAACGATCGCGGCGCCGCCGCGCGCAACTCTTCGACCAGGGCGTAGAGCCGGGGCGTGCGGTTCATGCGGACGACGCTACCCGCACGAGCCGAGCGCCCTCACGCGCCGGCCAGGAAGTCCTGCTCCCTCCGCTGTTCGCGCGCCGTGACGGCCAGCGGGAACAGCGTGAAGCCGTGCATCGCCCCGGCGACGGCATCGAGTTGTACGGGCGCCCCGGCGGCCCTCCACCGCTGGGCGAGGAAGAGCGAGTCGTCCAGCAGCGGGTCCTCGGTGCCGACCACGATCCGGGCGGGTGGCAGGCCGTGCAGGTCGGCGAACAGCGGAGAGACCTCCGGGTCGCGGCGCTGCTCCGAGGTCAGTCCCGGCGTGAAGAGTTCGTAGGTGCGGCGCAGCGAGTCGGAGTTGCTCAGCAGCGGCCGCGAGCCGAACAGCCGCTGGCTCGGCGTCATCGACAGGTCGTACGGGCCGAAGGCCAGGTGGGCGGCGCGGAAAGCACCGGTGACGCCGTGCCGGTCGCGCAGGCGGAGCAGGGTCAGCACTGACAGATGGGCGCCGGCCGATTCGCCGCCGATCAGCAGCCGGCGGGTGCCGTACTCGGCTTCGGCGTGCTCGACCAGCCACCGGGCGGCCGCCTCGCAGTCGTCGGGGCCGGCGGGAAACGGGTGCTCGGGCGCCAGGCGGTAGTCGACGCTCACCACGGCCAGTCGGGCTCCTTCGGCGAGCCGCCACAACTTCTCGTCCTGCCCGTCCGCCGAGCCGAACGCCCAGCCGCCGCCGTGGATGTGGAGGTAGACGCCCTCGACGCGCGGGGGCACGAACGCGCGGACCGCCACTCCGGAGGGCAGGACGCGGTCCTGCCCCTGGGCCAGCCGCACCGGGGGCGCGTCTCCGCCGAGCCTGTTGCGGCGCAGTTCCGCCATGGTGGCCGCATCGAGGGGCCGGTCACGGGCCGGCCGGAGGGCGACGGCCGCCTCGAACCGGGCGTTGAAGGCGAGGGTTTCGGTGAGGAGGTCTTCGTCGGTGATCATCATGCGTCGATGGTGGCGGTAGTCCGCGACAACGCCGTGTCACCCTTTTCCGGTGACCTGCGCCACAGCGCCGCCACCGGCCGACCACCCGCCACCGGCCGGCCCGCCGCGACCGGCCGACCACCCGCCACCGCCGGCCGTCGGCGCTCGCCGGCCGTCAGCGCTCGCCGCCGCGGGGCAGCACGGGTTTCACGTCCAGGATCGGCGTGCCGTCGATCGCCTCCAGACCGCTGACGTGGATCCGCAGGCCGTCCACGGCGAGGATGGTCACCGGGTGCAGGCCGATGGGGTTGGGGCGGTCGGGCGAGCGGGTGGCGAAGACGCCGGTCTCCGGCCGGGAGAGGTCGCCGCGCGGGTGGACGGCGAGCACGGTGCGGTCGGCCCGGTCGAGCCAGGTCAGCAGCAGCACCTGCTGTCCTTCGGCCAGGTCCCGCAGGGCCCGCTCGACCGCCGGGTCGAACACCAGCCAGGCGTCCGGTCCGCCCTCGTCGCCCTGCTTGGGGGCGTCCTTCCGGTCCGTCAGCGGCGACTCCACCCGGCCGATCACCCTGACCCGGTAGTCCTGGTCCGCCATCGCGCTCCTCCCGTCCCTCACCGGTGCCGGTTCCGTTCGGTGCCGCTCCGCTCCTCCGCCGATCATCGCACCGGCTCACCGGCGGCCCCACCCGAAATCCGGTGGGCCGCCACCGGGCTTCGTGTCAGAATGACGATATGAGTGATCAGTACGCGGGGGAGCTCGCCGACGTCCGCAACCGCGAGGACCTGGCCGCCCTGATGGCCGCCGGGGCGCAGCCGAAGTGGGTGATGTTCTGGGGCCACACCCCGCGCAAGGGCGGTGGGACGAACCAGGAGTGCCTGAGCCAGTGGTGGCCCTGCCGGTTCACCGTCGACGGGGTGGCGTACCCGTCCGCCGAGCACTGGATGATGGCCGGCAAGGCCCGGATGTTCGGCGACGAGGCCGTCGAGCAGCGCATCCTCGCGGCCCGCACGCCCGCCGAGGCGAAGAAGCTGGGCCGACTGGTCAGGGGCTTCGACGACCAGGTGTGGGCGGCCGGACGGTTCGACCTGGTGGTCGAGGGCAACGTCGCGAAGTTCAGCCAGGACGAGGCGTTGCGCGCCTACCTGCTGGGCACCGGCGGCCGCGTCCTGGTCGAGGCCAGTCCGCTGGACCGGATCTGGGGCATCGGGCTGGCCGCGGACGACGTCCGTGCCGAACGGCCGGTGGAGTGGCGGGGGTTGAACCTGCTCGGCTTCGCCCTGATGGAGGCGCGGGCGCGGCTGGCGCGGTGACGCCCGGAGACCCACCGGCGCGCTTTCCACAACATCCGCCCCTTGCGCGCCCCTTGACACCACTCGCACACGACTGGTCGTGCTCCCTTAACTCCCCAGCCACATAACGACGCGAGGATGTCCCGCAATCAGGGTCTGGATGGACGGGTTGGGGCGATCATGCGCATGCGGTCGACGGAAGGATCCACGGGGCAGCAGCCGGAGGACGAGCTCGGGGCCGCCGAACTCCGGGCCGAGCTGGACGAGTTACTCCGAGCGAGCCGTTACGCGAGCCAACGCGAACGGCGGCTGAACGAGGCGATACGGGCGGCCCCGGGCCGTCGGCGTCCGGACGGGGACCTGCTGCGGCAGCTCGCCCAGGTGCGCACCCTCCGCGCCGGCCTGGGCGCCCGTTGCCTCCGACTGAGCGATGAGCTGGAGGCGTTGGAGATTCGACTCAGACGCCGGCAAGCCTCCCCGGAGGAACCGGCGCCACAGGCGTGGCAGGCCCCGCCGCCACCACCGCCCGCCAGGCCCGACCTGGGCGGCCTCACCGAGCGGATCACGGCCCTCCACCGCGGCGGCTCCGTCCCCGAGGCCGAGGAACTGCTGAACCGGGCCGCCGCCCACCTCGAACCCGCCGACACCGCCCTCCTGGTCGGCATGCTCGCCCAGCGCGGCCCGACCGGTGCCTCGCTGCACCTCGCCGGGTGCAGCGCCCGCAGCGCCCCGGACCACGCCGTCGCGGTACTGGCGGAGCTGCGCGAACTGGGGCTGGGCGAGGAGGCGGCGGAACTGTTCCACGCCTTCTGGGCCTATCCGGCGGCCGCGGTACCGGACCTCCTCGCCGCACTGGAGCGGGCCGGGCTGCACGCGGACGGTGCGACCCTGCTCTGGGAGTGGGGCTCCGCCCCGACCGCCGAACTGACCGCCCTCGCGGCCTGCCTCCAGCAGTGCGGCCGCTCCGGCGACGTCCGCACCCTGCTCCGCCAGGCCGCCGGCCGTCCCACCGCCGACCTCGCCGACCTCGTCGTCGAACTCCCGGCCGCGCTCGCCGCCCTCCTGCTGACCGAGTTGGCGGCCCTGCGGCCGCCCGCCGAAGTGGTCCGCCTGGCCGCGGCCCTGGCCGACGCCCCGGACCTCTACGGCCACCTGCTGGGCGCCCTGCTCGCCGACGGGGGCCGCCACCGGACCACCCTCGCCGCCCTCCGCACCGCCGGCCTTCCGACCGCGCCGCCCGCCACCCCCCGCTCCCGCTGGGGCCGGCGGTAGGACGGTCGGTACGGCAGGCGGCCTGCGGCAGGCGGCACCCTCGCGTCTCCCCGCTGTCCGCTCCCCGCGCAGCAGGAAGCCCCCGTCCGCCCCGGAGACCAGGGCGGACGGGGGCTCCCCGAGCCGGCAGGACCGGACTAGCAGCCGATGAGCCGCGCGCCCAGGTAGGCCTTGACCTGGTCGAGCGACACGCGCTCCTGCGACATGCTGTCGCGGTCGCGGACGGTCACCGCGTTGTCCTCGAGGGTGTCGAAGTCGACCGTGACGCAGAACGGCGTGCCGATCTCGTCCTGGCGGCGGTAGCGCTTGCCGATCGCCCCGGCGTCGTCGAACTCGACGTTCCACGCGGTGCGCAGGTCGGCGGCCAGGCCGCGGGCCTTCGGGGAGAGCTCGGCGTTGCGGGACAGCGGCAGGACGGCGACCTTGACCGGGGCCAGGCGCGGGTCGAGCCGCATGCCGACGCGCTTCTCCATGACGCCCTTGGCGTTCGGCGCCTCGTCCTCGAAGTAGGCGTCGATCAGGAAGGCCAGCATGGCGCGGTTGAGGCCGGCCGCCGGCTCGATGACGTACGGGAAGTACCGCTCGCCGCTCTCCTGGTCGTAGTACTTCAGGTCCTGGCCGGAGGCGTTGCTGTGCACCGTCAGGTCGTAGTCGGTGCGGTTGGCGATGCCCTCGAGCTCGGAGAACTCGGAGCCGCCGAAGTTGAAGCGGTACTCGATGTCCACGGTGCGCTTGGCGTAGTGGGACAGCTTCTCCTTCGGGTGCTCGAAGAAGCGCATGTTCTCGGTGCGCAGACCGAGGTCGACGTACCAGTCCCAGCGCTGCTGGAGCCAGTACTCGTGCCACTGCTCGTCCTCGCCCGGCTTGACGAAGAACTCCATCTCCATCTGCTCGAACTCGCGGGTGCGGAAGATGAAGTTGCCGGGCGTGATCTCGTTGCGGAAGCTCTTGCCGGTCTGGGCGATGCCGAACGGCGGCTTCTTGCGCGAAGTGGTCTGGACGGCCTTGAAGTTGGTGAAGATGCCCTGGGCGGTCTCGGGGCGCAGGTACGCCAGGCCGCTGGCCTCCTCGGTGACGCCGAGGTGGGTCTTCAGCATGCCCGAGAAGTCCTTGGGCTCGGTGAACTGGCCCTTGGTGCCGCAGTCGGGGCAGTTGACGTCCTTGAGGCCGTTCGGCGGCGGGAAGCCGTGCTTGGCCTCGTACTTCTCCTCCAGGTGGTCCGCCCGGTGGCGCTTGTGGCAGGAGAGGCACTCGGTCAGCGGGTCGTTGAAGGTGGCGACGTGGCCGGAGGCCTCCCAGACCTCACGGGCGAGGATCACCGACGAGTCGAGTCCGACGACATCCTCACGGGCCTGCACCATCGCGCGCCACCACTGGCGCTTGATGTTCTCCTTGAGCTCGACACCCAGCGGCCCGTAGTCCCAGGCGGCACGCGTGCCGCCGTAGATCTCGCTGCAGGGGTAGACGAAGCCACGGCGCTTGCTCAGGCTGACGATCGTGTCGATCTTGTCGGCGGCCACAGTGCTCTCTTCAGTACGTACGGCACGGTCAGGGCACGGCTGGTTGCGCGTACCCGAATACCTCAGGTTACCGGCCTGATGGGTACGGGGTTCAAATCGGTATCGTCCGCCGGCCCCCGCTCCCGGCCACCCGCCGTTCACCCGTCGGAGTGAGTTGACAATCATTCCCAAATAAGTTGAGAATGATTTTCATGATGATCGGACAGTCTCGCCGTCGCACCCTCCGTGCCCGCCGCACCGCGGCCCTGGCCGCCGCCGCCCTGACCGCCTCCCTCGCCCTGACGGCCTGCGGCGGCAGCAGCAGCGCCGAGGGCACGGACGGCAAGCTGAACGTCGTCGCGTCCTTCTACCCGATGGAGTTCCTGGCCCAGCAGATCGGCAAGGACCACGTCTCGGTCACCGACCTCACCGCGCCCGGCGTCGAGCCGCACGACCTGGAGCTCACCGCCAAGCAGGTGGCGACCGTCCAGAAGGCCGACGCGATCCTCTACCTCAAGGGCCTGCAGCCCACCGTCGACCAGGCCGTCGGCCAGTCCTCCAGCAAGCACAAGGTCGATGCCACCGCCGTCAGCCCGCTGGTCGACCACCACCTCGACGCCGAGACCTCCGGGGACGGCCACCAGAGCGAGGGTCCGGCCGGTGACCCGCACGTCTGGCTCGACCCGACCCGCTACGCCGCGATCGCCAGGAGCGTCGGCGACGAGTTCGCCAAGGCCGACCCCTCCCACGCCGAGGACTACCGGAAGAACACCGACGAGCTGGTCACCAAGCTCACCGCGCTGGACCAGGACTTCGCCAACGGGCTGAAGTCCACCAGGACCAGGACCTTCGTCACCAGCCACGCCGCCTTCGGCTACCTCGCCGACCACTACGGCCTGACCCAGGTCGCCGTCAACGGCGTCGACCCCGAGTCCGAGCCGACCCCGGCCCGCCTCGCCGAGGTGCAGAAGGCCGCCAAGGACAACGGCGTCACCACCGTCTTCTTCGAGACCCTGGTCAGCCCCAAGCTCGCCGAGACCGTCGCCAAGGACCTCGGCCTGAAGACCGCCGTGCTGGACCCGCTGGAGGGCGTCAAGGACCCGTCCAAGGACGACTACCTCACCGTCATGAAGCAGAACCTGGCCAACCTCCAGGCCGCCCTCGGCGCCACCGCGACCACCGACGCGACCACCGGCGCCACCGCGACCGCGACCGCGACCGCGACCGCGACCAGCTGACAGGAGGCGGCACCATGACCGATCCGATGCCCCCGGCCGTCCGCCTGCGGAACGCCGTCGCCTCCCGCGGCGGCCGACCGGTGCTGCGCGGCGTCGACCTCACCGTCGAACCCGGCGAGGTCGTCGCGCTGCTCGGCGCCAACGGCTCCGGCAAGTCCACCACCGTCAAGGTCGTGACCGGCGCGGTGCCCCTGGAGCAGGGCGCCCTGGAGCTGTTCGGCACGCCGTACGCCTCCTTCCGTGCCTGGCACCGGATCGGGTACGTCCCCCAGCGCACCACCGCCGCCTCCGGCGTCCCGGCGACGGTGCGCGAGGTGGTCTCCACCGGCCGGCTGCCGCAGCACCGGCTGCTGCCCTTCCGGCGCGCCGACCGCCACGCGGTGGACCGCACGCTGGCCGCCGTCGGCATGCTGGAGCGGGCCGGGGACGGCGTCGCCGACCTGTCCGGCGGCCAGCAGCAGCGGGTGCTGATCGCCCGCGCCCTGGTCGGCCGGCCCGACCTGCTGATCATGGACGAGCCGATGGCCGGCGTGGACGCGGCCAGCCAGCAGGTGCTCGCCGACATCCTGCGCGGGGAGGTCGCCCGCCGCGCCTCCGTCCTCCTCGTCCTGCACGAACTCGGGCCGCTGGAGCCGCTGATCGACCGCGTCGTGGTGCTGCGGGACGGCTGCGTCGCCCACGACGGGCCGCCCGTGCCCAACACCGGCCTGCACGCCCTGCCCGGCCACGACCACGTCCACCCGCACGCCGACCTCACCCCGCCGAGGCTGCTCGCATGACCGAGATGCTCTCCTACGACTTCATGCAGCGCGCCCTGCTCGCCGCCGTGCTGGTCGGGATCACCGCCCCCGCCGTCGGCATCTACCTGGTGCAGCGCCGCCAGGCCCTGATGGGCGACGGCATGGGCCACGTCGCGATGACCGGGGTCGGCCTCGGCTTCGTCTTCCAGACCAGCCCGGTCTGGATGGCCGTGCTGGTCTGCGTGCTCGGCGCGGTCACCATGGAGCTGGTGCGCTCGCGCGGCAACCAGCGCGGCGACATCGCCCTGGCGATGCTCTTCTACGGCGGCATGGCCTGCGGCAAGCTGCTCGTCTCGCTCTCCGCCCAGGCCGGGGCCGGCTCGCTGGAGAGCTACCTGTGGGGCTCGATCCTGACCGTCGCCCCCGCGGACCTCAGCGCCATCGCGGTGCTCGGCGCGGTCGTCATCGCGGTCACCGTCGGCCTGCGCCGCCAGCTCTTCGCGATCTGCCAGGACGAGGACTTCGCCCGGGTCACCGGCCTGCCGGTGCGCACCCTGAACCTGCTGCTCGCGGTGATGGCCGCCGTCACCGTCACCGTCGCCATGCGGGTGGTCGGACTGCTGCTGGTCAGCGCCCTGATGGTGGTTCCGGTGGTCGCCGCCCAGCAGCTCACCCGCTCCTTCGCCGCCACCCAGGCCGCCGCCGTCGCGCTCGGCGTGGGGGTCTCGCTGGCCGGCGTCACCGGCTCCTACCAGCTCGACGTGCCGTCCGGCCCCGCCATCGTGCTGCTCGCCATCGCGGTCTTCGCGGTGTTCAGCGTGATCGCCGCACCGCTGGCCCGGCGGCGCCACCGCCGCCGCGGTGACGCCGCCCGCGGGCCGACGGTCTGCGACGTGCGGATCCCCGGCCCGACCCGCGACCGGACGGTCGACCGGGCGGCGGACCGGAGCGGCGGCCGGACCCGGGACCGGATGCCCGACCTGACCGCCGAAAACACCCCCTCCGACGCGGGCACTCCGGAGCGACGGGCCGGACTGGCACAATGAGGTGCGAGACGCCCACGACCCCAGGAGGACCCACGGTGACCACCGCAGGCCCGTCGCCGCGCGCCCGATCGACCCGGCAGCGTGCCGCCGTATCGGCGGCCCTGGACGAGATCGCGGACTTCCGCAGCGCGCAGGAGCTCCACGACCTGCTCAAGCACCGCGGGGACTCCGTCGGTCTCACCACGGTGTACCGCACGCTCCAGTCGCTCGCCGACGCCGGTGAGGTGGACGTGCTGCGCACCGCCGACGGCGAAGCCGTCTACCGCCGGTGCAGCAGCGGGCACCACCACCACCTGGTCTGCCGGCACTGCGGCGCGACCGTCGAGGTGGAGGGCCCCGCGGTGGAGCGCTGGGCCAACTCCGTCGCCTCCGAGCACGGGTTCAGCGACATCGCGCACACCCTGGAGATCTTCGGCACCTGCGCGGAGTGCGCGAAGAAGGCCTGACGGCGGCCCGTGCGGGGGCAGCCCGTACGGACGACGCCACGGCGAAAGAACGGCGCAGGGCCCGCGGGATCGTCCCCGCGGGCCCTGCGCCGTTCACGGCGCCGGTGCGCCGACGCCGGTGCAGCGGACGCCGGCGCACGAACGCCGGTGCTCGTGCGCCGCGGCGCGGCGAGCACCGGCGCAGCGGCGTCAACGCTGGGTGGGCAGCCCCGTGGTGACCTCGTTCGGGATCGCCCCGCCGAAGCGCCGGTCGCGCATCGCGAACTGCTCGCAGGCGCGCCACAGGTCGCGGCGGTCGAAGTCCGGCCAGAGCACGTCCTGGAACACCAGCTCGGCGTAAGCAGACTGCCAGAGCAGGAAGTTGGAGGTGCGCTGCTCGCCGCTGGGGCGCAGGAAGAGGTCCACGTCCGGCATGTCCGGGTGGTACATGTACCGGGCCAGGGTCTTCTCGTTGACCTTCTTCGGGTCCAGCCTGCCGGCCGCGACGTCCTGGGCGATCGCCTGCGCCGCGTCCGCCAGCTCGGCCCGGCCACCGTAGTTGACGCACATGTAGAGCGTCACCGCGTCGTTGCCCTTGGTCTGCTCCTCGGCGACCTGCAGTTCCTGCACGACGCTCTTCCAGAGCTTGGGCATCCGGCCCGCCCAGCGGATCCGCACGCCCATCGCGTCCATCTCGTCGCGGCGGCGGCGGATGACGTCCCGGTTGAAGTTCATCAGGAACTTCACCTCGTCGGGCGAGCGCTTCCAGTTCTCGGTGGAGAACGCGTACAGCGAGATGTTCTTGACGCCGAGCTCGATCGCCCCCCTGAGGACGTCGAGCACGACGGACTCGCCGACCTTGTGGCCCTCGGTGCGCGGCAGTCCGCGCTCCTTGGCCCAACGGCCGTTGCCGTCCATCACGATGGCGACGTGGTTGGGCACCAGCTCGCCGGGGAGTTTCGGGGGCCGTGCGCCGCTGGGGTGCGGGGCCGGGGGAACGTACTCCCGTTGCTTGCCACCGCCGAAGAGCCGTCGCGCTGCCATGTGCTCACTTCTCCACGTATCTCATCGAGCGGATGCCCCGCTCCAGGTGCCACTGCAGATAGGCCGCGACCAGGCCGCTGCCCTCCCGCCAGTACCGCGGCTCACAGGCGTCGGCCGTCGGCCAGTCCCCCGACAGCAGCGCCCCGAGCAGTACCAGTGTCTCAGGGGAGGGTACGGCACATCCGGGCACTCGGCAGTCCGCGCAGAGCACCCCGCCCGCCGGGAGGGAGAAGAAACGGTTCGGCCCCTCCAGGCCGCACTTGGCGCAGTCCGTGAAGCTCGCGCCGTAGCCGTTCACCGCGAGCGAGCGCAGCAGGAAGGCGTCCAGCACCAGGTGCGACTCGTGCAGCCCGGCCGCCAGCGTGCGCAGGCCGCCCACCAGCAGCAGGTACTGCTGCACGGCCGGCTCGCCCTCGTTCTCGGCGAAGCGCTCGGCGGTCTCCAGCATCGCCGTACCGGCGGTGTAGCGGCCGTAGTCGGTGACGATCGAACCGCCGTACGGGGCGATGGTCTCCACCTGGGTGCACAGCGGCAGACCGCGCCCGACCAGCTCGCTCCCCCGGCTGAAGAACTGCACGTCCACGTGGGAGAACGGTTCCAGGCGGGCGCCGAACTTGGACTTGGTCTTGCGCACCCCGCGCGCCACCGCCCGTACCTTGCCGTGCTGGCGGGTCAGCAGGGTGATGATCCGATCGGCCTCGCCGAGCTTCTGCGCCCGCAACACGACGCCGTCGTCCCGGAAAAGACTCATGGGGTCCATTCTCCCCCAGTCGCGGGGGCCGCCGGTCTCCCCCGCTCGCCGGGGCCGGACGCAGCGCCCGGTGCCGGGCAGCCGTGTTGCCCGCACCGGGGCCGTGGGGGAGGACCACTGCGGTGCGGGTCACGGCGGGCCCGGGTGGGGGGGCGCCACCCGGCCGGGGGCCGGGGGGCGGGGTCGGGCCCGTTTGTGGGGGATTCGGAAAGCCTTCTCGGCGGGGGCCGGCAGGCGCGGCGGGTGCCCGGGGCGCTACAGGTTCTCGTACGGCGCCCGGGTCGCCGCCTCCAGCAGCGCGGTGACCCGGGACTGCGGCAGGTCCAGGCAGCGTCCGACCGCGGCCAGCGCCTCGCGCTCCTGCGGCAGGTACCGCCCGTCGGCCAGGGCGATCGCGGCGCCCTGCAGCAGCAGGCGCTCCCGGCCCTCGCGGGCCAGGTGCGGGGCGAGCGGTTCGAGCACCGCGTGCAGCTCCACGGTGAGGCCGCCGGCCATGCCGTGGGCGTCGTGGAGCTCGCCGCCGAGCCCGGACAGCGCGGCGAGCGCGGCCAGCACCTGGGCCTCGCCGCAGTCCTCGAAGCCGGCCTCGCGCACCGTGGCGCAGGCCGCCTCGCGGGCCGCCCGGTGGGCGGTGCCGCCGGCCGCGAGCAGGGCCAGCGCGACGGTGTACTGGCCGTCCCGCAGCATGCCGCCGAGGCGGACGCTGGTCGGCTGCTCGAGGGCCTCGACGCCGTACCGGCCGTGGCAGCCGGTGCACTGCACGCTGCCGATCACCGGTCCGAGCGGGAGCACCGGGGCGCCGAGGAGCCTCAGCCACCGCCGGCCGTGCTGGCGGCGGTAGTTGCGGTCCCCGCCGCAGCCGGGGCAGAAGAAGTCACCGAGAACGTCAGTCCGCCACCGCGGGCGGACACCCCACAACCTGGTCACGGCGCCACTCCCCAGACATGGCAGGCGGCCTGCACAACTATGGGCAGGTCACGCGACCGGACACCGAGGCCGTCCCATCGACCCGGCTTTCCGGTGGATCGATGTTGCCATGGTTACCGGCACGTGTCAGTACCTCGAACGGCTCGGGACCCGAAAAAATGTGGCGCAGGCCACAGCGGGGGCGCGGACGAAGGGCCGCCCCACGGGACGGCCCTTCGGGTACCACCCGTACGAATTAACCGCGCTGCGAGCGGTTGACGGCGCTGATCATCGCCTTCAGCGAGGCCAGCACGGTGTTGCCGTCGATGCCCACGCCCCACAGCACCTTGCCGTCCACCGCGCACTCCACGTACGCGGCCGCCTGGGCGTCGCCGCCCTCGCTCAGGGCGTGCTCGGCGTAGTCCAGCACGCGGACGTCCACGCCGATCCGCGCCAGCGCGTCCGCGAAGGCCGAGACCGGGCCGTTGCCGGTGCCGTTCAGCGTCACCGTCACGCCGTCCACCACGGCCTCGGCGGTCAGCGCGTCCCGGCCGTCCTCGGTGGTCAGGGTGCGCGAGCCGGTCAGCGACAGCCGGCCCCACGGGTTGGCCGGGGTGGGCAGGTACTCGTCCTCGAAGACCCGCCAGATCTCGGCCGGGGTGACCTCGCCGCCCTCGGCGTCGGTCTTGGCCTGGATGATCCGGGAGAACTCGATCTGCATCCGGCGCGGCAGGTCCAGCTTGTGGTCGTTCTTCAGGACGTACGCCACGCCGCCCTTGCCGGACTGGCTGTTGACCCGGATGACCGCCTCGTAGGTGCGGCCGACGTCCTTCGGGTCGATCGGCAGGTACGGCACGCCCCAGGTGTGCTCCTGCACCGGCACCCCGGCCGCCTTCGCGTCGGCCTCCAGGGCGTCGAAGCCCTTCTTGATGGCGTCCTGGTGCGAGCCGGAGAAGGAGGTGTACACCAGGTCACCGGCGTACGGGTGGCGCGGGTGCACCTCCATCTGGTTGCAGTACTCGGCGGTGCGGCGCACCTCGTCGATGTCGGAGAAGTCGATCTGCGGGTCGATGCCCTGCGAGAACAGGTTCATCCCCAGCGTCACCAGGTCGACGTTGCCGGTCCGCTCGCCCTGCCCGAACAGGCACCCCTCGATCCGGTCCGCGCCGGCCATGTAGGCCAGTTCGGCGGAGGCCACGGCCGTGCCGCGGTCGTTGTGCGGGTGCACGGACAGGCAGACGAACTCCCGGCGGGACAGGTGGCGCGACATCCACTCGAACTGGTCGGCCTGGACGTTCGGGGTGGCCCGCTCGATGGTGGCCGGCAGGTTCAGGATGATCTCGCGGCCCTCGCCGGGCTGCCAGACGTCCATCACCGCCTCGCAGACCTCCAGCGCGAAGTCCAGCTCGGTGTCGACGAAGATCTCCGGCGAGTACTGGTAGCCGAAGACGGTGTCCTCGCCCAGCAGCTTCTCCGCGTACTCCATCACCAGCCGGGTGCCGTCGACGGCGATCGCCTTGGTGGCCGCCTTGTCGTTGCGGAACACCACCCGGCGGAACAGCGGCGCGGTCGCGTTGTACAGGTGGACGGTCGCCCGCGGGGCGCCCACCAGCGACTCCACGGTCTTCTCGATCAGTTCCTCGCGGGCCTGGGTCAGCACCGAGATGGTGACGTCCTCCGGGATCGCCCCCTCCTCGATCAGCGAGCGCACGAAGGCGTGGTCGGTGGCGCCGGAGGACGGGAAGCCGACCTCGATCTCCTTGAAGCCCATCCGCACCAGCAGGTCGAACATCTTGCGCTTGCGGGCCGGGGACATCGGGTCGATCAGCGCCTGGTTGCCGTCCCGCAGGTCGGTCGAGAGCCAGCGCGGCGCCTTGGTGATGACCTTCTCCGGCCAGGTGCGGTCCGGCAGGTCGACGGTGCCGAACGGCAGGTAGCGCCCGTACCGCATGCCCGAGGGCTGCTGGCGGACGGTGGAGGCGGTGATCGGGGTGGGCCGGTCGACGAAGGCGCGAGCGGCGGGGACGGACGCGGCGGAGGTCTGCTCGGTCATGGAGAAAACTCTCGGCTTCCTGTGGGTGCGTGGTGCGGGCGGGTCGGGAGGGATCAACACCGACTGGCCGGCCTCTGCTGCCGCTCGCGATGCGCCGTCGCACCGCCGAATTCCGCGCACAGCTCGTTCCCCGCGGCGAGGGAGCCGGCCCTGTGGACTACAGGCCCTCGACGCGGCAGCTAAGAAGAAGCAGCCCGTTGCGCATGATGCCCCAGCGTAACCCAGCGCCGCGCGCCCCCGAAGTGATCCGGGCTTCCGTTCCACCCCTTGAGACGGTGGCTGGTCACGTCCGAGCTAGTGACAAAGAGTCATCGAAGCGTCACTCTGGGCCACATGAACGAATCGGTACCGGTCTGCGCGATCGTCCCGCCGTACGTCCTGGACCGCCTCGCCGAGGCCGGTCACGAACCCGCCGTCCGCTCCCTCGCCCTCGACGCCGCGCACCGCGCGGCCCGCCTGGCCCCTCCCCCGCCCGCCGCCTCGCACCCGGACCTCCACCGGGTGATCGCGGACTGCGGCCACAGCGAGCGGCTGCCCGGCCGCACCGCCCGCACCGAGGGCCGGGCCCCGGTCGCCGACACCTCCGTCAACCACGCCTACGACGGCCTCGGCGACACCTTCGCGCTGTACGCCGACGTCTTCGGCCGCGACTCGATCGACGGCCGCGGGCTGCGCCTGGACGCCAGCGTGCACTACGGCCACGACTACGACAACGCCTTCTGGAACGGCCGGCGGATGGTCTTCGGCGACGGCGACGGCGAGGTCTTCGGCGACTTCACCGCCTGCGTCGACGTCATCGGCCACGAACTCACCCACGGCGTCACCCAGTTCACCGCCAACCTGGAGTACCGGGACCAGCCCGGCGCGCTCAACGAGTCGGTCTCCGACGTCTTCGGTTCGCTGGTCAAGCAGTACGTGCTGCACCAGGACGCCGCCGACGCCGACTGGTTGATCGGCGCCGGACTGCTCGCCCCCGGCGTCCAGGGCGTGGCGCTGCGCTCGCTGAAGGCGCCCGGCACCGCCTACGACGACCCGCGGCTCGGCAAGGACATGCAGCCCGCGCACATGCGGGACTACGTGCGGACCTCGGAGGACAACGGCGGCGTGCACATCAACTCCGGCATCCCCAACCACGCGTTCTACCTGCTGGCCACCGCCCTCGGCGGCCGGTCCTGGGACCGCGCCGGCCGGATCTGGTACGACGCGCTGACCGGCGGCCGGCTGCCCTCCGACGCCGACTTCACCGCCTTCGCCCGGGCCACCGTGGCCGCCGCCAGGGCCCGTTACCCCGACGACTCCTCGGTCGCGGACACCGTGACGGCCTCCTGGGCCCAGGTGGGCATCAGCCCCGGCTGACCGCACCACCGGCGCGGGCGCGGACCGTGCCTCCGGGCGCGGGCCCGAAGGTCACGGTCCGGGAAAAGCGCCGCACCGGCCCCCGCCGGGTAGCACCATGGACACCATGCGTATCCAGGTGACCCGGACCGGCGGCCTTGCCGGCATCGTCCGCAGCGCGGAGCTCGACACCGCCGACCGGGTGGACGCCCCGCACGTCCACGCGCTCGCCCGCGAGGCCGTCGCGGGCGGGCTGCGCGCCCCCTCGTACGGGGTGCCGGACGGCTTCCACTACGAGATCACCGTCGACAGCCGGACGGTGTACTGCGCCGACCCCAAGCTCACCGACTCGCAGCGCGAACTGGTGTCGCTGGTGCTGCGCGAGGGCGCCTGAGCCGGCGCACCGGGCCGGTGCGGGCCTCCCGCGCGCCGGCGCCCGCCGGCCGGCGACGGCGCAGGCCCGCCCGGACGCACGACGTCCGGGCGGGCCTGCGGGTGTTCCTCCGGGGCCCTCGCGAGCCCCCCATCCGACCTCGCGTCAGAAGCCGAGCTTGCGCAGCTGCTTGGGGTCGCGCTGCCAGTCCTTGGCCACCTTGACGTGCAGGTCCAGGTAGACGGGCGTGCCGAGCAGCGCCTCGATGTGCTTGCGGGCGGTGCTGCCGACGTGCTTGAGCCGGGCGCCCTTGGCGCCGATCACGATCGCCTTCTGGCTCTGCCGCTCGATGTAGACGTTGGCGTGGATGTCCAGCAGAGGGCGGTCCGCCGGGCGGCCCTCGCGCGGCAGCATCTCCTCGACCACGACGGCCAGCGAGTGCGGGAGTTCGTCCCGCACGCCCTCCAGCGCGGCCTCGCGGATCAGCTCGGCCACCATGATCTGCTCGGGCTCGTCGGTGAGGTCGCCCTCCGGGTAGAGCTGGCCGCCCTCCGGCAGCAGCTTGGTGAGCAGGTCGGCGGCCAGCTCGACCTGCTTGTCACCGACCGCCGAGACCGGGATGATCTCGGCCCACTCGAAGCCCAGCTCGACGCCGAGCTGCTGGACCGCGATGAGCTGCTCGGCCAGGCGCTTGGAGTCGACCAGGTCGGTCTTGGTGACGATGGCGACCTTCGGGGTCTTCTTGATCCCGGCGATCTCCTTGGCGATGAACTTGTCGCCGGGGCCGATCTTCTGGTCGGCGGGGAGGCAGAAGCCGATCACGTCGACCTCGGCCCAGGTGGTGCGCACCAGGTCGTTGAGGCGCTCGCCGAGCAGGGTGCGCGGCTTGTGCAGGCCGGGGGTGTCGACCAGCACGAGCTGGGCGTCCGGGCGGTGCACGATGCCGCGCACGGTGTGCCGGGTGGTCTGCGGGCGGTCGGAGGTGATCGCGACCTTCGTCCCCACCAGGGCGTTGGTCAGGGTCGACTTGCCCGCGTTGGGGCGGCCGACGAAGCACGCGAACCCGGAGCGGTACGAGGAGGAAGGGGCATTCATGGGCTCCATTCTCCCTGATCACCGGAGCGGCGCCGTCCGGGCCCGGTGCGCACCCCGCTCAGCCCCGGTCACCGCCACGCCCGGTCAGCGAGAACACCACCAGCAGCACCAGGAAGCCGATCGAACCCCAGAGCCAGGCGGGGGAGCCGGTCTCCTGCCACTTGCCCATCCCCATCACGAACAGCAGCAGTCCGGCGATGAACGCCAACGCCCCCATGCCCCAGCCCCCTCACCGGAATGCCCTCCCCGGTGAGATTATCGGCTGAACACATGGGGGTGTCGCCCACAGTGCGGCCGACGGTCGCCGCAGCACGCCCCAGCACGCCCCCGCGGGCCCGAGGAGGACTCAGCGGGCCTCGACCGACACCCGCAGCACGCCGTCCGGGCCGGCCAGCAGCACCGGCGTCCCGGCCCCGCCGAGGTCCCGCACCGCGGCCAGGTCGGCCTCGGCCGGCTGCTCGGCCTCGCTCACCACGGCGGCCGCCTCCAGCGACTTCGCGCCGCTGGCCACCGCCATCGCCACCGCCGTCTGCAGGGCGCTCAGCCGCAGCGACTCCAGCGCGACCGTCCCGGCCACGTAGGTGCGGCCGGTCTCGTCACGCACCGCGGCCCCCTCGGGGACGCCGTTGCGGGCGCGGGCCGAGCGGGCCAGGGTGATGATCTTCTTGTTCTCGGGGTCGAGCTCGACGATGTCACTCATGCCGCCGAGCATAGGCACCCGCTCCGGCTCAGTGGCCGACCGGGTGGGTCCGCCCGCGGTTGGGGTTGATGACCTTGACGAAGGTCTTCGGACCGGAGGGCAGCGGCTCCTCGCGCTCGATCCGCCGGCGCCAGAACGGGTTGTCGTGCGGCAGGTGGCCGCTCACCCGGCCGTACATGCCGAAGGTCGTCACGATGATCCCGAAGATGAAGGCGAACAGCACGTTCGACATCCGGAAGTTGAGGATGTTGGCGTCCGGCCGCCCGAGCACCGTCAGTCCGTAGAAGCCGGAGAGGACGAACAGCAGGCCGACCACCATGTTGAGGTTGGACGCGAAGTTCCCGCCGATCACGGCCCCGAGCAGCAGGATCGCACCCGCCACGATGGACAGGATGGCCAGCGCCCCGTTGGTCGACAACCCGGCGACCCGGTCGGCGCCGGTGTCCAGGAACCCGGGGTGGTCGGCCAGCCCCAGGCTTCCGAACACGATCAGGAAGATCCCCCCCAGTGCCGCCCCGACCCGCCACACCAGCGCGAGTCGGCGATCGACGGTCGGCAGTCCGTCTTGCAGCTTCATGGTGACCTCCAGAGCTCGGCGAGGGTTCCCCGCGCCGGACGAGTTGCCCGCGTCAGCTGTACGGATGGCTCCCCTGCATGTGCGGCACCTCGTGCATGTAGAGCGAGCCGCACTGCTGGCAGCAGCGCAGCCCGGTGCCCCAGTCCTGCTCGGGCCGCGTCTCGGCGTCGTCGGGCATGGTGCGGCCGCAGAGCGCCGTCGCCGGGTCCTCGTCCCGCACCACGTGCCAGACCCTGGCCCCGCCGGCCGCCCCCTGCGGGCCGTACTCCGCCCGAAGTTTGTGCGTCATGCCCTCCATGGTCGCCCCGCCGCCCCCGGGCCGCTACTCGCCGGGCGGCGCGCGCTACTCGCCGACCGGCTCCGCGGTCTCCGCCGTCTTGCGCACCGGCGAGGCGACCATCGAGCCGATCCGGTTGCGCCGCCCGGCCGAGGACTCCGCGGTCAGCAGGATGCCGGTCAGACCGGTGTCCTCGGTGTCGGGCAGCGGGATCTCGCACGAGGAACCGGGGATCGGCACCCGGCCGAGGTGCTTGGCCAGCAGGCCGCCGACGGTCTCGACGTCCTCGTCCTCCAGCTCGATGCCGAACAGCTCGCCCAGGTCCTCCACCAGGAGGCGGGCGGTGATCCGGTACGAGCCGTCACCGAGGTCCTCGATCGGCGCGATCTCCCGGTCGTACTCGTCGGTGATCTCGCCGACGATCTCCTCCAGGATGTCCTCGATGGTGACCAGGCCGGCCGTGCCGCCGTACTCGTCGATCACGATCGCGACGTGCGAGCGGCGCTGCTGCATCTCGCGCAGCAGGTCGCCGGCCGGCTTGGAGTCGGGCACGAAGACGGCCGGGCGCATCACCGCGCCGACCTCCTCGGCCTCCGCCTCCCGGTTGATGTGGGTGCGGCGCACCAGGTCCTTGAGGTAGACGATGCCCACCACGTCGTCCTCGTTGTCGCCGACCACCGGGATCCGCGAGAAACCCGAGCGCAGCGCCAGGGTGAGCGCCTGCCGGACGGTCTTGTGCCGCTCGATCATCACCAGGTCGGTGCGGGGCACCATCACCTCGCGCACGATGGTGTCGCCCAGCTCGAAGACGGAGTGCACCATCCGGCGCTCCTCGTCCTCGATCAGGTCGTCCTTCTCGGCGAGGTCGACCAGGGCCCGCAGCTCCGCCTCCGAGGCGAACGGCCCCTCGCGGTAGCCCTTGCCCGGGGTCAGGGCGTTGCCGAGCAGGATCAGCAGCCGCGGGATCGGGCCGAGCACCGCGGCCAGCGGCAGCAGCACGAAGGAGGCCGCGGTCGTGGTGGAGATCGGGTGCTGGCGCCCGATCGTGCGCGGCGAGACGCCCACCGCGACGAACGACACCAGCACCATCACGCCGAACGACAGCAGCACGGCCTGCCAGGTCGGGTGGATGTTGCGCACGCTCACCGCGGTGACCAGGACGGCCGCCGCCATCTCGCTGGCCACCCGGATCAGGGTCGCCAGGTTGAGGTAGCGGATCGGGTCGGAGGCGACGGTCAGCAGCCGCGCGGAGCCGCGCCGGCCGTTGCGCACCGCCTCCTCCGCCCGGAACCGGGAGACCCGGGAGATGCCCGCCTCGGCGCACGCGGCCAGCCAGCCCAGCACGACCAGGGCCACGGCGCCGAGGATGAAGCTCGTACTCTCACCACTCACAGGGGTTCGGGCTCCGTGCTCAGTGGGTGGTGGGGGCCGGGGAGAGGCCGCCGAGGCCGCGAGTCGCCCGCCAGTCGTCCAGGATGCGCTTCTGGAGGGCGAACATCTCCTCCTCTTCCTCCGGCTCCTCGTGGTCGTAGCCGAGGACGTGCAGCACGCCGTGGACGGTCAGCAGCTGCAGCTCCTCGTCCATCGAGTGCTTGGAGGGGGCCGCCTTGCCCTGCTGCTCGGCGACCTCGGGGCAGAGCACGATGTCGCCGAGCAGGCCCTGCGGCAGCTCGTCGCCCTCCTTGCCGGGACGCAGCTCGTCCATCGGGAACGACATCACGTCGGTCGGACCGGGCAGGTCCATCCACTGGATGTGCAGCTCCTCCATCGCCGCACTGTCCACCAGGATCACGGACAGTTCGGACTGCGGGTGGATCCGCATCTTGTCCAGGGCGAAGCGGGCGACGTCGAGGATGGCTTCCTCATCGGCGTCCCAACCGGACTCGTTGGCGATGTCGATCGACATGACGGGCTGTGTGCTCAGCTTTCGGTGCGATGGGACTGTCGGGGGGCGCGGGCTGCTGTCGTCTTGCCGACGCGCCGCTGCGCGGGCTTGCGGCCGGCCGGGGCCTGCTCGGCCTCCTGCCGGGCGTCCCAGCGCTCGTACGCGTCCACGATCCGGCCGACCAGCTTGTGGCGGACCACGTCGGTGCTGGTGAGGACGGAGAAGTGGATGTCCGGCACGTCGGCCAGGATCTCCTGGACGACCTTGAGACCGCTCCTGGTGCCGCCCGGGAGGTCGATCTGGCTGGTGTCGCCGGTGACCACCACCCGGGAGTTGAACCCGAGGCGGGTGAGGAACATCTTCATCTGCTCGGGCGAGGTGTTCTGGGCCTCGTCCAGGATGATGAAGGCGTCGTTGAGGGTGCGGCCGCGCATGTACGCGAGCGGGGCGACCTCGATGGTGCCGGCCGCCATCAGGCGCGGGATGGAGTCCGGGTCCATCATGTCGTGCAGCGCGTCGTACAGGGGGCGCAGGTACGGGTCGATCTTCTCGTAGAGGGTGCCGGGCAGGAAGCCCAGCCGCTCCCCCGCCTCCACCGCCGGGCGGGTCAGGATGATCCGGTTGACCTCCTTGGCCTGCAGCGCCTGGACGGCCTTGGCCATCGCCAGGTAGGTCTTGCCGGTGCCGGCCGGGCCGAGGCCGAAGACGATCGTGTGCTTGTCGATCGCGTCGACGTAGCGCTGCTGGTTGAGGGTCTTGGGGCGGATCGTGCGGCCCCGGTTGGACAGGATGTTCGCGGTGAACACCTCGGACGGCGCCGGGCCGTCCGGGTCCTCCTCGCGAAGCATGGCGATGGAGCGCTCCACGGCGTCCTCCGTCAGGGGCTGGCCGGTGCGCAGCACCAGCATCATCTCGTTGAAGAGCTTCTGCACGAGGGCGACCTCGGCCCGCCCACCGGTGGCGGTCACCTCGTTGCCGCGCACGTGGATGTCGGCGTCGGGGAAGCCCCGTTCGATCACCCGCAGCAGCGAGTCCGCCGTCCCGAGCAGGGTGACCATCGGGTGCTTCTCGGGGATGACGATCCGGGCGCTCACGCGGCCGTCCTCGGCCGGTTCGGGGCGCGACTGTCCGTCGGTACGGGTCTGCGATGTGTCACTCATAGGTCGGCGCTGGGGCCTGCCTCATCCCATCCGTGGTGTCGTGTGCCGCTCGGTCTCCGGGGCACCAGGGTACGCCGCGAGCGTGATCGCTGCGGCGGGCGGCGGGGCCGCACCCGCACGATGCTGCGGCAGATCGGGGAAGGACGCGAACCCTTTTCGTCCGGGACGGACGCGGCCGCTGCGCCCCGCACGGGCGCGGCCGCCGGGCCCGCGCGCCGTTCACGGGTGACGGCGGGCCGGAACGGGCACCCGGGCGAGGTCGGCGGCGAGCACCAGTTCCCCGTCGAAGTGCTTACGGGCGTCGGCCAGGTGCTGGCCGAGGTCCGGGTAGCGCTGGGAGAAGTGGGTCAGCACCAGGGTGCGCACCCCCGCCTCGGCGGCGACCTTGGCGGCCTGGCCCGCGGTGAGGTGCCCGTGCTCCTCGGCGAGGCGGGCGTCGGCGTCCGTGAAGGTGGCCTCGACCACCAGCAGGTCGGCGCCCTCGGCGAGCCGGTGCACGCCCTCGCAGAGCCGGGTGTCCATCACGAAGGCGAACCGCTGGCCCGGCCGGGGCTCGCTGACCTCGTCCAGGGTGACCCGCCGGCCGTCCGCCTCGATCGCGCCCTCGTGCTGCAGCCGGCCCACCGCCGGGCCGAAGATCCCCAGTTCGGCGAGGCGCTCCGGGACCAGGCGGCGGCCGTCCGGCTCGGCCAGCCGGTAGCCGAAGGACTCCACCGGGTGGTCCAGCCGGACGGCGTCCAGCGCGAAGCGGGCCCCGGGGGCGGGCAGCGGGCCCGGCTCGTCGATCGGCCGGGGGCGCAGCACCGCCGTCTCGTGGTAGGCGGTGGCGTGCCGCAGCCGCTCGAAGTACACCTCCCCGGAGGCCGGGAAGTAGACGTCCACCGGGTGCGGGACGCGGTCGAGGTTGATCCGCTGGATCACCCCGGCGAGGCCCAGGCAGTGGTCGCCGTGGAAGTGGGTCACGGCGATCCGGGTGATCTGGGTGGCCGAGACCCCGGCGTGCAGCATCTGCCGCTGGGTGCCCTCGCCGGGGTCGAACAGCAGGCCCTCGCCGTCCCAGCGGAGCAGGTAGCCGTTGTGGTTGCGGTGCCGGGTGGGCACCTGGCTGGCGGTGCCGAGGACGACGAGTTCGCGCTGGGACACGTAGGTCAGACCATGCTCTCGGTCATGCGGGTGCCGCCCAGCACGTGGACGTGGGCGTGGAAGACGGTCTGCCCGGCGCCGGCCCCGGTGTTGAAGATCAGCCGGTAGTCCTCGATGCCCTCGTCCCGGGCCACCGCGCCCGCCTCGGCGAGCAGTTCGCCGGCGGTCTGCGGCTCGGCGGCGGCCAGGGCGGCGGCGTTCGGGTAGTGGGCGTGCGGGATGACCAGGACGTGCACGGGGGCCTTGGGGGCGATGTCGCGGAAGGCGAGGGTGCGCTCCGTCTTGCGCACCACGGTCGCCGGGATCTCGCCCGCCACGATCTTGCAGAACAGGCAGTCGGGCTGCGGCTCGCCGGCCATCGGCTTCTCCTCGGGTTGGTCGTGGATCACGTCGCGTCGGGTCGTGGATCACGGCCTCACGGGCCGTACGGGCGCAGCCTAGCCGAGCGGCGCGACCGCCCGCCGGTACTCCCGCAGGTGCTTCCGGCGCACCGAGCGCATGCCGACGACGTCCCCCTCGGACACCTCGAAGTCCTCCGACAGGAACATCACCGCCAGGTAGACGAAGCCCAGCAGCCAGCGCCGGGTGAGCCGCCAGGTGTTCGGGCGCATGACGCCCTTGCGGCGCACCACCCGCATCGCCAGGATCCCCTTGCCCACGCTGAACCCGGTGAGCCGGGCGAGCACCACCTGGTTGAGGAACGAGGCGAGCAGGCCGGCGACCAGCAGCGTCACGAAGTACGGCACCACCGGGCCGCTGCCGTGCCGGACGGCGTGGCCGGCCGCGTGCGCGACCGGCTTCGGGCGGCCCGCCGCGTCCACGGCCCTGGCGGCGGCGAAGCCGAGGCCCACGGCGAGGACGAAGTCGAGCACGGTCGCCAGGAAGCGCCGCCCGCCGCCGGCCTCCTTCGGGCACGGCGGCAGCACGGTCGGCGGGTGCGGGTAGGGCTGCTGCCCGTACGGCTGCGGCGGCTGCCCGTACGGCCGCGGCGGCTGCTGGCCGTACGGCTGGGCGTAGGGCCCCCGGGCGTCCGGGTCGGGCCCGTGGCCGTACCGCTGCGGCGGCTGCAGCGGCTGCGGCGGCTGCGCGTAGCCGTTCTGCGGGTACTGCGGCGGCGGATGACCCTGTGCCATGTGCTCCCCCGTGAGCTGTCCGTCAGGACCGTGATCACGCCATCGACACGACCGTGATCAAGAACAGCCCCGCATCCTACCCACGCCCGGAGCGGCCGCTGGCCCCGCCGGCCCCGCTCCGGGCCGCCCCCGGCTACGCCCAGGGCAGCGGCGGCGGCGTGCGGGCCGGGGTCCGCTTTAGGGCCGCCAGGGCGATCCGCACCGCCTCGGCCAGCTGGGGGTCCTCGCCGGCCGCCCAGTGGTGCGGGGCGAACGGCACCTCGACGTCCGGGTCGACGCCGCGGTTCTCCAGGCCCCAGCCGTAGTTCTCCAGCCAGAACGCGTACTTGGGCTGGGTGACCAGCGTGCCGTCGACCAGCCGGTAGCGGCTGTCGATGCCGATCACCCCGCCCCAGGTGCGGGTGCCGACCACCGGGCCGATCCCGAGCGCCTGGATGGCGGCGTTGACGACGTCGCCGTCCGAGCCGGAGAGCTCGTTGGCGATCGCGACCACCGGCCCGCGCGGGGCGTCCATCGGGTACGGTACCGGGCTGGCGGTGTCCCGGATGACGTCCCAGCCGACGATCCGGCGGGCCAGCTTCTCGATCACCAGCTGCGAGGTGTGGCCGCCGCGGTTGTCCCGGACGTCGACGATCACGCCCTCCCGGGTCATCTCGGTGCTCAGGTCCCGGTGCAGCTGCGCCCAGCCGGCCGTCTGCATGTCCGGGATGTGCAGGTAGCCGAGCCGGCCGCCGGACAGCTCCCGCGTCGCGGCCCGCCGCCCGGCCACCCAGTCGTGGTAGCGCAGCGCCGCCTCGTCGGCGAGCGGGACGACCACCGGGTGGCGCCGGTCGGTGCCGTCCTTTCCGGCCACGGTCAGCTCCACCGGCTGCCCGGCGGTGCCGGCCAGCAGCGGCGCCGGGCCGGTGACCGGGTCCACCGGGCGGCCGTCGACGGCCAGCACCGCGTCGCCCGGGCGGATCGCCGCGCCGGGTGCGGCCAGCGGCGAGCGGGCCCGCGGGTCGGAGGACTCGCCCGGCAGGATGCGGGCGATCCGCCAGTGCTCGCCGTCCTTCACCAGGTCCGCGCCCAGCAGGCCCTGGCGGCGCGCGGGCTCGGTGTAGCGGCCGTTCGGGATCACGTAGGCGTGCGAGGTGCCGAGTTCGCCGTGCACCTCCCAGAGCAGGTCGACCAGTTCGTCGAGGGAGGCGACCCGCTCGACCAGCGGCCGGTAGCGCTCCAGCACCCCCGCCCAGTCCACCCCGCCGAGGTCGGGGCGCCAGAAGTTGTCCCGCATCAGCCGGCCGGTCTCGGCGTACATCTGCCGCCACTCGGCGGCCGGGTCGACGCTCACCCGCAGCCGGGCGAGGTCGACGGTCGTCTCGTCGTCCTCGCCGCCCGCCCTGCGGTCGGCCGGGACGATCCGCAGCTCGCCCTCGTCCAGCACGGCCACCCGGGTGCCGTCCCCGCTGACCGCGAACCCGTCGACGCCGTGCACCAGTTGCTCGACCCGGCGCTTCCTGAGGTCGAAGCGCTCCAGCACCGGCCGCGGCCGTTCGTCGTCCAGGGAGGCCGCCTCGTCGCCGAGTTCGCCGAGCAGCGGCGCCCTGGTCCACAGCACGCCGTCCTTGGCCGCGGACAGCGCGTGGAACCGGCCGCCCTCCACCGGGAACGGGACGATCCGGTCGGCGATGCCGTCCAGGTCCACCCTGGTCACCGGCGCGGCGTCGGCCCCGCCCTCGCCCTCCGCCCTGCCGTCCGCCGCGCGGCCCCCGGGCTCGTCCTCCTCCCCGCCGAGCGGCCGCCCGGCCCGCTGGGGCCCGAACGGGGACGGCGTGTCGGCGGCCAGGGTGATCAGGTACGGGCGGCAGCCGTTCGGGAAGGACAGGTCGAAGGCGTGCGCGTCGTACACCGGGTCGAAGTTGCGCACCGACAGGAAGGCCAGGTAGCGGCCGTCCGCGGTGAAGGCGGGCGAGGTGTCGACGAAGCGCTGCTGGGTGACCTCGCCGACGGTGCGGGTGGCCAGGTTCGCCAGCACGATCTGGCGCAGCGAGTAGGGGCCCACCCCGTGCACCGGGCGGGACCACGCCAGCCAGGCCGAGTCCGGGCTGAACGCCAGGCCGCTGACCTCGCCGTCGGTGCTGCGCTCCAGTTCGTGCACGGCGCCGTCGGCCAGCGCGACCAGCAGCAGCCGGCCGTCGTGCACGCCGAGCGCCGCCTGCTTGCCGTCCGGGGAGACCACCAGCGAGTTGACCCGGCCGATCCGCCCCGCGGCCAGCCTGCGCCGCTCGGCGCCGTGCACCGCGGGCGCGTACTCCAGGGCGTCCTCGCCCTCGGCGTCGGACACCCACAGCACGCCCTGGGCGCCGTCCTCGCCCGGCACCACCGCGGCCAGCCGCCCGCGCACCCCCGGGGTCGCGTCCAGCACCCGGGCCGGGCCCTCCCGGTGGGTCAGCCAGTGCACGCCGCCGCGCACCACCACGGCGGCGGCCCGGCCGGTGCGGTCCGGGTCGACGGACTCCAGCCAGTGTGCGGCGTGCACCGGTCCCGGGCGGCGGCCGGTGCGCGGGCCGGCGAGCCGGACGTCCAGGCGGCGCGGCTCGGCGCCGTCCAGGTCGTCCAGCAGCCAGAGGTCGCCGGCCCGGTGGAAGACGACCCTGGTCCCGTCGGTGCTGGCGTTGCGGGCGTAGAAGCCGTCCGGGTCACCGGTGTGGCGGCGCAGCTCGGACCCGTCCGGGCGGCTGGACCACAGCTCGCCGACGCCCTCGTGGTCGGACAGGAAGGCGATCCGGCCGTCCTGCCCGCCGGAACCGGGCACCCACAGCGGGGAGTCGAGCTGGCCGTCCAACTCCTCGTGCACGCGGGTGAACTCGTCCCGCCCCAGCCACAACTTGCCGGCCCGGCCGCCCCGGTAGCGCTTCCACCAGGCCGGCTCGCGGTTGTTGACGGTCACCAGCAGGACGCGATCGCCGTCCGGCTCGAAGGCCAGGCCGCCGACCGGCCCGTACGGCAACCGCAGCGGCTCGCCTCCGTCCAGCGGCACCGCGTACGCCCAGGTGTGGCGGGCACTGGCCGCACCGGCGCTGGTGGTGGCGATCGGGCGGCCGTCGGCCGTCCAGCCCTGCACCCGGGTCTGGTGGCTGCCCCAGTGGGTGAGCCGCCGGGACGGCCCGCCGTCCACCGGCACCACGTGCACCTCCGGGGCGCCGTCCCGGGGCGAGGAGAAGGCGATGTGCCGGCCGTCCGGGGAGAACCGCGGGTGGTGCACCGGGAGGTGGTCGGCCGTCAGCCGCCAGGCCCGGCCGCCGTCCAGCGGGGCCACCCACAGGTCGTCCTCGGCGACGAAGGTGACCAGGTCACCGTGCAGATGGGGATGGCGCAGGTAGGCGCCCGCGGAGGTGCTCAGGTAGTCCGTCACCCGGCCAGCGTAGGCAGGCCCGGGCGGGGGCCGCTGCGCTTTTCCCAACTCCCCCGCGGGCTGGGGTTTGAAGACGGGCGCTAGGCCCAGCGGCCGGTGCGGCCCAGGAGCAGGGCGCCGGCGGCGACCCCGGCGGTGGAGGTGCGCAGCACCGACGGGCCCAGCCGGTACGGCTTCGCGCCCGCCTCGGCGAAGGCGGCCAGCTCCTCCGGGGAGACCCCGCCCTCCGGGCCGACCACCAGCACGATGTCGCCCGCCTGCGGCAGCGCGGCGTGCGCCAGCGGTTCGGCGCCCTCCTCGTGCAGCACGGCGGCCAGCGCCGCCTGCGCCAGCAGCGGAGCCAGCTGCCTGGTGGTCATCAGCTCGCGCACCTCGGGGAAGCGCAGCCGGCGGGACTGCTTGCCGGCCTCCCTCGCGGTGGCCCGCCACTTGGCGAGCGCCTTGGCGCCGCGGTCGCCCTTCCACTGGGTGATGCAGCGGGACGCCGCCCAGGGGATCACCACGTCCACGCCGACCTCGGTCATGGTCTCCACCGCCAGCTCGCCGCGGTCGCCCTTGGGCAGCGCCTGGACGACGACGATCCGCGGCGCCGGCTCGGGCTCCCGGCGCACGGCGGCCACCGCGACGTCGATCGCGTCCTTGCCGAGCACCTCGGCGACCGTCCCGTCCGCACCGAGCCCGTGGCCGTCGGCGAGGGTCACCGCCTCGCCGGCCTCCAGCCGCTTCACCGCGGCCGCGTGCCGGCCCTCCGCCCCGTCCAGGCGCACCAGCGCCCCGGGCTCGGCGGCGGCGATCCGCTCGGTCTCGACGACGAAGACGGGGGCGGTCATGGGGTGGTCCTCCGGAGGGGGTGGGCGGAACGGCAACGCGAAGGGGGTGCCGGGGTCGGACCCCGACACCCCCTTCAGGACGGCTCACCGGCCGTTGAACGCGTCCTTCAGTCGCGAGAACAGGCCCTGCTGCCCCGGCGCGAACTGGCCGGCCGGGCGCTCCTCGCCGCGCAGCACGGCGAGCCGGCGCAGCAGCTCCTCCTGCTCGGCGTCGAGCTTGGTGGGCGTCTGCACCTCGACGTGCACTATCAGGTCGCCCCGGCCGCCACCGCGCAGGTGGGTGATGCCCCGGCCGTGCAGCGGGATCGACTGGCCGGACTGGGTGCCGGGCCGGATGTCGACCTCCTCCAGTCCGTCCAGGGTCTGCAACGGCACCTGGGTGCCGAGCGCGGCGGCCGTCATCGGGATGGTGACGGTGCAGTGCAGGTCGTCCCCGCGCCGCTGGAAGACGGTGTGGGTGGTCTCGGCGATCTCGACGTACAGGTCGCCGGCCGGGCCGCCGCCGGGGCCGACCTCGCCCTCGCCGGCCAGCTGGATCCGGGTGCCGTTGTCGACACCGGCCGGGATCTTGACGGTCAGGGTGCGGCGGGCGCGGACCCGGCCGTCACCGGCGCACTCGGGGCACGGGGTCGGCACGACGGTGCCGAAGCCCTGGCACTGCGGGCAGGGGCGGGAGGTCATGACCTGCCCCAGGAAGGAGCGGGTGACCTGGGAGACCTCGCCCTTGCCGCGGCACATGTCGCAGGTCTGCGCCGAGGTGCCGGGGGCCGCGCCCTCGCCGCTGCAGGTGGTGCAGGTGACGGCGGTGTCGACCTGGAGTTCCTTGGTGGTGCCGAAGGCGGCCTCCTCCAGGGTGATCTCCAGGCGGATCATGGCGTCCTGGCCGCGGCGGGTGCGCGAGCGCGGGCCGCGCTGGCCGGCCGCGGCGCCGAAGAAGGCGTCCATGATGTCGGAGAAGCCGAAGCCCGCCGCGCCGGCGCCGAAGCCGCCCGCACCACCGCCGCCACCCGGCGACAGCGGGTCCCCGCCGAGGTCGTAGACCTGCCGCTTCTGCGGATCGGAGAGCACCTCGTAGGCGGCGTTGATCTCCTTGAACCGCTCCTGCGTCTTCGGGTCCGGGTTGACGTCCGGGTGCAGTTCGCGTGCCAGGCGCCGGAACGCCTTCTTGATCTCGTCCTGCCCCGCATCCCGTCGGACGCCGAGTACCGCGTAGTAGTCCGTGGCCACCAAATGCTCCGCTTGTTCCGCCTGTAGTAGTGCGACTGGACACCACCGCCAGAGGGCTGACGGTGGCTGCTTGCTACGACTCGGCCAGGATCTGCCCCACGTACCGTGCCACCGCGCGCACCGCCCCCATTGTGCCCGGGTAGTCCATCCGGGTCGGACCGATCACACCCAGCTTGGCCACGCTCTCGTCGCCCGAACCGTAGCCCACCGACACGACCGAGGTGGAATTCAGCCCTTCGTAGGCGTTCTCCCGCCCGATCCGGACCGTCATCGCGGCATCCGTGGTCTCACCCAGGAGGCGGAGCAGGACGACCTGCTCCTCCAGGGCCTCCAGCACCGGCTGGATGGTCAGCGGGAAGTCGTGCCCGAGGCGGGTCAGGTTGGCCGTGCCGGCCAGCATGATCCGCTCCTCGTTCTGCTCGGCCAACGCCTCGAACAGGGTCGCCAGGACCGTGCTGACGGTCGGGCGGTCGATCTGCTCGAAGGTCGCCGGAAGGTCCTCCAGCAGACCCGGGACGTCGGGCAGCCGCTGGCCGGCGGCCCGCGCGTTGATCCGCGCCCGCAGGTCGGCCAGGAGCGTCTCGCCGACCGTGCCCGGGCAGTCCACCATCCGCTGCTCGACCCGGCCGGTGTTGGTGATCAGGACGAGCATCACCTTGGCCGGGGCGAGCGCCACCAGCTCGATGTGCCGGACGGTGGAGCGGGTCAGCGAGGGGTACTGCACCACGGCGACCTGCCGGGTGAGCTGGGCGAGCAGCCGCACCGTGCGGGCGACCACGTCGTCCAGGTCGACGGCACCGTCGAGGAAGTGCCGGATCGCCCGCCGCTCCGGGGCGCTCATCGGCTTGACCTCGGCGAGCTTGTCGACGAACAGCCGGTAGCCCTTGTCGGTGGGGATGCGCCCGGCACTGGTGTGCGGCTGGTGGATGTAGCCCTCCTCCTCCAGCGCCGCCATGTCGTTGCGCACGGTGGCCGGGGAGACCCCGAGGTTGTGCCGCTCCACCAGGGCCTTGGAGCCGACCGGCTCCTCGGTGCCGACGTAGTCCTGGACGATCGCGCGCAGCACGGCGAGCTTGCGGTCGTCCAGTTGGCGGACCTCACCGGCCATGGGGCACGCACCTCCGTCTTCGCACGTTGTCCGTCTGTGATGCTGCGGGCCGCTCGGGCAAGGGCCCCGACCCTGGCACTCTGCGCACACGAGTGCCAAAACCGTACCTGCCAGTGTAAGGCCCGGGTCCTATCGCAGGAACGGCCCGGCCGGGGTGATCCTCCCCGCAGTTCGGGGGGCGCGCCGCCGGGGCGCGGACCCCGGGGCGCGGGCCCGGCCGCCGCAACTCGCGGTGCGGGGGTGGTGCCCCGGGGCCGTCCGGGTGGCAGCATCGAAAGCGACGGCGAACGGAGGAGCAAGCGATGTCGAGCTCGGGCCAGCACACCCGCTTCGCACCCGACCGCGGCCTGACCGGCCGCATGGTCGCGACGATGTTCGTGATCGGGCTGCTGTACGTCGGTTTCACGGGCCTGCTGATCGCGCTGCTGCGCGGGGCCTGGCCGCTGATCGTCCTGATCTCCGGCGGGCTGTTCGTGGCCCAGTTCTGGTTCAGCGACAAGATCACCGAACGGGCGATGGGCGCCCGCCCGGTGAGCGCGGAGCAGTTCCCCCAGCTGCACGGCACCGTCGACCGGCTCTGCGCCCTCGCCGACATGCCCAAGCCCCGGGTGGCGGTCGCCGACAACGACATGCCGAACGCCTTCGCCACCGGACGGAACCCGCAGAACGCCGTGGTCTGCGTGACCACCGGCCTGCTGCGCCGCCTCGAACCGGAGGAGCTCGAGGGCGTCCTCGCGCACGAGCTGTCCCACGTCGCCCACCGGGACGTCGCGGTGATGACCATCGCCGGCTTCCTCGGCGTGCTCGCCGGGGCGATGACCAGGATCGCCGTCTACGGCGGCTTCATGGGCGGCGGTCGCAGCAACAACGACCAGAACGCGGCCGTCGTGGCGCTGATCATCCCGCTGGTGTCGATGGTCGTCTACGCGATCAGCTTCCTGCTCACCCGGCTGCTCTCCCGCTACCGCGAGCTGGCCGCCGACCGGGCCGCCGCCCAGATCACCGGCCGGCCCAGCGCCCTGGCCTCGGCCCTCACCAAGGTGACCGGGCAGATCGCCGCCATCCCCACCGAGGACCTGCGCAAGTCCCAGCCGTACAACGCCTTCTACTTCGCCCCCGCGCTGAGCGCCCGGGAGACCGCCTCGCAGCTGTTCTCCACCCACCCGACGCTGGAGAAGCGGCTGGCGCAGCTGGCGAAGATCTCCGAGCAGCTCGGCCGCTGATCCCCTCGCCCGAAGCCTCGGCCGCCGAGCCCCTCCGCCCCGAAAGGACCGCCGTGGGATTCCTGGACGCCCTGTTCGGCCGCACCAAGCCCGTCAAGCCCGACCTCGACCAGTTGTTCGGCGTGCCGTCCGCCGCGCTCACCCTGGAGGCCGGGGCCGCCTTCACCCCCACCGGGCTCGGTTCGGTCTGCTTCGCGGCCGTCGAGGGCGCGGCCTTCGTCCAGGTCGAACAGCAGGTCCGGGCGCTGCTGGACGCCGACACCGAACGCGGCGGCGTCCCGGTGGAGGCCTCCAAGGACGGCTACGGCTACTCCTGGCTGCTCGCCCGGCACACCCCCGAGGAACTGCCCGAGCTGGTGAACGACCTGCACGCCGTCAACAGCGAGCTGGAGGCGAACGGCTTCGGCCCGCAGCTGCTCTGCTCGCTGGTGGGCTTCCGCAACCCGCAGGGCCAGTCGCTGGCCCTGGTGTACCTCTACAAACGCGGTTCCTTCTACCCGTTCGCCCCGATGCCGGGCGGCGGCGAGCGGCGCAACAGCCCGCTGGAGCTCCAGGTCAACGCGATGCTGGGGAACGACCTGCGGCTGGAGAAGGACCTGAGCCGCTGGTTCCCGCTCTGGGGCGCGCCGGGGCTCTGACGGCCCGTCCGCCGTCCCTATGATCACCCGTATGCGCAGCCGCCAGTACGGACCCGACCTCACCCCGCCGTGGAAGAAGCAGACCCCCGCTCCGGAGGTGCCCGCCGAGCCGGACCTGGTGGTCGAGGACGCGGCCACCGGATTCTGCGGGGCGGTGGTGCGCTGCGAGAAGACCGCCGAGGGGTTCACCGTCACCCTGGAGGACCGCTTCGGCAAACTCCGGGTGTTCCCGATGGTGCCGCGCGGCTTCCTGCTGGAGGGCCGGGTGGTGACCCTGGTCCGGCCCGCCGGCCCGGCACCCTCCCGCGCGCCCGGGCGCACCGCCTCCGGCTCGATCGCCGTGCCCGGCGCCCGGGCACGGGTCGCCCGCGAGTCCCGGATCTACGTGGAGGGCCGGCACGACGCCGAGCTGGTCGAGCGGGTCTGGGGCGACGACCTGCGGATCGAGGGCGTGGTGGTCGAGTACCTGCGGGGCATCGACGACCTGCCCGCGATCGTGGCCGACTTCGCCCCCGGCCCCGGCCGCCGCCTCGGCGTGCTGGTCGACCACCTGCTCCCCGGCACCAAGGAGCACCGCATCGCCGCGCAGGTCACCGGCGAGTCGGTGCTGGTCGTCGGCCACCCGTACGTCGACGTCTGGCAGGCCGTGAAGCCGTCGAGCGTCGGCATCCCCGGCTGGCCCGCGGTCCCCCGGGGCGAGGACTGGAAGGAGGGCACCTGCCGGCGCCTCGGCTGGCCGGTGGACACCCCGGCGGCCTGGAAGCGCATCCTGTCGAAGGTGAACAGCTACAAGGACCTGGAGCCCGAACTGCTGGGCCGCGTCGAGGAGCTGATCGACTTCGTGACGTCGCCGGCGTGAGACCGGTCAGACGTACTTCTGGAACTCCGTGGTGTCCAGCTCGATGTCGAGCAACCCGATGGGAACCGGCTCGCCGAACTTGCTGATCCGCTCCGAAAGGTACCTCGGAAGCCCGGACCCGGGATCCTCCCCCAACTCGGTGAGCAGCACGCACACGCCCTTGATCGGGTCGACGATCAGGTACGCGGGGATGGTGCCCTCGGCGTAGAGCTCTCGCTTGGTCCGGTAGTCACGATCGACACTGGTCCTCGACACCACCTCGACCACCAGGGTGACCGCGGGCGACGGCAGCAGTCGGCCGTGCTCCTCCACCGCTCCGCGTTCGAAGACGACCAGGTCCGGCTGGGGTTCACTCGCCTGCCCGGGGATCGCCACGTCCTGGGTGGTGAGCGGACGCCACCGACCGAGCGGGAGCTGGGACTGGATCGCCAGGACGATGAGGTTGTGGACCATGTCAGGGCCGGCCATCATCACGATTTCCCCCCGGATGAGCTCGGCCTTGACGCCTTCCGGCACCTTCAAATTCTCGAAGATCCCAGTCATCCGGTCATCGATGGCGGTCATCGCACGCTCCCTCCGACGGCTGACACCCACGTTAACGAAGGTCAGTCCACCAGGTCACGTACGACGGCGTCCGCCAGCAGCCTTCCCGGGAGGGTCAGCGCGGCGCGGCCGGCCCGGTACGGCGCGGGGGCGAGGTGGCCGTCGGCGAGGTGCTGCTCGGCGGCCTTGCGGCCGGTGTCGGTGAGCAGGTCCAGGGGGACGCCGTCGACCAGGCGCAGCTCCAGCAGGATGCGCTCGGCCCGGCGGTCCTCCTCCGCCAGGACCTCGCGGCCCAGGCCGGGGGTGCGGCCCTCGGCGAGCGCCCGGGCGTAGGCGGCGGGGTGCTTGGCGTTCCACCAGCGGACGCCGCCGACGTGGCTGTGGGCGCCGGGGCCGGCGCCCCACCAGTCGGCTCCGGTCCAGTACAGCTCGTTGTGGCGGCAGCGGCCCTCGGGGGTGGTGGCCCAGTTGGAGACCTCGTACCAGGCGTAGCCGGCGGCGCTGAGGGCCTGCTCGGCGATGAGGTACCGGTCGGCGTGCACGTCGTCGTCGATCATCGGCAGTTCGCCGCGCTTGACCCGGGCGGCCAGCCGGGTGCCCTCCTCGACGATCAGCGAGTACGCGGACACGTGGTCCGGCCCGGCGCCGATCGCCGCGTCCAGGGAGGCCCGCCAGTCGTCGTCGGACTCACCGGGGGTGCCGTAGATCAGGTCGAGGTTGACGTGCTCGAAGCCGGCTTCGCGGGCCTCGGCCACACAGGCCTCGGGGCGGCCCGGGGTGTGGTGGCGGTCGAGCAGTCGCAGCACGTGCGGACGGGCGCTCTGCATGCCGAAGGAGATCCGGTTGTAGCCGCCCTCGCGCAACTCGGCCAGGTACGCCGGGTCGACGGACTCCGGGTTGGCCTCGGTGGTGACCTCCGCGTCGGGGGCGAGCCCGAACTCCTCGCGCAGCGCGGCGAGCATCTTCACCAGGTCGCGGGCCGGCAGCAGGGTCGGGGTGCCGCCGCCGAGGAAGACGGTGCGCACCGGGAGGTCCGCGTCGCCCAGCACCCGCCGGGCCAGCCGGATCTCGGAGACCACGTTGTCGGCGTAGGTCTCCTGGGAGGCGACGGCGCCGGACGCGCGCAGCTCGGTGGCCGTGTAGGTGTTGAAGTCGCAGTAACCGCAGCGGCTGGCGCAGTACGGCACGTGCAGGTAGAAGCCGAACGGCCGGGAGCCCAGCCCGGAGAGGGCGTGCGCGGGCAGGGAACCGTCGGACGGCACCGGTTCGCCGTCGGGGAGTGCGGAGGGCATGACCCCATTGTCCCGTACGGCCCGCGAACCCCGCGCGGACCGTACGGGAGGCGGGCTCAGGCCTCGTTGGCGCCCGCGTACATGGCGGTCACCGCGTCCGCGTAGGTCCGCTCGACCACCGGGCGCTTGATCTTCAGGCTGGGCGTGAGCTCACCGTGCTCGATGTCCAGGTCGCGCGGCAGCAGGTGGAACTTCTTGATCGTCTGCCAGCGCTGGAGATCGGCGTTGACGCGCTGCACGAAGCCCTCGATCAGCCGGCGCACGGCGGGCTCCTCGGCCAGCTCGGCGTAGCTCTTTCCGGCCAGGCCGTGCTCGGCGGCCCACGGCATCAGCACCGACTCGTCCAGGCCGATCAGCGCGGTGCAGTAGTTGCGGCCGTTGCCGATCACCAGGATGTTGCTGACGAACGGGCAGACGGCCTTGAACTTGCCCTCGACCTCGCTGGGCGCCACGTACTTGCCGCCGGAGGTCTTGAACAGGTCCTTCTTGCGGTCGGTGATCCGCAGGAAGCCGTCGGCGCTCAGCTCGCCGATGTCCTCGGTGTGGAACCAGCCGTCCGGCTCCAGCACCTCGGCGGTCTTCTCCGGCAGGTTGTGGTAGCCGCGCATGATGCCCGGGCCGCGCAGCAGGATCTCGCCGTCCTCGGCGATCCGCACCTCGGTGCCGGGCAGGGGGCGGCCCACCGTGCCGATCCGGACGTCCTCCTCGCGGTTGACGCAGGACCCGGCGCTGGTCTCGGAGAGGCCGTAGCCCTCCAGGATCGGCACCCCGGCGCCGAGGAAGAAGTAGCCGATCTCGGGGGCCAGCGCGGCGCTGCCGGAGACCGCGCCGCGCAGCCGGCCGCCGAAGGCCGCCCGGATCTTGGCGTACACCAGCTTGTCGGCCAGCGCGTGCTGCAACCGCAGCCCCAGCGGGGCGCTGCCGACGCCGGTGGCGATCCGGTTCGCCTGGACCACCCGGGCGTGGTCGCGGGCGACCTTGGCCGCCCACATGAAGATCTTGTACTTGGCGCCGCCCTCGGCCCGGGCCCGGCCGGCGATGCCGTTGTACACCTTCTCGAAGATGCGCGGCGCGGAGGCCATGATGGTCGGCCGGATGGCCGGCAGGTTGTGGATGATCCGGTCGACCCGGCCGTCCACCGCCATCACGTGGCCGGTCGCGATCTGCCCCGAGATCAGCGTCTTGCCGAACACGTGCGACAGCGGCAGCCACATGAACTGGACGTCGTCGGAGCGCAGCAGCCCGCTGGCCTCCTGCGCCCGGCCCTCGTACGCCCAGCAGTCGTGCACCAGGCGCACGCCCTTGGGGCGGCCGGTGGTGCCGGAGGTGTAGATGAGGGTCGCCAGCTGCTCCTTGTCGAGCGCGGCGACGGCCTTCTCGATCGCGTCCGGGTGCTGCTCCAGGTACTCGGCGCCGCGCTGCTCCAGCTCGGCGAGGGTGAGCAGCTCCAGCCCGGCCGTCTCGGGGGCCTCGGCGGGGGCGTCGAAGAGGATGACGGTGCGCAGCTCGGGCAGGTGCTCGATCTGCTCGACGGCCTTGGCCAGCTGGGCGGCGTTCTCGGCGAACAGCGCCTTGGAGCCGGAGTCGGAGAGGATGAAGGCGGTCTCGTCCGCGTTGGTGCTGGGGTAGACCGTGGTGATGGCCGCGCCCGCGCACATGGCCCCGAGGTCGGCGACGATCCATTCCAGCCGGGTGGAGGAGGCCAGCGCGACCCGGTCCTCCGCCTGGATGCCGAGCGCCATCAGGCCGGCCGCCACCGCCTTGACCCGTACGGCGGTCTGCGCCCAGGTCAGCGAACGCCACTGCTCGGCGCCCGGGGCGCCGTCGGCGGCGTGCTCGTCCACCGGTGCGGGGTGGCGGTAGGCCTCCGCGTTGGGGGTCGCGGCGACGCGCTCCAGGAACAGGTGGGCGACGGAGGCGGGACGCCCGGCGACGATGTCGGCACTGCCGGAGTCGATCAGGGACTGCGCGGAACTCAACGAGGACCTCCGGGGGCGGGTGGCCGTCTGAGGGATTGCGGCGTCCGTGGGGGCGGTCGCCGGGGCCCCGGTTCACCTGAGCGGTACCGGTCAGTAACAAGGGCGTAGTCAGCAGCCTAGGGGGAAACCGGTCATTCCGTAAGGGGGCGGGCCCAGCTGGCACGGCGTCGCGGCGCCCGTGCCCGGGCGCCCGCCCCACGGCCGCCCCGCACGCGCCCCGCCCTGCCGCGACCCGCCCGTCCCCGGTCGGCCTCCTGGTCGTCGCACGGTCCGGCCCCCGGCTCGTCTCCTGGCCCGTCCAGCGGTCGGACTCCCGGTCCGTGGGACGCCTTGGCAAAGGCCCGGCAAACCTCAGCCGGACAGCCCCCGAATCGTCCGGACCACGACACGGAACCACGAGAATTGGGGTGCGAACCCGACCGGCGACGACAAGAGTGGGCCAGTGCTGATCAGACTGCTCCGGGCGTACCTGCGCCCATATTCCCGACCGATCACCTTGCTGGTGGTACTCCAGCTGGTGTCCACCCTCGCGGCGCTGTACCTGCCGACGCTCAACGCCGACATCATCGACAAGGGCGTGGTCAAGGGCGACACCGGCTACATCCTGCGGCTGGGGGCGGTGATGATCGGCGTCACCCTCGTCCAGGCCCTCTGCTCGATCGGCGCCGTCTACCTCGGCGCCCGCACGGCGATGGCCTTCGGCCGGGACGTCCGCGCCGCCGTCTTCGACCGGGTGCAGAGCTTCTCCGCCCGCGAGGTCGGCGAGTTCGGCGCGCCCTCCCTGATCACCCGCACCACCAACGACGTCCAGCAGGTCCAGATGCTGGCCCTGATGAGCTTCACCCTGATGGTGGCCGCGCCGATCATGTGCGTCGGCGGCATCATCATGGCGCTCAACCAGGACGTCCCGCTGTCCGGCCTGCTGCTCGCCGTCATCCCCGCGCTCGGCGTCGTCGTCACCCTGCTGGTGCGCGCGCTGCGGCCCAAGTTCCGCAGCATGCAGAAGAAGATCGACACCGTGAACCGGGTGCTGCGCGAGCAGATCACCGGCATCCGGGTGATCCGCGCCTTCGTCAAGGACGACCACGAGCAGACCCGCTTCGCCGAGGCCAACGAGGACCTCACCCAGGTCTCCCGGGCCGTCGGCCGGCTGATGTCCATGATGTTCCCGGCCGTGATGCTCGTCGTGAACGTCTCCAGCGTCGCGGTGCTCTGGTTCGGCGCCCACCGCATCGAGAGCCAGGACATGGAGATCGGCGCGCTGACCGCCTTCCTCTCCTACCTGATGCAGATCCTGATGAGCGTCATGATGGCCACCTTCATGTTCATGATGGTGCCGCGCGCCGAGGTCTGCGCCGAACGCGTCCAGGAGGTCCTCGCCACCTCCTCCAGCGTCGTCCCGCCCGCCGCGCCGATCACCGAGGTGCTGCGCCGCGGCAACCTGGAACTGCGCGACGTCGAGTTCCGCTACCCCGGCGCCGAGGCCCCGGTGCTGCGCGGGATCGACCTCACCGCCCGCCCCGGCGAGACCACCGCCATCATCGGCTCCACCGGCAGCGGCAAGTCCACCCTGCTCGGCCTCGTCCCCCGGCTCTTCGACGCCACCGGCGGCCGGGTCCTCCTGGACGGCGTCGACGTGCGCGAACTGGCCCCCGAGGCGATCGCCGAGACCGTCGGCATCGTCCCCCAGAAGCCGTACCTGTTCTCCGGGACCGTCGCCAGCAACCTGCGCTACGGCCGCCCCGACGCCACCGACGAGGAGCTCTGGCACGCCCTGGAGGTCGCCCAGGCCAAGGAGTTCGTCGAGAAGCTTCCCGAAGGCCTGGCCGCCCCGATCGCCCAGGGCGGCAGCAACGTATCCGGCGGCCAGCGCCAGCGGCTGGCCATCGCCCGCGCCCTCGTCCGCAAACCGGGCGTCTACCTCTTCGACGACTCCTTCTCCGCGCTCGACTACGCCACCGACGCCAGGCTGCGCAAGGCCCTCGCCCGCGAGACCGCCGACGCCACCGTCCTGATCGTCGCCCAGCGCGTGTCCACCATCCGCGACGCCGACCGGATCATCGTCCTCGACGAGGGCGCCGTCGTCGGCAGCGGAACCCACCACGAACTGATGGCCGACAACCCGACGTACCGGGAGATCGTGCTCTCCCAGCTCACCGAGCAGGAGGCGGCGTGACCAGCCCCGGAAAGCCCGCCGCGACCCAGGCCGGGAAGCCCTCCGGCGCCCCGGACGACACACTCCCCAGCGACTCCCAGGCCGCCGCCGCCCGCCGCGGCCCCGCCGGACCGGGCCGCTTCATGGGCGGCCAGGGCGCCGAGAAGTCGATGGACTTCAAGGGCTCCGGCAAGCGCGTGCTCGGCCTACTGCGCCCCGAACGCAAACTGCTGATCGGCGTGCTGGTCCTCGGCGTGCTCGGCATCGGCTGCGCCGTCACCGGCCCCAAGATCCTCGGCGACGCCACCGACCTGATCTTCGCCGGCGTGGTCGGCGCCCGCTTCCAGCCCGGCACCTCCAAGGCCGAGGTCATCGCCGGGCTGCGCGCCCACGGCGAAGGCGGCATCGCCGACCTGCTCTCCGCCGTCGACTTCACCCCCGGCCACGGCATGGACTTCGGCGCCATCGGCTCCGTCCTGCTCTGGGTGCTCGGCATCTACGTCGCCTCCGCCGGCTTCGGCATCCTCCAGGGGCGCCTCGCCACCCAGGCGATCCAGTCGGCCAGCTACCGGCTGCGCCAGGACGTCGAGGCGAAGCTCGCCCGGCTCCCCCTGAGCTACTTCGACAAGCAGCCGCGCGGCGAGGTGCTCAGCCGGGTCACCAACGACATCGACAACATCGGCCAGTCCATGCAGCAGACCATGGGACAGGTCGTCAACTCGCTGCTCACCGTGGTCGGCGTGCTGGCGATGATGTTCTGGATCTCCCCGCTGCTCGCCGTGATCGCGCTGGTCTCGGTGCCGCTGTCGGTGGTCGTCGCCGCCAAGGTCGGCAAGCGGGCCCAGCCCCAGTTCGTCCAGCAGTGGAAGTCCACCGGCCAACTCAACGCCCACATCGAGGAGATGTACACCGGCCACGCCCTGGTCAAGGTGTTCGGCCGGCAGCGCGAATCCGCCGAGACCTTCCGCGAGCACAACGAGGCGCTCTACCAGGCCAGCTTCCGGGCCCAGTTCATCTCCGGGATCATCCAGCCCGCGATGATGCTGATCGGCAACCTGCAGTACGTGCTGGTCGCCGTCGTCGGCGGCCTGCGGGTCGCCAGCGGCGCGCTCTCCATCGGCGACGTGCAGGCCTTCATCCAGTACTCCCGGCAGTTCAGCCAGCCGCTCACCCAGGTCGCCAGCATGGCGAACCTGGTGCAGTCCGGAGTCGCCTCCGCCGAGCGCGTCTTCGAACTCCTCGACGCCCCCGAGCAGAGCCCCGAGCCGGCCATGCCCGAGAAGCCGGACGCGGTCCGCGGCCGGGTCGCCTTCCAGGACGTGTCCTTCCGCTACGACCCCGACAAGCCGCTCATCGAGGACCTCTCGCTCAAGGTCGAACCCGGCCAGACCGTGGCCATCGTCGGCCCCACCGGCGCCGGCAAGACCACCCTGGTCAACCTGCTGATGCGGTTCTACGAGGTCAGCGGCGGCCGGATCACCCTGGACGGGGTCGACATCGCCGCGATGTCCCGCGAGGACCTGCGCTCGGGCATCGGCATGGTCCTCCAGGACACCTGGCTGTTCGGCGGCACCATCGCCGACAACATCGCCTACGGCGCCCAGGGCGCCACCCGGGAACAGGTCGTCGAGGCCGCCAAGGCCGCCCACGTCGACCGGTTCGTCCGCACCCTGCCGGACGGCTACGACACCGTCATCGACGACGAGGGCACCGGCGTCAGCGCGGGCGAGAAGCAGCTGATCACCATCGCCCGGGCGTTCCTCGCCCAGCCGTCCATCCTGGTCCTGGACGAGGCGACCAGCTCCGTCGACACCCGCACCGAGGTCCTGATCCAGCGGGCCATGGCCCGGCTGCGCACCGGCCGCACCAGCTTCGTGATCGCCCACCGCCTCTCCACCATCCGGGACGCCGACGTGATCCTGGTGATGGAGAGCGGCTCCATCGTGGAACAGGGCTCGCACGACGAGCTGATCGCCGCCGGCGGCGCCTACGCCCGGCTCTACCAGGCGCAGTTCGCGGAGGCCGTGGCCGAGGTCGACTGACCGCGGCGGTGGTCGGCGCGGGCTGACCGCCCGACACCCGGCCCGCCGCCCGACACCCCGGCCCGCCGCCCGACGGCCGGCCGACACCCGGGCCGGGCCCCACCCGCGGCCCGGCCGGCACCGGAGAGCCGGGACGGGACTCACCCGTCCCGGCTCTTCGCAACCCCCACGGCCTTCGCTACCGTGACTCCCGTGACCGCCCAGCCCAGCGCCGCCGACCGCACCCCGGACGCGTTCGAGACGAACCGCCGCTACCTGGGCTCGGTCGCCTACCGGCTGCTCGGCTCCTTCACCGACGCCGAGGACGTCCTCCAGGACGCCTGGCTGCGCTGGCAGGCCGCCGACCACGCCACCGTCACCGACCCGCGGGCCTTCCTCACCACCGTGGTCACCCGGCTCTGCTACGACCAGCTCGGCTCCGCCCGGGCCCGCCGCGAGGCCTACTACGGCGAGTGGCTGCCGGAACCGTCCGTCACCTACACCAGCGGCCCCGACTCCCCCGCCGAACTGGCCGAACGCGGCGAGTCCGTCTCACTCGCCCTGCTCGCAGTCCTGGAGCAGCTCACCCCGGCCGAACGGGCCGCCTTCGTGCTGCACGACGTGTTCGCGGTCGGCTTCGAGGACATCGCCGCCTCCCTGGACCGCACCCCCGAAGCCACCCGCCAACTCGCCTCCCGGGCCCGCCGCCGGGTGCGCGCCGGCGCCCGGCCGTCCGGCGGCGCCGACCCGGCCGAACACCGCCGGGCCGTCGAGGCCTTCGCCTCCGCCAGCACCCGGGGCGACATCCTCGCGCTGATGGAGGTCCTCGACCCGGACGTGGTCTGGCACTCCGACGGCGGCGGCATCGTCCGCGCCGGTGTCCGCCCCATCCACGGCGCCGACCGGGTGTCCCGCATGGTGGCCGGCCTGGTCGCCAAGTGGTTCACCCCAGACCTGGCGACCGGCCACGCGATGGTCAACGGCGAACCCGGCCTGGTCTGGTACGACCGGGCCACCGGCGCCGTCGGCGGCGTGCTGGCCTTCACCGTGGCCGGCGGACGGATCACCGAGGCGTACGTCGTCGTGAATCCGGAGAAGCTCGGCCGGATCACCCCGGTCACCGCCCCGTGACAACCGCCGCCGAGGCGTGACGCAGCTCACCGTCACACCGCGACCGGCCGCGTCGTCCCCTTCCCGAACAGCGCTCCACCGGAGCCGGACGGCGTCCCGCCGGGACGCCCTCACGAGGAGGCGGACCAGATGAGCAGCAGCAACAGCACCACCGGCACCGGCCGGCGGATCGTCGTCCTGGGAGCCGGATACGCCGGACTCACCGCGGCCAAGGGCGCCGCCCGGCACCGGACCGTCACCCTGGTCGCCCCCGAGGAACGGCTCCTCCACCGCATCCGCCAGCACGAGACGGCCGCCGGCCGCGGCCGCGACTGGCCCGCCCTCGAGGAACTGGCGCGCGGCCGCCGGATCCGGCACCACCGGGCCCGGGCCGTCGACCTCGACCTGGCCGGGCACAAGGTCGCCCTGGACGACGGCACCACCCTCGGCTACGACACCCTGGTCTACGCCCTCGGCAGCCGCACCGCCTGGCACGACGTCCCCGGCGCCGTCGAGCACGCCCACCCCGTCGAGCACGCCCACGACGTGCGGCGGCTGATCCGCGAAGCCGACCGCCCCGGCACCCTCGCCGTCGTCGGCGGCGGCGCCACCGGCATCGAGCTGGCCACCGAACTCGCCGAGGCCCACCCCGCCTGGCGGGTGCGGATCGTCTCCGCCGGGCAGGTCGGCGGCATCTACTCGCCCAAGGGCCGGGCCCACATCCGCCGCGTCCTCGACCGCCTCGGCGTCGACGTCCACGAGGACGCCACCGTCACCGAGGTCACCCCGGACGGGCTGCGCACCACCGCCGGTCCGATCACGGCCGACCTCACGATGTGGGCCGCCTCGATGGAGCCGCACCCGCTGGCCGCCCGGGCCGGACTGGCCGTGGACGACCGCGGCCGGGCCCTGGTGGACGACCACCTGCGGTCGGTCTCGCACCCGGACGTCCACGTGGTCGGCGACGCCGCCGCCGTCACCGTCCCCGGCATCGGCACCCTCCGGATGGGCTGCGCCACCGCCCTGCCGCAGGGGCAGTACGTCGGCAAGCTGCTCGACGGGCGGACCACCGCGCCGTTCTCGTTCCGGTACGTCGTGCACTGCCTGAGCCTCGGCCGCCGGGACGGGCTGCTCCAACTGGTCCACCCGGACGACTCCATGAAGCCCACCGTCCTCACCGGCGCCGCCGGGCGGCTGGCCAAGGCGGCGATCGTCGGGGTCGTGTTCGGCTCGCTGAAGTAGTCGGCGGGCCGGCGGCCGGCTGGCTGGCTGGCTGGCTGGCTGGCTGGCTGGGCGAAAACCGGGAAACGGGAAACGGGAAACGGGAAGGGCCCGGGCATCCGCCCGGGCCCTTCCCGATCCCCTGGTGCCGCTCGCGGCTACTTCTTCTCCTTCGGCACCTCGGCGTCGGTGGACAGCGCGGCGATGAAGGCCTCCTGCGGGACCTCCACGCGGCCGACCATCTTCATCCGCTTCTTGCCTTCCTTCTGCTTCTCCAGCAGCTTCCGCTTGCGGGAGATGTCACCGCCGTAGCACTTGGCGAGGACGTCCTTGCGGATCGCGCGGACCGTCTCGCGGGCGATGACCCGGGAGCCGATGGCGGCCTGGATCGGCACCTCGAACTGCTGGCGGGGGATGAGCTTCTGCAGCTTGCCGGCCATCATCACACCGTAGCTGTAGGCCTTGTCCTTGTGCACGATCGCGGAGAAGGCGTCCACCGCGTCGCCGTGCAGCAGGATGTCGACCTTGACCAGGCTGGCGGTCTGCTCGCCGATGGGCTCGTAGTCGAGCGAGGCGTAGCCGCGGGTCTTGGACTTCAGCTGGTCGAAGAAGTCGAAGACGATCTCCGCGAGCGGCAGGGTGTAGCGCAGCTCGACGCGGTCCTCGGACAGGTAGTCCATGCCCTGGAGGCTGCCGCGGCGGGACTGGCAGAGCTCCATGATCGCGCCGACGAACTCGTTGGGCGCCAGGATGGTGCCGCGCACGATCGGCTCGTACACCTCGGCGATCTTGCCGGTGGGGAACTCGCTCGGGTTGGTGACGGTGTGCTCGGTGCCGTCCTCCATGATCACCCGGTAGACCACGTTGGGAGCGGTGGAGATCAGGTCGAGGTTGAACTCGCGCTCCAGGCGCTCCCGGATGATCTCCAGGTGCAGCAGGCCGAGGAAGCCGCAGCGGTAACCGAAGCCCAGCGCCACCGAGGTCTCCGGCTCGTACACCAGGGCGGCGTCGTTGAGGCGCAGCTTGTCCAGGGCGTCGCGCAGCAGCGGGTAGTCCGAACCGTCCAGCGGGTAGAGGCCGGAGAACACCATCGGGCGCGGGTCCTTGTAGCCGCCGAGCGGCTCGGTGGCGCCCTTGTTCTGGGAGGTGATCGTGTCACCGACCTTGGACTGCCGGACGTCCTTCACGCCGGTGATGATGTAGCCCACCTCGCCGACGCCGAGGCCGTCGGCGACCTTCGGCTCGGGCGAGATGACACCGATCTCCAGCAGTTCGTGGGTGGCGCCGGTGGACATCATCGCGATGCGCTCGCGCTTGTTCAGCTGGCCGTCCACGACACGGACGTAGGTGACCACGCCGCGGTACGCGTCGTACACCGAGTCGAAGATCATCGCGCGGGCCGGGGCCTGCGCGACGCCGACCGGGGCCGGGATGGTGTTGACGATGTGGTCCAGCAGGTCCTCGACGCCCAGACCGGTCTTGGCGCTGACCTTGAGCACGTCGGCCGGGTCGCAGCCGATGATGTGGGCGATCTCCTCGGCGTACTTCTCCGGCTGGGCGGCCGGGAGGTCGATCTTGTTGAGGACCGGGACGATCGTGAGGTCGTTCTCCAGCGCCAGGTACAGGTTGGCGAGGGTCTGCGCCTCGATGCCCTGGGCCGCGTCGACCACCAGGATGGTGCCCTCGCAGGCCGCCAGGGAGCGGGACACCTCGTACGTGAAGTCCACGTGGCCCGGGGTGTCGATCATGTTGAGGATGTGCGTCGTCCCGGCGTTCGACCCGGTCCTGGGGGCCCACGGGAGGCGGACCGCCTGCGACTTGATGGTGATGCCGCGCTCGCGCTCGATGTCCATGCGGTCGAGGTACTGGGCGCGCATCTGCCGCGGGTCGACGACGCCGGTGATCTGCAGCATCCGGTCTGCGAGCGTCGACTTGCCGTGGTCGATGTGGGCGATGATGCAGAAGTTGCGGATCAGCGCCGGGTCGGTACGGCTGGGCTCTGGCACATTGCTGGGGGTCGCGGGCACCTTGGTCCGATTCTCCGTTGGTCCGGGGCCGGGGGTGTCCGGATCATCGCTGACCGGCTATCCCGGGGACCGGACGGTCTCGTCCGATCGAAATAGTGCTTCCCATCTTCCCACGAGCGCGGGCCGCACTGCCGTTCGGGCACCGCGGAGCGTTCCGGCGCGCGGCTGTGCGGTGACCGGACGGGGCCTTGTGCGGCGACCGGACGGGCCTTGTGGGGCGTTGGGACGGGCCTTGTGCAGCGATGGGACGGCCCTTGTGCCGTGGCGGGCCGGGCCTCCATGATCCCGGCATGATCCTGGAAAGCGCCCTGCTCGACGTCCTACCCGGCCAGGAGGACGAGTTCCTCGCCGCCTTCGCCGAGGCCCGCCCGCTGATCGCCGTCCAACGCGGGTTCCGCTCGCTGGAACTGCGGCGCTGCGTCGACGACGGGCGCGGGTCGCGCTTCCTGCTGCAGGTGGAGTGGGAGACGCTCGCCGACCACACGGAGGGGTTCCGCGGCTCGGCCGAGTACGGCCGGTGGCGGGAGCTGCTGCACCGGTTCTACCAGCCGTTCCCGGTGGTCGAGCACTACGGGGAGCCGGTGCTGAGCGCCTGACGCGGCCGGCGCGGGGTCCGGGTGCGGGTCTGGGTGCGGGCTCCGGGTGCGGACCCGGTTGTGCGACCAGGTGCTGCGACCGGGCATGTGGTCCGGGGTGAGGCCCGAGTGCGAGGTCCGGTGTGGGCCTCGGCATGAGGTCCGGTTTGGGTCGGGCAGCGGCCCTTTGGTAGCGTGGGCTGCTGCACCTGGCCTCGGCATGCCCTCTCAGCTGGACGACGGCCTCCAGCGTGCAACCCCTCCCCGGCCCCGGCCGGGGGGACACCCGTGATCCTTTTAGACAGACTGAGGCTCCTTCGTGGCGAACATCAAGTCCCAGATCAAGCGCAACAAGACCAACGAGAAGGCGCGCCTGCGCAACAAGGCCGTCAAGTCCTCGCTGAAGACCGCTCTGCGCAAGGCCCGTGAGGCCGCTGCCGCCGGCGAGACCGAGAAGGCCGTCGTGCTGGCCCGCGCCGCCTCCAAGGCGCTGGACAAGGCCGTGAGCAAGGGCGTCATCCACGCCAACCAGGCCGCCAACAAGAAGTCGGCCATCACCAAGCGCGTCAACGCCACCCAGGCCTGACGCCCGGGGGGCATGGCCCCCACCGCCACGGGACCCGTCCGGCCCTCTACCCGGAACCCCGAGGCGTGCGAGACTCGCACCGCACGCGGCCTGCGTTCGCCACGCGGGTGCGGTGCACACCAGCTGTACGGCAGGCGCCGTAGCCGGTCTCTTCCCCAGAGGCCGACTGCGGCGCCTGTCGCGTTCCCGGCTCTGGTCGGGGCGCCGTGGCCACCGGTCATGCGCATGCGAGGGGACTTCGAGGTACGGCCGTATCGCGCCTAGGGTGGACAGAGCGCTTCGGCACCCGACACGCGGGACTGTTCGACGCCGTCACTGCCGCCGCAACCGGCTCGGCCCGGAGGTACGGGTCCGGTCCGTTCCCGGGCTGAGCCGAGCCGTCAGTAGGCGGGGCGGGAACCCGCCCGGGCGGCGCGGGCAACCGTGACCACCGCGCGTTCCAGGGCGAAGGCCGGATCGTCCGAGCCGCCCTTGACGGCGGCGTCGGCCTGGGCGATCGCGGTCAGCGCCGTCGCCACCGCGTCACCGGTCCAGCCGCGCATCTGCTGGCGGACCCGGTCGACCTTCCACGGCGGCATGCCCAACTCGCGGGCCAGGTCGGCCGGACGCATGTTCCGCCCGGCCGTCGCCAGCCGCCCGATGCTGCGCACGCCGGAGGCCAGCGCGTAGGTGATGCCGGTCGGCGGCTGCCCGACGGCCAGCGCCCAGCGCAACCGCTCGAGCGCCTCCGCCGCGCGTCCGGTGACGGCCAGGTCGGCCACCTCGAAGCCGGTCGCCTCGGCCCGGCCGCTGTAGTAGCGGGCCACCACCGTCTCGTCGATGGTGCCCTCGACGTCCGAGGTCAGCTGGCTGCACGCGGCCGCCAGCTCGCGCAGGTCGCTGCCGAGCGCGTCCAGCAGCGCCTGGCAGGCCTCCGGGGTCGCGGAGCGGCCCAGCGTGCGGAACTCGCCCTTGACGAAGGCCAGCCGCTCACTCGCCTTGGTCAGCTTGGCGCAGGCCACCTCACGGCCGCCGGCCTTCCGCCCGGCGTCCAGCAGGCCCTTGCCCTTGGCGCCACCGGCGTGCACCAACACCATGATCACTTCTTCGGCCGGGGCCTCGATGTACGCCTTGACCTCCTTCACGGAGTCGGCGGAGAGGTCCTGGGCGGCCCGGATCACGATCACCTTGCGCTCGGCGAACAGGGAGGGCGTGGTCAGCTCGGCCAGGCTGCCGGGCTGGAGGCCGCCGGGCGGCAGGTCCCGCACGTCGGTGTCCGGATCCGCCGCCTTCGCCGCGGCCACCACCTGGGCCACCGCGCGGTCCAGCAGCAGCTCCTCCTGGCCGACCGCGAGGGTCAGCGGGGCGAGCAGGTCGTCGGGTGCACTCTTCCTGGCCATCGCCTACCAGCATCCCACGCGCCGCGGACACTCCCGCCCGGGGCCGCCCGGCCCGACCGGACCTGGACAATGGTCCGGTGACCGAGAACCACACCACCGATCTCCCGGACGTCGAGGACCCCTTCGTCCGCCAGTTGCTCGTCCTGCCCGACCGCGACGCCGCCGACGAGGCCGCCGAGGAGCTCAGCGCCGACCACCCGGACCTCGGCGAACTGGAGATCGTCCGCGACGCCCTGGCCGGCGAGGACGACGCCGAGGACGCCCAGTGGCTCGTCGTCCTCGACCCCCCTGCCGACGGCTGGACCCCGACCCTCCTCCACGCCCTCGACACCCTGGCCGCCTCCCACGAAGGCTGGCGCGAGGAGGCCTGACACCCGGCGCCCGGCCCGCCGCCCACCAGCCGACCACACCAGGTCGGCGGAGGGGCCGGATGACCGAGGTGCCACCAGGCCGAGGGCGACAACCGAGCCACGGGACGGGGGACCGAAAACCGAGGGCTGCTGCGAGACCGAGCGGCGTCCGTGCTGTGCGTACGGCCGCTCGGCCACAACCGCACGAACCCGATTGCACGGGCCGCGACCGCAGCGGACTCGGGCGGGCCCCGAGCACCGCCCCGGCCACGGGTAACCCGCACGTCTCCGTGGCGGGGGGGGGCGGGGGCGGCCGGCCCCGCCCCCGCGCCGGGCCCCCCCGGCCCCCCCCCCCCCCCCCCCCCCCCCCCCCCCCCCCCCCCCCCCCCCCCCCCCGT
>NZ_JBIDAK010000029.1:87243-90281 GCF_043202455.1 Kitasatospora sp. NPDC048194
CCAGGGTAAACCCGCACGTCGCCGGGGGGGCGCGCTCGGGGCCTCCCGGAGCGCGCCGCGATCGCGTTCCCCGGGGCCCCGCCCCCGCCCCCTCCCCTCCCTCCGCCTCCCCCACCCCCTGCCCCATCCCCACCCGCGTTGCGGAGGGAGGAGGAGAGCGGGGGTCACCGGGGCGGGGCACGGGGGCCGGCGGGCGAGTGGGTCTGGTGGGTGGAGTGGGCGGCGGGGCGGCCGTGGGCGGGCTGGGGTTGAACGGCGACCGCCAGCGTGGACGGGGAGTCGCCGGTCACGGCGATGTCACCCGCGCGGTCGGTGCGCAGGACGGTGGCGCCCAGGGCGCGCAGCCGGTCGACCGTGCGCGGCGAGGGATGGCCGTAGGCGTTGCCCTCACCGCAGGAGATCAGGGCCAGCCGGGGCCGCAGGGCGGCCGTCAGGTCCCAGTCCTGGTGAGCCGAGCCGTGGTGCGCCACCTTCAGGACGTCGACCCGGCCCAGCCGGCCCAACAAGGCGGATTGCGCGGGTGGTTCGAGGTCGCCGAGCAACGCCATCCGCAGCCCGCCCGGCAACGACACCAGCAACGCCACGCTCGCGTTGTTCGCGCCGGACGCCTCGACGGCCGCTCCGGGATCCGGCCACACCACGTCCCAGGTCAACTCCGCTCCCGCCGAGCGGCGTTCACCACGCCCGGCGCGCAGCAGCGGCACCCCGGCGACGGCCGCCCAGGCCGTGACCCGGGCGACCTCACCCGGCGGGTCGTCCAGCGCCGTGCCCTCGACCGCGCCGACACCGCGCCCCCGCAACACCCCTGGCACGCCTTCGACATGGTCGGCGTGGTCGTGTTCTCCATGGTTCGCGTGTCTCATGAGACACCGCTCTTGTGTCTCGCCCCGGCCCTGGGGGCATTTGGCGGAGCGGGGGGGCGCCCTCGCTGGAGCCGCTCTGAGACAACCGCCAGCATGAGAAGATGTGACCCAGATCACCTCTAGGGGTGTCGGACCCCGATGACAGCCTGGTGCCGGAACGAGGTGGTGCTGTGGGATTCGACCTGAGTGAGCCGCGGGTGCTGATGTGCGGGAGTCGCCGGTGGCCGTGGCCGACGGCGGTGGAGATCGTGCTCGACCGTCTCTTGGATCGTCATGGTGAACGCCTCGTGGTCATCGAGGGCGCGGCGACCGGCGCGGACTCTGCGGCTCATGGGTGGTGCCAGCGACATGGCTTGGGCTCTGAACGGCATCGTTGCTATCCGGTCGACTGGAAGGCCGAGCGCCTGGCCCGTCCGGCGGACTGGCGGCTGGCTGGTCCGGAGCGGAACACGCGGATGCTGCTGACCGAACGCCCGCGGCTGATCGTCGCCTTCCATGACCACTTCTCGCCGGCCAGCGGCGGGACCTCGGACATGTGTCTGCGCGGGTTGCTCAGCGAGGTGCCGGTGTGGCTGGTGCCTGGACCCGATGTGCAGGTCGGCGCGTGGCTGCGGGTGGACATGTTCCCCCTCGCGCGGCAGCGGCGGTTCCAGGCCGAGCTGGAGGCTGCGCGGTGCGAGGGGGTCGGGGGACCGCCCCGGGAGTCGACCGCCGACGAATGATGCTGCCTGCCTGGCCGGGCGCCCGTCGATCAAGGAAACGTTTCCAGTCTTCGCTGTTTCCAAGGGCTGGAAAGGGCGCTGAAGGGAAACCTCAGCCCTGCGTCGGATGCCGCCTGGGATCGTCCCGGCTCTTGTCGGACTCCGTCTCCGGCACGTTCTGCTGACGGGCGACAGCGATGGCGTGGGTGTGCCTGCGGAAGGCCAGGCGGTGCCGTCCGTCAGCGGTGGACGGCTCGGGGTTGACCAGGCCCAGCGCGACCAGATGGTTGAACGTGTTCGGGTAAAGCTCCATGATCAGCCGCAGCGGCTTCTCCGGATTGGCGTCCGAGCAGATGCCGATGACGCGTAGGACGCGGTCCGCATAGCGCTTGTGGAGCGATTGGCGCCGGACTCGGCAAGCCTGGGCCATCTGCTGCCAGGTAGCCCCGCGGTAGTTGGCTTCGGCCAGGAGCAGGACCCTCTCGGAGGCCACGGCCTTCTCGATCGCCGCAAGCCGGCTCAAGGCGTCCAGCAGTTCCTCGGCCGGGTCGCCGGGCGGCCTGGGGACGAGTTCTCGAAGCCTGTGAACCGCCTCGCGAAGAGCCTGGACCGCCGGCGCCAGCTCAAGCCCGTCGCCGAAGGTCTTGGGCGTGCCATCGAAATAGGACGGGCCGCTCCAGCGGTGTCGCTCCCCCATGGCTGTCAGTTCTAGCTGACAAGTGCCCGCTTGGGAGAGGCGCGATCCGGACACATATCTGCGTCAACTCAGGCCCGTGCAAGGGTCCTGAACAGCGAGAGCTGGGTGTGACGCCGCAGTTCACGATGCCGTCGTGCTCGCAGTGGGCTTGGCGCCGCCTAAACCTCGGATGGCGAGGTTTCGTTCCCCTCTTGTCAAATCTCCGGTTGCAGCTCTGGGGCCGCGGAACCTTGGTGCGGCAGAGGGTGTTCTAGTCTCAACAATGAGCGGACTGCACCACCGTCGGCCCAAAATGCCGACGGCCCCCGTTCCAGCGGGAGCCGTCCGTTCCTTCGCCCCGCCGAGCTTGACAGGGAAGGTTCGCTTGGTATTGACCATAGCTCATAAGGCCGCATCCGGCAATGGACTTGACGCCCGGGCCTCGTTGTCCGGGGGGTGCCGGTGACGGTTCCCTTCAGCGTGTGGGCCCGGCTCGCGCTCGCGGTGCCGGTGACCGTGGCGGTGGTGGTGATGAGCCTCATGCTCTTGATCGCCATGTTCATCCCCTCGGCGGCGACGAGGAAGTTCGTCCTGGCGAGCAATCGGCAAGTCCTGGCACTGGTGAGGGTGTTGGTGCCAGCCGCCAAGTAAGCCACTGGGGGTGGGGGGGGGGGGGGGGGGGGGGGCGCCCCCCCCCCCCCCCCCCGCGCGGGGGGGGGCGGGGGGGGGGGGTGGGGGGGGGGGGGGGGGTGGGGGGGGGGGGGGGGGGGGGGGGGGGGCGCGGGGGGGGGGGGCGGG
>NZ_JBIDAK010000030.1:0-86014 GCF_043202455.1 Kitasatospora sp. NPDC048194
AGGTCGATGACCGAGCGGTGGGTGATGCCGATGCCCTTGGGGGTGCCGGTGGAGCCGGAGGTGTGCATCACGTACGCCAACTGGTCGGCGCGAACGAACAGTTCGAGGTTGTCGGCGGTGTCGTCGCCGACCGGCAGGGTCCTGAGGCCTTCGAGGGCCGGGTGGTCCTGGTGTCCGGGGTCGGTGAGCGCGAGCCGGGCGCCGGCGTCCGTGAGGACGGCCCGTAGGCGCTCGTCGGGCTGGGCGTCGTCCAGGGGCACGTAGGTGCCGCCGGCCTTGAGGACGGCCAGGATCGCCACCACGAGCGCGGCCGAGCGGTCCATGAGCAGGGCGACGGGCGTCTCCATGCCCACGCCGGCCGTGACCAGCCGACGCGCCAGACCGTTGGCGCGCGCGTTGAGTTCGGCATACGTCAGCTCGCCGTCCACCGCCACCAGGGCGACGGCGTCGGGAGTCGTGGCGGCCTGGGCCTCGAACACCGCGGGCAGCCCGCCCCCCGGCAGCGCCGCCACCGGGCCCCTCCCGTCCGCCAACAGCCGCTCCCGCTCCGCGCCCGTCAGCACCTCGACTCCGCCGATGAGTTCGGCCGGGTCGGTGGCGATCCGGTCGAGCAGGGCGAGGAAGCGGTCCAGCAGGGTGCGGGCCTCGGCGGGGCCGAAGGCGTCGGGCTGGTGGTCCAGGCGCAGTTGGAGGCCGTCGCCCGGGGTCAGGGCCAGCAGCAGCGGGTAGTGGGCGCTGTCGACGTCCTCGACCAGGGTGACGCGGGTGGCGCCGTTCGGGTCGGCACCGTTCAGGACGGACGGGTCCGGGTAGTTGCCGTACACCGTGACGGTGTCGAACAGGCTGTTCAGGCCAGTGAGTTGCTGGATCTCGGTGAGGCTGAGGTGCTGGTGGTCCAGCAGCGCGGACTGCTCGTGCTGCAGGCGCAGCAGCAGTTGCCCCCAGCTCTCGGCGGGGTCGAGGGTGACCCGCACCGGCACGGTGTTGATCAGCAGGCCGACCATCCGCTCCACGCCCGGCAGGTCGTGCGGGCGGCCGGAGACGGTGGTGCCGAAAAGCACGTCGTCGCGGCCGGTGAGCCGGGCCAGCAGGACGCCCCAGGCGGCCTGGACGAGGGTGTTGAGGGTGACGCCGTAGCGACGGGCGGTGCGGGTCAGCGCCTCGGTCGCGGCCGGAGTGAGGCCGGTGGTCAGGCGCAGCGGCAGCCGGGGGGCGGCGGTGGAGCGGTCCGGGGCGAGCAGGGTGGGTTCGTCAACTCCGTCGAGCGCCCGCGCCCAGGCGGCGCGGGCGGCGGCGCCGTCACGGGCGGCGAGTCGGCTCAGGTACGCGCGGTACGGGGTGGCCGGGGGCAGTGGCTGCCGGAAGTAGAGGGCCCACAGCTCCTCGGCGAACAGCGGGGTGGACCAGCCGTCCAACAGGATGTGGTGCGCGGCGGCGATCAGCCGGTGGCGGTCGGGTCCGAGGGTGAGCAGGGTGTAGCGCAGCAGCGGCGGGCGGGCGAGGTCGAAGCGGCGGCCGTACTCGGCGGCGGCGATCCGCTCGGCCTCGGCCTCCGGGTCGGCGTGCGCCGTCAGGTCGAGGACGGCGAAGGGCAGGTCGACGCTCTGCGGGACGGCCTGCACGGGCGGGCCGTCGGGCCGCTGGTGGAAGCCGGCCTTGAGGTTGGGGTGGCGCAGCAGGAGGTCCTCGGCGGCGGTGCGCAACCGGTCGGCGTCGACGGGCCCGGTGATGTCGAAGGTGCAGACGGAGGTGTAGACGTCGGCGCCGTCGGTGTCGTACGCGGCGTGGAAGGCCATGCCCTCCTGCAGCGGTGAGGTGGGCCACAGGTCCAGCAGCCCTGCGGGGGCGTGGAGTTCGGTGAGGCGGTCGAGCTCGGCCTGGTCGACGGCGACGAGCGGGAAGTCGGACGGCGTGTGTCCGCCGGCGTCCGGGTGCGCGGCGTGCTCGGCCAGCGCGCGCAGCGCGGTGAACCAGTCCTCGGCGAGGGCGCGGACCCGCTCCTCGCCGAGCAGGTCGGCGGCCCAGGACCACTGGGCGACCAGCAGCGGGCCCTGCGGGGTGTCGACGGTGGTGGCGTCCAGGCCGAGCACCCGGCCGAGGGCGAGATCGGGCGCGGCGCCCTCGGTCATCGCCTCGGCCCCGGCGAGCACGTCCTCGGCGGTGACGCCGTCGGGCTGGAAGCGGCCCAGGTAGTTGAACTCGACCTGCGGCTCGGCGTACCGGGAGAGCACGGCGGCGGTGTCCGGGTTGAGGTGGCGCAGCAGCCCGTAGCCGATGCCGTTGTCCGGTACGGCGCGCAGCTGTTCCTTGACCCGGCCGAGGGCGCGGCCGAGCGCGGGCCCGGCGGCGGTGACCTCGGACCAGGGCAGGGCGCCGGGGGCGAGCCGGACGGGGTAGACGGAGGTGAACCACCCGGCGGTGCGGTGCAGGTCGACGCCGTCGACGATCTCCTCGCGGCCGTGGCCCTCCGCGGTCACCAGCACGGCGCCGTCCGGCCCGGCGGGGGCTTCGGCGCGCCAGTGGCCGAGGGCGAGCGCCAGCGCCGTCAGCAGGACGTCGTTGACCTGGGCGTGGTAGGCGGCGGTGACCCGGGTGAGCAGCGTCCGGGTGGTCTCGGCGGGCAGCACGAGCCGTAGCGTGCCGCCGGTGGCGTAGGTGTCCCTCGCGGGGTCGAGCGGGCGGTCGCCGAGCAGGGGGTCCGGGGTGGCCAGGGCGGCTTCCCAGAGCGGGAGTTCGGCGGCCCGGCGGTCGGTCAGGGCTTCGGCGGTGAGCCGCTGGGCCCAGCGGCGGAACGAGGTGGGCACCGGCGGCAGCACCGGCTCGCGGCCCTCCCGGGCGGCGGCGAGCGCGGCGAGCAGGTCCTCCTCCAGGATGCGCCAGGTGACGCCGTCGACGACCAGGTGGTGGATGACCAGGAGCAGCTGCGGGGGCAGGTGCGGCCCGCCGTCGAAGTGGACGGCCTGCAGCATCCGGCCGTCCTCGGGCGAGAGCCGGTCGCGCGCGGCCTCGGTCGCGGCGCGCAGCGCCTGCCCGGTGGCCGGCCCGGCGAGCTGCCGCAGCGCGGCCGCGGCGGGGACGGTGCCGGGGGCGGGGACGTGCAGGGTCCAGGGCCGCTCGGCGAGCGGGGAGGTGCGGGCGCGGAGGGCGTCGTGGTGGTCGAGCAGGGCCTGCAGCGCGGTGGTGAGGTGCTCGGGCCGGGTGCCGGCGGGGAGGGGGATCAGGGTGGACTGGTAGAAGCTCGCGACCGCGCCGTGCTGGGCGGACAGCCAGTGCACGATCGGTGTGGCCGGCACCTCGCCGAGGCCGGCCCCGGCGGGCTCGGCGGCGACCGGTCCGTCCAGCGGGCGGGCGATCCGGGCCAGCGCCTCCACGGTCGGGGCGTCGAACACCTCGCGGGGGGTGAGCTGCAGTCCGGCGTGCCGGGCCCTGGAGACCAGCTGGATGGCCACGATGGAGTCGCCGCCGAGCTCGAAGAAGGACTCCGCGACGCCGACCCGGGGCAGTCCCAGCACGTCGGCGAACAGCCGGGCGAGGGCGTGTTCCGTCTCCCCCGCGGGGGCGCGGCCGCCGTCCTCGGCGGTGCTGCGGGCGGGCGCGGGCAGGGCGCGCTTGTCCACCTTGCCGTTGGGGGTGAGCGGCAGCCGGTCGAGCACCACGACGGCGGGCACCATGTGGTCGGGCAGCCGTTCGGCGCAGTGGGCGCGCAGCTCGGCCGGGTCGGCGGGGCCGACGGTGTACCCGATCAGCCGGCGCTCGCCCGGGCGGTCCTCGCGGACCACGACGACGGCCTGGCGGACCCCGGGGTGGGCGGAGAGGGTCTGCTCGATCTCGCCGAGCTCGACCCGGAAGCCGCGGATCTTCACCTGGTCGTCGGCGCGGCCGTGGAACTCCAGCTGGCCGTCCGGCCGTTGCCGGGCGAGGTCGCCGGTGCGGTACATGCGGGTGCCCGGGTCGCCGAACGGGCAGGCGGTGAAGCGTTCGGCGGTCAGGCCGGGCCGCCCGAGGTAGCCGCGGGCCAGGTACGGGCCGGAGACGTACAGTTCGCCGACGGCGCCGGGCGCGACCGGGCGCAGCCGCTCGTCCAGCAGGTGGATCCGCACGTCCCGGCAGGGGTGGCCGATCGGCGGCTGCTCCTCGCCGGTGAGCGGCTCGCTCATGGTGACGATGACGGTGGTCTCGGTCGGGCCGTAGCTGTTGAACATCCGCCGCCCGCGGCCGAGTCGGGCGGCCAGCTCGCGGGGCACGGCCTCGCCGCCGCCGATCAGGGTGCGCAGCGAGGGCAGCGGGACGTCCGGCAGGGTCGCCGCCATCGCGGTGGCGACGTCGGCGTGGGTGACGCCGTACCGGTCGATCAGCTCGGCGAGCGGCTCGCCGACCAGCTGGCTCTGCTCGCCGGGCAGCACCAGGGCGGCGCCGGTGGTGAGGGCCACCGCGAGGTCGGAGACGGAGACGTCGAAGCTCAGCGAGGCGGCCTGGAGCACCCGGCTGCCGGGCCCGACGCCGGTGGCGGCGACCTGGGTGGCGACCATGCCGGCCAGCCCGGTGTGGGTGACGGCCACCCCCTTGGGCACGCCGGTGGAGCCGGAGGTGTAGATCACGTAGGCGGTGTTCGCGGCGCTCAGCGGCCGCACCCGCTCGGCGGCGGCGAACGGGCCGTCGGGCTGGTCGGCCAGCTCGGCGAGGTGCTCGGCGGAGTCGAGCAGCAGCCGGGGCGCGCCGGTCTCCGGGAGCCCCGCGGCGGCGCCGGAGGTGGTGAGCACCAGGGCGGCGCGGGAGTCGGTGAGCATGTGGCGCAGCCGCTCGGCCGGGTAGGCCGGGTCGGCGGGCAGCCAGGCGGCGCCGGTCTTGGCCACGGCGAGGATCGCGGCGACGGCCTCCGCGGACTTGGGCAGGGCCAGGGCGACGACGTCCTCGGCGCCCAGGCCGCGGGCGGCGAGCACCCGGGCCAGGCGGTTGGCGCGGGCGTCGAGTTCGGCGTAGCGGAGGGTGGTGTCCCCGGCGTACAGCGCGGGCGCCGCGGGGGTGCGGGCGACCTGGGCGTCGACCAGCTCGGTGAGGGTGGGGTACGGGCGGGGGGCGGACGGTGCGTCCTGGGCCGGTGCTTCGCATGCTTTGCAGGCGGGCGTGTGCTGGACGGGTGCGTGCTGAGCCCGTGCGGCCGGGGCCGGTGCGTGTTGGGCCGGTGCGTGCTGGGCCGGGCCGGTGGCCGGCTGGGTCGGTGCGCCCTCGGCCAGCCGAGCGGCCAGGCCGGCCGGGGTGGGGGTGTCCAGCAGGATCGACAGCGGTGCGCGGAAGCCGAGTTCGGCGTGCACCCGGGCCAGCAGCCGGTCGGCGGCAGGCCGGTCGCCGCCGAGGTCGAAGAAGCCCGCCGAGGGGTCGACCGACTCCCGGCCGAGCACCTCGGCGAACAGGCGGCACAGCACCTCGGCCGGCCCGGGCCGCCGGTCGGCTCTGTGCGTCTGCTGGTCCCCGGACATCTGCACTCTCTCCCTCGTACGGCGGGCCCCGCCGTGACGGGGGCAGGGTGGCTGGCTGGCGTGCGTGCTGGGCGGTCTTCGGGGCGGCCTTCGGGGTTGTCCTCCCGAAGGCCGCCCGGGGGCGGTCGTCCCGGGGCGGGCGCGTGGCCGGCTCGGTGAAGCTGTTGGAGCTCGGTGGAGCTCTATGGAGCTCGGTGGAGCTCGGGCGTCGCCGTGGTGTGCGCCGTCGGGACGGGCCCCGCGGGGTCAGTGGCCGGCCAGGTGGGCGATCAGGCTCTTCGGCCGCAGGTCCTGCCAGTGCTGCTCGACGTAGTCGAGGCAGTCCTGCCGGCCGGCGGGGCCGTGGACCTGCTGCCAGCCGTCGGGGACCGGGCTGAAGACCGGCCAGAGCGAGTGCTGGCCCTCGTCGTTGACCAGGACGAGGTAGTCGGCCTCGGGGTCCTCGAACGGGTTCGCCATCGTCGGTTTCCTCTCTGTTCGGAGAATTGCGAGGAGGGGGGAATTACGCCGCGGCGCGGTTCCGGGAGTTCACCGGAGCGCCTTTGTCGAAGCCCATCGGAGTTCCGCGTGCGGTCGGGGCCGGATGCGGGTCACGGACCCCAGCCGGAGTCGTCCCCGGCCATCGCCAGGGGCGTTGCGACGGCGGGGGAGGAGTGCGCTCCGGCGTGGCTCTGGAGGCCGATGCCGGCGACCAGCACAATGGCGAGAATCCCGAGCATCTTGTGAATGTGAACGGCAAGATTCGTCATCGTGAATTCCTCTTCCTGAGGCGGGCGGTCTGCCCTCCTCGCTGAAATTCATCCTGCCGAGGGCCAATCTGGCGTGGAAGCTCTCGCCGTGATCGGGATCACGCATTGCGGGAACCGGAACCGTGAACATACGGTGCCAAAAACAGACAGAACCGATGAAAAGATCACCTGGTTCTGTCAGATCAGTGGTGGGTGGTCCTCCGCTCAGTGGTGGGCCCTCCGTGCGGGCGCCGGAACCGCGGCGCGCGGGCGCGAACCCCGGCGCAGCTCCTCCCGGACGGCGGGCCAGTCCCCGGTCCACGGCCGCCCCGCCCCGGCGCCCGACTCCAGCGCGAGCGTCGCCAGGTAGACGCGCTTGAGCGCGGCCCGCTCGTCCCGCACCCGCCCCGCGGCCTGCTCGATCCGGCGCAGCCGGGCGTGCAACCGCTCCAGCACGCCGCCGCCCGCGAGCAGCCGCCGGGCCTCGGGGCCGAAGCGGAAGCCGGGTGCGAGCACCGGCCAGGCCGCCTGCCAGACCCGGAACACCTCGCGGTGGCCCGGTCCCCACTCCCGCTCGGCCCGGCCCAGCCGCTCCAGCGCCGCGGACTCGGTGGGCGCCGTGCAGATCTCGTGCAGCGTCCGCGCCAGCGCACCCCAGTCCTCGCCGGGCGCGTGCCGCAGGGCGGCGTGCAGCAGGTGGGCCACCGAGGTGTGCACCACGGTGCGCGGCCACCGCGCGGCCGCCGCCTCCGCCAGGCCGGCCCCGGCGTCGCCGACCAGCACCCACACCTCGCGCACGCCGCGCTCGGCCAGCCCGGCCAGCACCTGCGGCCACTGCTCCCCGTCCGCGGCGGGCCACAGGCCCAGCACCTCCCGCCGGCCGTCGGTGGAGATGCCGAGCGCCAGGTGCACCAGCGGGCCGCCGGACCGGCCGCTGCGCACCGAATCCAGGAACACCACCGGGTAGACCGGATCGAGCGGGCAGCCGCGCCGCTCGGCCAGCTCGTCGAGGACCTGGTCGGTGATGGCCGAGACGGTCTCCCGGCTGAGCTCCACGCCGTACACCTCGGCCAGGTGCGCCACCAGCTCGCCGGAGCTCAGGCCGCGCGCGGTGAGCGAGACGACCAGCCGGTCCAGGCCGGGCAGCCGGCGGGCCCGGGGACGCACGGTCCGGGGGGCGAAGCTGCCGTCCCGGTCCCGGGGCACCCGCACCTCCACCGGCCCGACCTCGGTGAGCAGTCGTCTGGAGCGGGCCCCGTTGCGGGCGTTCACCTCGGCGCGGGCCGCGGCGTCGGTCCGGGTGCCCGGGCGGGCCCGGCCGGGCGTGCCGGCGGGGGCTTCCGTGCGGGGGTCCGTACGCGCGTCCGTGCGGGGGTCCGTACCGGCATCCGTGCGGGTGTCGGCGCGGGCCGGGGCCCCGGGGCGGTCCGTGGCGTCGGCGTCGCGGGTGTCGGCAGGGGCGTCCTCGGTGGCGGCCGCGGAGGCGTCCGCGGCGGCGGCCGCGGGGCCCCCGTCGAGGCCGCGCGGGCCGTGCAGGTGCTCCTGGAACTCGACCTCCAGGGCGCGCTCGATCAGCTGCTTGGCGAGCGCCTGGAGCAGCCCGCCGTCACCCAGCAGCCGGACCGCCCCGGAGCCGACCTGCGCGGCGGCGGCCTCCGCCAGCTGCCGCACCAGTCGCTGGTCCACCAGCTCGGCCGGGTCCACCAGTCCGGCCGGGTCCACCGGGGAGCGCGGAGGGTCGGGATCAGCTCGCAACAAGGGGGCCTCCGTCCGTCGAGCGGTCCGTGGGGGCGGTCCGTGGGGCGGCCCGTCGGGGCAATTCGCCGGGCGATCCGCCGGGCGATCCGTGCGCGGTCGTCCGCCGGCCGTCCGTCCGAGCCGCCCTGACGGCCCGACAGGTGAAATGCGGCGTCCATCCGCCCGTTACCGCGGCTGGATACGGTCGCGCTCGCCGCCGCTGTCGGCCCCCGCCTCCGGGCGCGGTCCGCCTCCGCCGGGACCGCTGAATTCCGCGCCCATTGGGCGTACACTCTCGGCAGTCGTGGCCCGGGGGGGATGCGTCCGGTCGGCAGGTGACTCCATCCTGCCCTTTCGGAGGTCCGGCTGTTGCCGGTCCGGGCATTCGTGAATTCGCAATGCCGAAGCCGGAAGGACGTGCAGATGTGCAGATCCCAGGACAGCAGCACCGAAATGGGTACACCCCAACTCTGTGACACCGGCCTCGAGTTCTACCGGACGGCGCTCGCCGAGGGCGGCGCCGACGGGCAGGCACCCGAGTGCCTGCTCGCCATGGGCCTGCTGCGCGTCCTGCCCGGATCCGACCACCGGCTGGCGGCCGTGCCGCCCGACCTCGCCCTCACCTGCCTGACCCGGCCGCTCGAACTCGCCGTACTGGCCCAGCAGGAGCGGATCGCCGAGGTGCGCACCGCCTTCGCCGCCGCCGACCACGCCTACCAGGACGTCATGCGGCAGGCCCGGTTACCGATCCGCCTGCTGGCCGGCGAGGAGATCAACCCGGCGCTGGAGAAGGCCGTCGCCGCCTGCGCCGAGGAACTGCGCACCGCCCAGCCCGGCGGCGGCCGCAGCGCCGACCACCTGGCCGACGCGCTGCCGCGCGACCTCGCCCTGGCCGACCGCGGGGTCCGCCAACGCACCCTCTACCAGCACACCGTGCGCTCGCACGGTCCGACGCTCGCCTACATCGAGCAGGTGACGGCCCGCGGCGCCCAGGTGCGCACCCTGAACGAGGTCTTCGACCGGATGATCATCTGCGACCGCTCGACCGTCTTCATCCCGGCCGGGGCCGACCGCGAGGCCGCCGCGATGCTCATCGAACTGCCGCCGCTGGTCGAGTACCTGATCAAGATCTACGAACTGATGTGGGACCGCGCCGAGCCGGTCACCTACCTCGAGGGCCACCACCGCCCGCCGCTGCTCACCGACCGCACCCGGCAGAACGTCCTGCGGCTGATGGTCAACGGCTACACCGACGAGGCCATCGCCTCCCGCCTCGGCATGAGCACCCGCACCGTCTCCAGCCACATCCAGAAGGCCAGCGAACTCCTCGGCAGCCGAAGCCGCGGCCACCTCGGCTACATCATCGCCCGCGAGGGCGTCCTCGACGCGCCCCTCGCGGACTGCGAACGCTTCTAGCCGCTGTCCGCCGCCCGTCCCCGGCGGCCGGAGCGACAGCCGAGGAGGTTGGTCCCATCGGTGGGACCGGCCCTCCGGCGGGTCCGGCCCGAGCCGGTGGGGGTCGCTCTCCCGGGGGCGGACCGGCCGCAGCGCCCGTAGCGTACGGTCCGGTGCCGGTCCGGTCCGAACCAGGCCCCGGGCACCCCGAGCGGGCCGAGATCAGGCCGGCCGGTGCGAGAGCGAAGTCCGCAGGTTGATGACCACCCGGTACACGGGGTGGTGGCCGATGACGTGCAGGAACAGCTGCTTCGACGCAGATGTGGTGTCCGCCCTGGCGGTTCCGTCGAACAGTGCCGGGGTGACCAGAGCCGCCAGGAGGAGGAGCGCGACGAAGCCGAGCAGGCGGCACCGTCGGGTCGTGGGCACGGTCCCTCCTTGGTGAGAGGCCCCTGCGGCGGGGTCGTGGCCCGGCGGGGAGCGACGTCCTGCTCGGCGGTGGGGCGACGGGGCCCGCGTTCCGGTGGGTGGTCTGCGCCTGCACCCCGCCTTCCCCGGGAAGCGCAGTCGCCCTCCCGGGGAGGGCGGCTACTCGGGTCGCGCTTCCAGGGCGCTGGCGCAGATGGGGCGGGTGCGGGCGGCGTAGGAGCGGGCGGCCACGATGAGGCCGATGCCCAGGCCGCCGAACGCCAGGCCACCGAACTCGACCATCCACGTCATCTGCGACGTGGTGGTGAACGGCCCGATCGGTTTGAACGCGGGCACCACGCCGATGGCGATGAGCGCGGCCAGAACGTTGAGCACGACCCCGTACATCGCCAGCGGGATGCCGGTCAGCCAGGCAGGGACCAACGGCAGCATGCGCGGGACGCGCCGTCCGGACAGGAACAGCGTCCAGCGGGGGAACACCTGTCCCCACACGTAGAGCAGCCCCAGCAGCAGGAAGACCCCGAGCATCGCGGCCAGCACGGTGATGTCGATCCCCGCCGACGCGGTCGCCTTCGCCGTCCCGGACGCGCCGGCGCTCGCTGCTTTCTGCCAGTCGTCGGCCGAGACGCCGAGCGCGTCGCCGCCGAGCGTCCAGATGCTCTTGAGCCCCGCCCACGGCAGGAGTCCGCACATGAGCAGGTACACCGTGACGCGGGTCCGCCTCGTGGCCCTGGAGGCGGCCGGGTGGGCCAGCGGACCGTCGCCGGCTCCGTCGTGCGGCCTGCCGCAGCGCGGGCAGTCGCCGCGCTGCAGCCGGCGGTGCGACAGGCCCACGAGCAGCAGGAGCCCTGCCCCGATCGTGTTCAGCAGCACCTGGGCCAAGCCGGTGGCGCTCTCGACCCCGGAGAACGTCACCAGTGTCACGAAGTAGAGCGGCAGGCCGGTCATCCCCACGAGGAGTACCGGGAGCGCCACGACGAGCGCCGCCGCCACGGCGACCCGGCCGGGCTTGGCGAGCCTCCGGGTGGTGGCCAGGCAGGCACCGCCGGCCAGGAGGGCGAGGGCCGCGAGGAGGAGCTGGACCCCGGGGGCATACGCGGCGTGTTCCTTCCATTGCACGGTGGTGCCCGTCATCGCCCAGGCGACCTCGACGGCGGCGTAGAGCCCGGCCCATGCGGCGGCTGCCGTGGGTGCCCAGCTGGGCCAGCGCCGCCTCCACGACATCCGCCCCGGGCTCGTGGTCCGTGGCCGGGAGCCTCCTACCTTCGAGCTCGTAGGAACAGCCACCGTGACCTCCGTACGTTCGGAATGCATATGCGCGTCAAGCCTCGCCGTCAGCCGCGCCGGTCACATCCGTCGATCGGAGCATCCGCCTCCCTCTCGAGGGGGAGGGGGCGGATCGTGGGGTCGGCCCGGTGGCGGATCAGGGTGCGCTGCGCCTGGTCAGGGTGAGCGGCATCGAGGTGAAGCCCCAGATCAGGTTGGATTCCATTCGCTTCGGCGCGCCCCGGAGCGTGGCGGTGGCCACGCGGGATGTGAACTCTTCGAAGAAGATGGAGAGTTCGCTGGTGGCCAAGGCCGATCCGAGGCAGAAGTGGGTGCCCTGGGCGAAGGCCAGGTGCCGGTTGGGGGAGCGGGTGATGTCGAAGTGGTCGGGCTCCGTGAACACGGCTTCGTCCCGGTTGGCCGCCGGCAGCCACACCGCGACCTGGTCGCCGGGACGGATCACCTGGCCGTCGAGGACCGCCTCCTGCCGTGCCGTGCGCAGGACGTGCAGGGCGGGACTGGTGAACCGCAGGATCTCCTGCACGGCGGAGGGGATCAGACCGGGATCCGTCCGCAGCAGGTCCCACTGCTCCGGGTGCCGGATGAACGCGAGCAGCCCGCCGACGGTGGCGTGGCGGGTCGTCTCGTTGCCGCCGGAGATGAGCCCGTTGCAGTTGAGCAGGATCTCCTCGTCCGTGAGGGGTTCGCCGTCCACCAGGCCGTGCGCCAGGGCGCTGACGATGTCGTCCTGGGGGTCGCGCCGTCGCTGGCGCAACAGGTCGTCGTAGTAGACCAGGAGTTCGGTGTGCGCCTCGGCGACGGAGTTCCGGTCCGTGTCGGCCGCTTCGTCGGCGCCGAAAGCGATCATGGTGAGCTTCAGCATGAAGTCCCAGTCCGCCCTGGGCACACCGAGCATGTCGGCGATGACCGACACCGGGAGGCGCGCGGCGACCTGGGTGAAGTCGACGTCGCCCTGATCGAGCGCGGCGTCGATCACCTGGCCGGCGGTCAGCCGGATGTTGTCGGTCAGCCGCTTCACCATCCGCGGGGTGAAAGCGGAGTTGATGACCCGGCGGATTCCGCCGTGCCGAGGCGGGTCGGTGACGATGAGCATCTTCCCGGCGGCGGCCGCGTTGGCCACCGGGTCGGCGTCGAGCCGCATCCCGCCGGTGGACGAGAAGGTGGCGCTGTCCTTGAGGACCTGTGTCGCCAGGTCATGGCTCAGGACGGACCAGAAGTCGGTGGACCTGGGGCGCCGGGTCAGGAAGACCGGCCGGGTCCTGCGGAGCGTGCTCCAGACCTCCTCGATTCCGTCCTCGGTGTACCGGCGGGGATCGGACAGGTCAGGGGTGGCGCCGGCGAGCAGCGCGTCGGTCATGTCGGGCATGTTCTCCGCCGTTTCGTGCGGGCTGCGGGATACCCGGCGGGGCCGCGGCACTCGACGGGCTGCACCATCCTGGCCCGCCCGAGCGCGGCGGGCCGAGGCCGCTTCGAATAATTGAGTGCGCGTCACCCGGTGCCGGCCCGGGGTGCCGGGCCGTGCAGCTTTCGAATCTTCGAAGCGGACTTCCGCGCCGGCCCCGCGGACTCCTAGGGTGCACGGGACTCAGGTGGCACGGGCGGGGAGTTGGCATGGCGACGAGCGATTGGGCCGGCGGCGTCCCCGGTCCCCGATCCGCAGGGCACCGTCGGGGACGGCCGCGGGCCCGGACGGCGCTGGCGGTGGCCGGTTGCGCCGCGACGCTCCTGGCGAGCACGCTCGCCCGCCGCCGTGGTGGCGGGGCCGTCCGTCATCCGGGCGAGCGGCTGGTGCGCGGTGCGTCCGTCGTCGGGGCGCTGGCGCTCGGTGCGGCTCTGGTGCCGGACCCGGTGGCTTCCCGGCACCGGCGCCGGATCGCCGAGCTCGGGGCGCTCGGCGCCGCCGTGGGACTCGCCCAGGGCGGCAGCCCCGTGCTCTTCGACGTGTTGGGGGCGGTCTTCCGCCGCGCGATCGGCCCGGCGGCCCCGGAGGCTCCCGACGGCGACGCGGGTCGTTTCGCGGTCCGTTTCCTGGCGCTCGGTTCGGCCGCTCTGACGGCCTCGGCCGTCACGCGGAACGCGGCACACGGAGCGGAGACCTGTGCAGGGTGCGGACGCCCGGCGCCGGACGGCCGCCTGCGGGCGCCGGCGTGGAGCGGCTACGCGGCGGTCGCGCTGTCCCTGCCCTATCCGGTCGTCAAGCTCGCATGGGAGTGCGGCAGCGACCTCGGGATCACCCGGCCCGAGCTGATCCACGGCATCCGCGGCGGCTGGGTGCCCGTGGTGCCGGCGCTGGTCGGGTCCGTGCTGTCGCTGGCGCTGGTACGGCCCTGGGGGCGGGTCTTCCCACGATGGGTCCCGGCCGTCGGCGGCTCCCGCGTGCCACGCGTGCTGGTGCTGGGGCCGGCCTGCTTCAGTACGGCTCTGCTGGCCCAGGTGGGTCCGGCGGCGTTCATGTCGGGGGTGCGGCACTACTTCGGCCCGCGGAAGCCCACCGACGACTTCGGGTTGCGTCCGTGGGTCCCGTTGACGTTCTACGCGAGCTGGATGCTGTGGGGCCCCGCGCTCGGCGCCGCCACCTGGGAATACCACCGGACGACCGCCGGGTGCCCGGCCTGTCCGCCCGGGCGGGACGGCGCCGGCGGATCCGGCGCCGCGTGACGTCCTGCTCGACGGGATCCCGAGGGAGCGGGTCGGCCCTCACCGGCGCGCCGAGGCACGGCGGGGTGCGCCGGCCGCCGCATGGCTGAGCCACCGGGCAGCCCACCCGGGCGCCCAGGTGCGGCGGTGAGGGCCGGGCCGCCCGCGCATCGCGCGGTGGCGGCCCGGCCCGTGCCGGTCGTCAGTTCAGGTGCACCAGCAGCTTCAGCGGCGTGCGGGCGATGGGGTTGGGGATGTAGGGCACGTCCGGGCCCTCGGCGTGGCGCATGTCGGGGAAGCGCTGGAGGAGTCGGCCGATGGCGACGGCCGCCTCCATGCGGGCGAGCGGCGCGCCCATGCAGTGGTGGATGCCGTAGCCGAAGGCGAGGTGTCCGGTGGCGTTGCGGGTGACATCCAGCTCGTCCGGGTCGGGGAACTGCTCGGGGTCGCGGTTGGCGGCGCCGAGCGAGAGCAGGACCGGCTGGCCCTTGCGGATGTCGACGCCCGCGACGGTGGTGGGTCCTCCGGCGATGCGGACGTTGGTGAGGAAGAGCGACGGGTCGAAGCGGAGGAACTCCTCGACGGCCCCGGGGACGAGCGTGGGGTCGTTCTCGACCAGGGCCCGCTGCGCGGGGTTGAGGAGCAGCGCGTTCACGCCGTTGCCGATCAGGCCGACGCTGGTCTCGAAGCCGGCGAGCAGGACGATGAAGGCGGTGGAGATGAGCTCCATCTCGCTGAGCTTGCCCTCGTCGGCATCGCGGGCCTGCACCATCTGGCCGAGCAGGTCGTCGGTGGGGGTGGTGCGCCGTTCCTCGATGAGGTCCTTGATGACGTCGATGATGCGGTAGGCGATGTCCTCGCGGCCCTCGTGGGTAGCGCCTCCGGTGAAGTCGCGGGCGTTGCGGGACCAGTCGTGGAAGACGTCGCGGCGCTCCTCCGGGACGCCGAGCAACTCGCAGATCAGGACCAGCGGAAGCGGCCACGCGAGGCCCTCCATGAGGTCCACCGGAGCGCCGTCGGCAGCCTGTCGGGCGAGGCCGTCCAGGAGTTCTTCCACGGTCTCTTCCACGCGCGGGCGCAGGCGTTCGGTCTGGCGGGCGGTGAAGGCCCCGCTGAGGAGCTTGCGCAGGCGGGTGTGCTTCGGCGGGTCGGACACCACGGGGTGCTCGTTGTAGATGCGCCAGATGCCGCCCTCCTCATCGGTGACCGGGTCGTCCTCCGGGTCCGGCTTCTGGCGCAGGAGGGGGTCGAGGTGGGCCAGGCGGATGTCCTCGTAGCGGGTGGGGACCAGCCAGCGTGTGCCGTCCGGCAGTTCGGCCCACCACACGCGCGACTTGGCGCGCAGATCGGCGAAGAACCCGTACTGGTCCTGGACCAGCCCGGGGTCGATCAGCTGGAAGACGGGAACGCCGTCGTCTTCGGCGGGCGAGGGCTGCGGGTTCTCCGCCGTCCCGGGCGCTTGCTGCATCTGCTGTGCTCTCCTTCTCCTGGGTGAACCCCGGACGGCTGCCGGGATGACGACTGGGGCGGGCCCTACCGCTCCAGCACGTAGCCGTCGCCGGGCCGGTGGTCGCGCGATCGGCGCAGGTCGGCCAGGACGAAGGTCCGCTGGAGCCAGCGGTCCCGGCCGTCGTAGCGGGGCTGGAAGGCCGTCCGGCCGTGCAGGGTCACGTGGTTGTCGACGATCGCCAGGTCGCCGGGCAACAGCCGGACGGTGCGGGCGACTTCGTCGAGGGCCAGGGACAGCTCGGTGAGGGCCGCACGGGCCGAGGGGGTCAGTCCGGTCGTGGCGGCGAAGTCGACCCGGACATCCGGATCGGCCGACTCGCCGGCCAGTACCGGGAGTTCCGGGGCGCCGGCGCCGGCCGAGCCGAAGGACGGCGGGGGCTGGGTGTTGAACTCGGGACGGGCGAGGGCCTGCCGGGTCCGGTCGGACAGCAGGGGCAGTGCTTCCCGGATCGAGGCGGTACGGAGCCCGGCGACGCGGTCGTGGTCCGGGCGGAGGCAGAGCAGCATCACGTAGTCCGGGCGGTGCGGGTGGAAGGCGTTCTCGTTGTGCATCATCAGGTCCACCGACCCGGCGTTGCCCTGGAAGTCCTCCCGGCCCGGCACGGGGACGACGTCCTGGACCAGCGCGCCGGACTTCTCCGCCAGGAAGGCGGCGGGATCGCCGAGACCGCAGGCCGTCATCATCAGCAGCGCGGCCGGCCCGGTGGTGGTCCGCTGCACGGACCCGGCGACCGACGGGGTGTTCGGCAGCCGGGAGTCGTCCACCGGAAGTCCGCGCACCACCATGACGCCGGCCGGTCCGGAGTCGCGGCGGAACTCGCGGACGCGTCGCCGGTAGCCGCCGGGCAGGAATTCCCAGGAGCTTCGGGCGGCGGCTACCCAGGCATCGTCGTCGACCTCGTCCGAGACCGACTGCAGCTGATCGGCGATCCGGCTGATCTCCACCGCTTCCGCCGGGGAGACCGTGAAGGTGACCTCCGGGGGCGCGAGCTGTACGGCGTTGAGCATGGTTTCTCCCAAGAGCCTAGGGTTGCGGTCGTCCAAGCCGGCGGAGATCTCGTGAACGCCGGCCACAAGGGAGTGCCGGCTCCCGTCGTCGTCCAGTCGCGCCAGCGGGTCGGTTGTCCGGGACGTGGATACGTCGTCCTGCCGACCGCGCGGGATCGGGCGCCGGTCGGGCAGCGGCGATGGAAGGGACACCGCCATCCTGGCCCGGCCGGCGGCCGTGGTCGTCGGCGTTTCCAAGACTTGAATACGTGTGCTGTTCCGCTGCGCCGTGCCGGTTCCGGGACGCCGCCCCGCCCGGCGCACGGCGAAGGCCCGGACGGCCGCCGCGGTGGCGGTCGTCCGGGCCTGGAACCCGCCTACTGCCCGGTGGCGGCCCGGCTCCCGCGGGCGTCGCGGAGCGACTGCGCGAGCAGCGGACCGATCTCCGCCCAGGCGGCGGCCGTCGTCAGGTCGTTGTGGGTGAAGGCGAGGTCGTGCCTGATCACCCGACCCTCGACGTACGGCTCCCACAGGGCCGGCGTGTTCGCCGAACCCTCCTTGCCCACTGCGGCGACGAACATCAGCAGGTCACCGCGGAACCGGTCCAGGCCGAAGTCCCGGGTGATCCGCGCGATGTTGGTGCCCACCCGGGCCAGCGCCTCGATGTGGCGCTCCTCCAAGCCGGCGATGGCGCTGTCACCGTCGTCGAACAGGCTGCGGGCCCGGGCGTAGTCCAGTGGGTCCTCGCCCAGTTCGGTGAGGTCGTGGCCCAGGTAGGCCAGCAGCTGCCGCAGGACGTCCTCCGGCCGCTCCTCGACCACCTCGTGCTGGTTGGTCACCGGGTAGGCGTCCAGGACGGCCAGTGTCGCGACCCGCTCTCCCGCCTCCTGCAGCCGGGTGGCGATCAGGTGGCCGAGGATGCCGCCGAGTGACCAGCCCGCCAGGTGGTAGGGGCCGTGCGGCTGGACCGCCCGGATCTGCTCCAGGTAGTCCTCCGCCATCGCGTCCAGCGACTCGGGCAGTGCCTCGTCCCGGGCCAGGCCGCGCGCCTGCAGCGCGTAGACCGGGTGCTCCGGGTCGATGTGGCGCAGCAGACCCGCGTAACTCCAGCTCAGACCGCCCGCGGGCGGGAGGCAGAAGATGGGCTCGGCCGTACCGGTGCTCCGCAGGGGGAGCAGCACGTCCATCGGATCGCTCTCCGCTCCCGTGGCCAGCAGCTCGGCGAGGCTCTCGACGGTCGGACCGTCGAACAGCGCCGCGATGCTGATCTTGGTGCCGAAGGCGAGGTTCACCCGGCTGACCAGCGCCGCCGCCATCAGCGAGTCACCACCGAGATCGAAGAAGCTGTCCTCGATCCCGACCCGGCGGACCTTGAGGGACTCCGCGAACAGACCGCACAGCACCTCCTCGCGGGGTGTCCGGGGCGCCCCCTTGCGCAGGCTGCCCTCGGCGTCCGGCGCGGGCAGCGCCGAACGGTCGAGCTTCCCGTTCGGGCTGACCGGCAGCGCCGCGAGCGACACGAACGCGGACGGCACCATGTAGTCGGGCACCTGCCCCGAGACGTGCTTGCGCAGCACCATCGAGTCGGTCCCGGCACCGTCGCGCGGTACCACGTACGCCACCAGCCGACGGCCGCCCTGGCTCGTCTCCCGCAGGACGACGGCCGCCTGGGCCACGTCCGGGTGGTCGAGGAGCACCGACTCGATCTCGCCCGGCTCGATCCGGAAGCCGCGGAGCTTGAGCTGCTGGTCGGCCCGGCCGACGTAGGCGAGCCGGCCGTCGCGGGTCCAGCTGGCCAGGTCACCGGTGCGGTACATCCGGCTGCCCGGCGCGCCGAACGGATTCGGCACGAACCGCTCCGCTGTCAGGCCGGTGCGGTTCAGGTAGCCGCGTGCCAGACCGGGACCGCTCACGTACAGCTCGCCCGCCACGCCCGTCGGCACCGGCCGGAGCCGTGCGTCGAGCACGTAGACCGAGGTGTTGGCGATCGGCCGGCCGATCGAGACCGCGACCGCCGTGGACAGCGGGTCGCTCATGGTGGCACAGACGGTCGTCTCGGTGGGGCCGTAGGCGTTGATCATGCGCAGTCGCGGCGCCCACTGCTCGACCAGGTGCTGCGGGCAGGGCTCGCCGGCGACCACCAGGGTGCGCAGCCCTGGCAGGTCGTCGGGCGAGATCGCGGCCAGTACCGTGGGCGGGATGGTGGCGTGGGTCACCCCGTGCCGGGCCATCACCGCGGTCAGCGTCGGGCCGGGCAGCAGCTCGGCCGCCGGGGCGAGCACCAGGGTGGCACCGGCCACCAGGCTGGTCACGATCTCCGACACCGCGGCGTCGAAGCTCGGCGACGCGAACTGCAGGAGCCTGCTCTCCGCGTCGATCGCGAACCGCTCGATCTGCGCGGCGGCCAGGTTGCCGATGCCCCGCTGGGTGACCACGACGCCCTTGGGACGGCCGGTGGTGCCCGAGGTGTAGATGACGTACGCCGCGTCGTCCGGGGACGGCTCGGCGGCCGGCACCGGGGGCGTGGTGGGCTGCGCCGCCCACTGCGCCCGCACCTCCGGGTCGTCCAGGACCAGCGTGGGTACGTCGGCCCCCACCTCCGCCAGCAGCTGTGCGGTGGCGGAGGTCGTCACGACCAGCGACGGCTGGGCGTCGGCCAGGATGAACGCGCGCCGGTCGGCCGGGTAGCGCGAGTCCACCGGCAGGTAGGCGGCCCGGGCACGGGCGACCGCGAGGACCGCGACGACCGTGTCCGGGGTGCGCTCGAGCATCAGTCCGACCAGTGACTGCTCGGCGGCGCCGTGGCGGGCCAGCAGCCGGGCGAGCTGGTTGGCCCGCTCGTCGAGCTCCGCGTAGCTGAGCCGCTCGTCCTGGTGGACCACCGCGGCCCGGTCCGGGTTCGACCTCGCCCGCTCGGCGACGAGCTCGGACCACCGCTGCGGCGGTACCGGCCGCTCGGTGGCGTTGAACTGCCGGACGACCCGGTCGAACTGGTCGGCGCCCAGCAGGTCGATCAGGCCGACCGGCTGGTCCGGGTCCTCGGCCAGAGCGCGCAGCCAGCCGACGAGCTGGTCGATCAGCCCGGTCACGCTCTCCTCGTCGAAGACGTCGGGCCGGTGGTCCACCCGCAGCCGCAGGGACGGGCCGCGCATCGAGGCGCACAGCGCCAGCGGGTAGTGCGTGGCGTCGCTCGTCCGGTCGTCGCTGACACCCACGTCGCCGGGCTCGTCGTGCAGGCCCTGGGGCGGTGCCGGGTAGTTCTCGAACACCGTCGCGGTGTCGAAGAGTTCACCGAATCCGGCGAGCCGCTGGACGTCGGACAACCGCAGGTACGAGTGCTCCGTCAGCTCGGACTGCTGGCGCTGGATCCGCTCGAGCAGGGCGATCACCGGCTCGGCCGGCTCCAGGCGCACGCGGACGGGCAGGGTGTTGATGAAGAGCCCGACCATCGTCTCGATACCGGCGATCTCCGGCGGCCGGCCGGACACGGTGGCGCCGAACACCACGTCGTCCCGCCCGGTCAGCCGGCTCAGCATCGTGGCCCAGGCGCCCTGGACCAGTGTGGCCAGGGTCAATCCGTGCCTGCGGGCCAGTGCGGCGAGCGTCGCGCTGAGCTGCTGGTCGACCTCGACGACCTGGCGGTGCGGCGTGACCGCCGCCCGCTGCCCCGCCGACGGTGCGAGCAGGAGGGGCTCCTGCAGCCCGGCCAGCGCGGTGCGCCAGGCGTTCTCGGCCGCCGCGCGGTCCTGCCCGGCGAGCCAGGTCAGGTAGCCGCGGTAGTCGGCCGGCACCGGAAGCGTCCGGTCGTCACCGCCGGTGGTGTACAGCTCGCCCAGCTCGCCCAGGACCACCGGCATGGACCATCCGTCGAGCAGGATGTGGTGGTTGGTGAGCAGGAAGCGGTAGGTGTCCTCGGCCACCCGGATCAGCGTGAAGCGGATCAGTGGCGGACGGGCCGGGTCGAAGCGGCGGGTGCGGTCCTCCTCGATGATCCGGGCCACCTCGCGGTCGCGGGCCTCGCCCTCCAGCGCCCGCAGGTCGTGCTCGTACCAGGGCAGTGCCGGGTCCTCCACGACCACCTGCACCGGACGGGCGAGGTCGTCCTGCCGGAAGGCCACCCGGAGGTTCGGGTGGCGGCGCAGCAGGGCGGTCGCCGCCGCCCGCAAGGCGTCCCGGTCGACCTGGCCGTCCAGTGCCCAGAGGAACTGGACGGTGTACGGGTCGGTGTCGCCTTCGTCGTACCGGGCGTGGAAGAGCAGCCCCTCCTGCAGCGGAGTCAGCGGCAGCACGTCCGACAGGCCCGGCAGGTCCGCCTCCAACCGCTCGATCTGCCGCTGGGACAGGTCGACCAGCGGCAGGTCGGACGGCGTGCGCCCGGCGTTGCCGGGGCGCCGCAGCTGGTCGGCCAGCACGCGCAGTGCCGCGACCCAGCCCTCGCAGAGCTCCAGGACCTCCTCGTCGGTGAAGAGCCCGTCCGGCCAGGTCCACATGCAGCTCAGCGAGGAACCGGCGGCGAAGTCGTCCGTCCGCGCGTTGACCTCCAGCGCGTGGGCGAACGGTCGTCGGCCGTCCGCGCCGCCGTCGTACCGGCCGGTCTCGAAGGCCGGCTCGGACGCGACCGGTGCCGGCTCGCCCTCCGGTGCCGTGAAGCGGCCGAAGTAGTTGAAGGCCAGTTGGGGCTCGGCGCCGCCGGCCAGCCGCTCGGACGCCTCGGGGTCCAGATAGCGCAGCAGGCCGTAGCCCAGACCGTGGTCCGGGATCCGCCGCAGCTGCTCCTTGACCTCCTTGGCGGCGCGGGCGGTGGCCGGTCCGCCGGCCAGGGCCTGGGTGGTGTCCACCCCGGCGAGGTCGATCCGCACCGGGTACATGGCGGTCAGCCAGCCGACGGTCCGGGTCAGGTCGACGCCCTCGAGGACGTCGTGCCGGCCGTGGCTCTCCACCGCGAGGAGCACGTCCTCGCGGTGCGTGCCACGCCACTTGGCACGCCACTGGGCGAGCGCCAGCGTCAGGCCCGTGAGCAGGACGTCGTCGACACCGGCGTGGATGGCCCGCGGCACGTCCGCCAGCAGCGAGGTGCTGAGGTCGGCGGGCAACCGGACATGCACGAAGCGCGTCGCGTCGACGGTGTCGCGGGAGGGGTCGAGCGGCCGGAGGCCGAGCAGCGGCTCCGGTTCCCGCACCATCTCCTCCCAGAGCTCGAGCTCGCTCCGGCGTTCGGCCGCGAGCTCGTGCAACCGGGTCGCCCAGCCGCGCAGTGAGGTGCCGACCGGGTCGAGCGCGATGGGCCTGCCCTGCTCGGCCGCCTCGTAGGCCTCGAACAGGTCGGGCAGGAGGACCCGCCACGAGACGCCGTCGACCGAGAGGTGGTGCACCATCAGCAGGAGACGGCCGCTCCGGCCCTGACCGGCGTCGAACCACACGGCCTGCAGCATGATGCCGTCGTCCGGGGCCAGCCTGGCCATCGCCGCGTCGCGGTGCTCGACGATCACGGCTTCGAGCGCCTCGTCGTCCAGACCGGCCGCGTCCACGCGGAGCAGCACGTCGCCCGCACGGACCGCCCCGGTCTCGGGCACGTTCAGCCGCCACTGCCCGCCGGTGCGGTCCAACCGCATCCGCAGGGCGCCGTGCCGGTCGATCAGTGCCTGCAGCGCCTGCTCCAGCAGGGGCAGGGTGGCTCCCGCCGGTGCCGGGACGATCCGGGACTGGTTGAAGCCCTCGACCGGGCCGCCGTTCTCCCGCAGCCAGTGCACGATCGGCAGCAGCGGGACGTCGCCGGTCTCCGGCTCGTCGGTCGCGGCGGATGCCGGGCCGTCGGCCGGCCGGACCACCGCTGCCAGTTCGGCGACGGTCTTGTACTGGAACACGTCGCGCGTGCCGATCAGCAGCCCGGCCCGCCTCGCGCGACTGACGAACTGGATCGACATGATGCTGTCGCCGCCCAGGTCGAAGAAGTTGTCGTCGATGCCCACCGACGGCAGGGCGAGGACGTCGGCCATGATCGCGCAGACCCGCGCCTCCAACTCCGTGCGCGGTGCCCGACCAGTGGACGCGCTGGAGAAGTCGGGCGCGGGCAGCGCGCGACGGTCCAGCTTGCCGTTCACCGTGGTCGGCAGGGCGTCCAACGCGACGAACGCGTTCGGCACCATGTACTCGGGCAGCCGCTGCTCGGCGAACGATCGGACGGAACTGACCAGTTCGCCGAGCCGCCGGGAGCCCAGCGGGTTGTTGACGTGCGCCGCGGCGTCCTGCCGGGTGCCCGGCAGGTACGACTCCGAGACGGCCTCCTCGCCGACGCCGAACACCGCGTCCAGCCGCCCGGGTGCACCCTGGGCGTACGTGACGACGACCGGCTGCCCGCACCGCGCGGCCAGTTCGTGCAGCGCCTCGGGATGGACGCCGCGCTCCTCGGGGCCGGTCAGCGCGGCCAGCGCCTCGTCGACCGGCCGTCCGTCGGCCAGGGCCAGGAGGGCCGCCTGCTCGCCGGCCAGCCGTGCGTCCGGGACACCGGTCACCCGGACCGGCAGGCCGTCACCGGCCGCGATCCGGCGCTCCAAGTCCTCCAGGTTCAGGACCTCCACGCCGTACCGCAGCCGCGGCAGGTCGGCGAGCGAGCGACTCCCGGCGGGAGCCGTCCGCAGGACCACGTCGAAGCGGTGGCGGGTCAGCTCGGTGTCGCTGCGGCCCCGCTTGACCCGGACGTCCACGGCCTCGAACGCCGGGATGAGCCCGGGCAGCGCCGCGAAGTACTCCGGGTCGACGAGGAGTTCCTTCTCCATCATGATCGTCTGTTCGATCGAACGGGAGAGCTCGGCAGGTGTCTGCCGGCCGTTCCACTGCAGCAGTCCGACCGCCGTCTGGAAGCTCCGCTGGGTCCGCAGGTTGCGCTGGTCGCCCAGGAAGACGGCGCCGCCCGGCACCAGCAGACGCGACAGCGACGCGAGCACATCGGTCAGGTAGGCGGCGCTGGGGAAGTACTGCGCCACCGAGTTGATGACCACGGTGTCGAAGAACTCCCGCGGCAGGGCGTCCAGTTCGTGCGCGGCGCCGATCTCGAGCCGGACCTTGCCGGCCATCTCGGGCTGGGCCTCGACCTGTCGCCGCAGCACGGCGATCGCCTCCGCGGAGAAGTCGATGCCCCAGTACGCCTCGCAGTCGCCGGCGAGCTTCGCCAGCAGCAGACCGCTGCCGACGCCGATCTCCAGCACCCGGCGCGGCCGCAGCGAGCGGATGCGCTCCACGGTGGCGTCCCGCCACTCGCGCATCTCCTCCAGCGGGATGTCCTCGCCGGTGTAGCTACTCGCCCAGCCGCTGAAGTCCTCGCCGAACTCCTCCGGCCGCTCCGCGCCGTACAACTCGGCGTAGAGCTCCTGCCACTGCTCGATCTGCTCGCCGGCGGTGCCGTTGTCCGCGGCCGTCCCGGCCGTGCCCGGCTCCGTGCCCGGCACGACGTAGGCCACCAGTTGACGGTCGCCCGGACGGTCCTCGCGCACCAGGACGGCCGCCTGGGCGACGTCCGGGTGGGCGGCCAGAGCCGCCTCGATCTCGCCGAGCTCTATCCGGAAGCCGCGGATCTTGACCTGGTCGTCGGCCCGGCCGATGAACTCGACCGCGCCGTCGGCGTTCCAGCGCACCAGGTCGCCGACCCGGTACATCCGGCTGCCCGCCGGGCCGTGCGGGTCCGCCACGAACCGTTCGGCGGTCAGGCCCGGCCGGCCCTGGTAGCCGCGGGCCAGACCCGCACCGGCGATGTACAGTTCGCCGGCGACCCCGGCGGGGACGGGCCGCAGTGCCTCGTCCAGGACGTAGACCCGCATGTCGTCCAGCGGCCGCCCGATCGGGATCTGGGCGGGGACCCTCCGGGCGTCCTCCACCCGGAAGGTGGTGGCGAACGTGGTCGTCTCGGTCGGGCCGTAGCCGTCGACCACCACGATCTGCGGGCAGGCCGCCATGACCCGTCGCACGGCTTCGGCCGGTACCACGTCGCCGCCGGTCCACACCTCGGCCACGCCCGCGAAGCACTCCGGGGACTCCTCGGCGGCGAGCCGGAACAGACCCGCGGTCATCCACAGACCGGTGATCCGGTTCTCCTCGATGACCCGGGCGAGGGTCGCCAGGTCGAGGTCGCCCCGGGGGGCCACCACGGCCCGGCCGCCGTTCAGCAGCGGCACCCACAGCTCGTAGGTGGACGCGTCGAACGCCTGCGGGGAGTGGAGCAGCACCCGGCGGTGGGCCTGCGGACGGAAGGCCCGGTCCGAGGCGAGTGCGGTCACGTCGGCGTGGGTGATCCCCACGCCCTTCGGCACACCCGTCGAGCCGGAGGTGTACATCACGTACGCCAACTGCTCGGGGTGCACCACCGCGGGCAGCCGGACGTCCAGGACCTCCGGGTCCGTCCCGGCGTCCACCACCAGGACCGCGGCGTCGTGCTCGCACTCCAGCGCCGGAGAGGTGGTGTCCGTCAGCAGTACGGAGACCCGGCTGTCGCTCATGATGTGGCTGCGGCGGGAGGCCGGGTAGCGCGGGTCGATCGGCACGTAGGCCGCACCGGCCTTGAGCACCGCCAGGATCGACACCACCAGTGCCGCGGAGCGCTCCTGGAACAGCGCGACCCGGTCCTCGGCCCGGACGCCGGCCGCCACCAGGCGGCGCGCCAGCCGGTCGGACTCGTCGTCCAGCTCGCGGTAGGTCAGCTCCCGCTCGTCGCTCGACACCGCGACCGCGTCCGGCGTGCGGGCGACCTGGGCGGCGAACCGGGTGGTCACGCCGGTCGGCAGGCGGTCCGTCGCGGTGTCGTTCCACTGTCGCAGGACGGTCTGCCGCTCGTCGTCCCCGAGGATGTCGATCGAGCCGATCGGCACCGCGGGGTCCGCCGACACGGCGGTCAGGAGCCGCTCCAACCGCACCACCAGGGCGGTGACCGTCGCGGGGTCGAACAGGTCGGCGCTGTACTCGATGAACCCGTTGATGCCCGCGGGCGTCCCGCCGGCCCCCTCGAACTGCTCGGAGAAGCTGAGGAACAGATCGAAGCGGGAAGCCCCGGTGAAGCCGTCCTCCGAGCTGAGGGTCAGGCCGGGCAGTTCGACGTCGGCGGCGGCCGTGGCGTTCTGCAGCGCCAGCATCACCTGGAACAGCGGCTGGTGCCCGGCGGAGCGGTCCGGTCGGAGCACCTCCACCAGGTGGTCGAACGGGACGTCCTGGTGGGCGTACGCCGCCAGCGCGGTCTCCCGGGCCCTGCCGATCAGTTCGGCGAACGACGGGTTCCCGCTCAGGTCGTTGCGCAGCACCAGGGTGTTGACGAAGAAGCCGACCAGGTGGTCGAGCGCCTCGTCGGTGCGGCCCGCGATGGGGCTGCCGAGCGGGATGTCGTGGCCGCCGCCGAGCTTGCCGAGCAGCGCCGCGACCGCGGCCTGGAGCACCATGAAGGTGCTCGCGCCCTCCCGCTTCGCCAGCGACCGCACCGCGGCGTGCAGCTCGGCGCCCAGCTCGATCGGCAGACGCCCCCCTCGGTAGCTGGCCACCGACGGACGCGGCCGGTCGGTCGGCAGGTTCAGCAGGTCCGGCAGGTCGGCGAGGGACTCCTTCCAGTAGGCGACCTGCCCGGAGAACAGGCTGTCGGGGTCGGACTCGTCGCCGAGCAGCTGCCGCTGCCACAGCGTGTAGTCGGCGTACTGCACCGGCAGCGGCTCCCACTGCGGCGCCCGGCCGGCGTGCCGGGCGGTGTACGCCTGCGAGACGTCGGCGGCCAGGGGGCCGAGCGACCAGCCGTCGCCCGCGATGTGGTGCACGACCAGGACGAAGACGTGCTCGGTCGGGGACAGCGTGAGCAGGGTCGCCGCGACCGGCGGCTCAGCGGTCAGGTCGAACGCCGTGCGCACGGCGGCCGCGGTCGCCTCCTCCAACCCGTCCTCAGCAACCTGGCGGCAGGTCAGCTCGATCCGCGCCTCGTCCGTTCCGAGCACCACCTGCCGGGGCAGGCCGTCGATCTCCGGGAAGACCGTGCGCAGGCTCTCGTGCCGGGCGACGACGTCCTGGAGCGCCGCCTTCAGCGCCTCCAGGTCGAGGTGACCGGAGAGCCGGACGACGAACGGCATGTTGTAGGTCGCGCTCGGGCCCTCCAACCGGTGCAGGAACCACATCCGGCGCTGGGCGAAGGACAGCGGCACGGCGTCCGGGCGCGGCTGCGGCCGAAGGGCCGGGCGGGCCCGGTCGGCCGAGTCCAGGTGCTCGACCAGTCCTGCGACGGTCGGGTTCTCGAACAGCGTGCGGATCGCGAGTTCCACCCCGAACACGGTCCGGATCCGGCTCACGAGGCGGGTGGCCATCAGTGAGTGGCCGCCGAGGTCGAAGAATCCGTCCTCGACGGAGACCACCGCCAGCCCGAGCGCCTCGGCGAACAGGCCGGCCATGATCTCCTCGCGCGGCGAGCGCGGTGCGACGACCTCACCGGCGGCGCTGTCGGCCGGTACGGGCAGCGCCCGGCGGTCCAGCTTGCCGTTGGGCGTCATCGGCAGCGCGTCCAGACCGACGACGACCGACGGGACCATGTAGTCCGGCAGGTCCGCTGCGGCCCACCGGCGCAGCGCGGCGGCGTCCACCGGCCGGCCGACCGCCGGCACCACGTACGCCACCAGCCGCTGGTCCCCGGGCCGGTCCTCGCGCAGCACCACCACGGCGCGGGCGACGTCCTGGTGACGCGCCAGCACGGCCTCGATCTCGCCCGGCTCGATCCGGAAACCACGCAGCTTGACCTGGTGGTCGACCCGGCCCAGGTACTCCAGCCTCGCCCCCCGGCCCCAGCGGGCCAGGTCGCCGGTCCGGTACATCCGGGCGCCACCGGCGAACGGGCTGGCGACGAACCGCTCCGCCGTCAGGCCCGGACGCCCCAGGTAGCCCTGGGCCACGCCCGCCCCGGCGATGTACAGCTCACCGGGCACGCCCGGTGGGACCGGGCGGAGCCGTCCGTCCAGGATGTGGACGTCGGTGTCGGTGATCGGGCCGCCGATGTGCGGAGCACCCGTCTCGAGCTCTGCGGCCGTCGACCAGATCGTGGTCTCGGTGGGCCCGTAGAGATTGGTCACCCGACCGCCCTCGGCGGCCAACCGGTCGGCCAGCTCCGGTGGCAGCGCCTCGCCGCCGACCAGCTTGCGCAGACTGCGCAGGGCCGTGGCGTCGTGGTCGGCCAGCGCCTGCCACAGCGACGGGGTCGCCTGCAGGACCGTGACTCCCGACTCGGCCGCCAGTCCGAGCAGGGCCGAGGGCTCGCGCACGGTCTCCCGGTCGGCGAGGACCACCGCCGCGCCGGCCGCGAGCGGGAGGTAGAGCTCCAGGGCGGCGATGTCGAAGGACACCGTGGTCACCGCCAGCCACCGGTCCTCGGGGGTCAGCGGGAACCGGCCGGCCATGTCGTGCAGGAAGTTGGCCAGCCCGCGGCGCGGGACCACGACACCCTTGGGCCGCCCCGTGGAGCCGGACGTGTAGATGACGTAGGCGGGGTGCTCGGCGTGCACCGGGGTCCGGCGCTCACCGTCCGTCCAGTCCCGGCCCGACAGCTCCGCCAGGACCGCCCGGGTCCGCTCGTCGTCCAGCAGGACGACGGCGCCGCCCACCGGCGGTTCCTGCACGGTGGTGGAGGTCACCGTCAGCGTCGGCCGGGCGTCGGCGACGGTGTACTGGAGCCGCTCCGCCGGGAGGCCGGGGTCGAGCGGCAGGTAGGCCGCGCCCGACCGGAGCACCGCCAGCAGGGTCACCAGCAGTTCGGCACCGCGCGGCAGGGCGACGGCGACCAGCTCGCCGGGAGCCGCACCGAGCGCGACCAGGTGCCGGGCGAGCCGGGTGACCTGTTCATCCAGCTCCCGGAAGGTCAGTGACACGTCGCCGGCGCGGACGGCCAGGGCGTCCGGCACGTCCGCCGCGCGACGGCCGAGCAGGACGTCGACGTCCTCGGCCGGCGACGTCCGACGCGGGCCGGTCCCGGCGGTGCGGACGGCCGCGAGCTCCGCGGCGTCCAGCAGTTCCAGCTCGCCGATCGGGAGGTCCGGCCGCTCCACCGCGGCGGTGAGCAGCCGGACCAGCCGGGCGCCCAGTGCCTCCACGCGGTCACGGTCGAACAGGTCGATGGCGTAGCTCGCCGTTCCGATGATGCCGGCCGCCGCACCGTCCTCGGTGCGGTGCTCGGCGAAGGTGAACGAGAGGTCGAACTTCTCCGTCTCCAGGTCGAAGGCCTCCGGCTCCACCTCCAGACCGGGCAGGCCCATGGCCCAGTCGGCCTGGGCGGCGTTCTGCAGGTTGAGGGCCACCTGGAACAGCGGGTGGCGAGCCATTGACCGGCTGGGGTTGAGCGCCTCCACGAGCCGCTCGAACGGCAGGTCCTGGTGGGCGTACGCGCTCAGGCCGGTGGCACGGACCCGGTCGAGCAGTTCGGTGAAGGTCGGGTCGCCGGAGACGTCGGTGCGCAGCACCAGCGTGTTGACGAAGAAGCCGACCAGATCGTCGAGCGCCTCGTCGGTGCGGCCGGCGATCAGGCTGCCGATGGGAATGTCCTCGCCGCCGCCCAGCCGGGACAACAGGGCGGCCAGGCCCGCCTGGAGCACCATGTAGAGGCTCGCCTGCCGGGTGCGGGCCAGTTCGTTCACCCGCCGGTGGACGTCGGCGGGAATCTCGATCGTGATCCGCGCACCCCGGTAGCTCGCCACGGCCGGCCGGGGTCGGTCGGTCGGCAGGCCGAGCTCCTCGGGAAGCCCGGCGAGGGCCTGCTCCCAGTAGCGCAGCTGCTGGGAGATCTGGCTGTCCTCGTCGGCCTCGTCCCCGAGCACCTCGCGCTGCCAGAGCGCGTAGTCGGCGTACTGCACGGGCAGCGGCTGCCAGTCGGCCTCCTGACCCGCGCTCCGGGCCCGGTAAGCGGTGGCGAGGTCGGCCAGCAGGGGCGCCAGCGACCAACCGTCGGCGGCGATGTGGTGCATGGTGACCGTGAGGACGTGCACGTCCTTGGTGACGGCGAACAGCCGGGCCCGGAGCGGGATCTCCTCGGCGAGGTCGAAGCCGCGGCTGATCTCGGCGGCGACCGCGTCGGCCAGCTGCTCCTCGGTGGTCCGGGTGACGTCCAGGCGCAGCACGGCCTCGTCGGTGGCCCGCACCCGCTGGACGGGCACGCCGTTCCACTCGGCGAACACGGTGCGGAAGACCTCGTGACGCTCCAGCAGGTCCTGCAGGGCCGCGGAGAGCGCCTCCCGGTCGAGGGTGCCGGTGAATCGCAGCACGATCGGCAGGTTGTACGCCGAACCGGCCTGCTGGTCGAAGCGGTTGAGGAACCACAGTCGCCGCTGGGCGAAGGACAGCGGGAGCTCGTCCGGACGCGGCATCGGAGCCAGCGCCCGACGGCCCGCCCCGGCCGTGCCGAGCTGGGCGGCCAGCCTGGCCACGGTCGGCGCCTCGAAGACGGCGCGGATCGGCAGCTCCAACCCGAACGCGGTGCGGATCCGGCTGATCAGCCGGGTGGCGAGCAGGGAGTGCCCGCCCAGTTCGAAGAAGTTGTCGTGCACCCCGACGTCCGGGACCCCGAGCATGTCCGCGAACAGGTGGCAGAGGATCTCCTCCTGCGGCGAGCGCGCGGCGGCGGGGGCCTGGGAGTCCGGGCGGTGGACGGGAGCCGGAAGTGCCTTCCGGTCGATCTTCCCGTGCGCGGTCAGCGGGATCCGGTCGATGGTCACGAACAGCTGCGGAACCATGTACTCGGGCAGCCGGCCGGACAGGTGCGCGGACAGCTCCGCGGCCGTCGGCGCCTCGGCCGCCGGCACGACGTAGCCCACCAGGCGCTGGTCGCCGGGCTGGTCCTCACGGACGATCACCGTGGCGGCGCGGACCGCCGGGTGGGAGGCCAGCGCGACCTCGACCTCACCCAGTTCGATCCGGAATCCGCGCAGCTTGACCTGGTCGTCGCTGCGGCCGACGTACACCAGCTCGCCGGAGCGGTTCCACTTGGCGACGTCGCCGCTGCGGTACATCCGGCTTCCGGGTGCCCCGAAGGGGTTGGGCACGAAGCGTTCCGCGGTCAGCGCCGGCTGGTTCAGGTAACCGCGCGCCAGCCCCTCGCCGGCGAGGTAGAGGTCGCCGGGCACGCCCTCGGGCACCGGCTGGAGCCCCGCGTCCAGCACGTACAGCTGGGCGTTCGCCTGCGGGCGGCCGATCGGCACCGGGCCGTCGGGCACCGGCTCGCCGGGGGCGATCCGGTACTCGGCGCAGTTCACCGTCGCCTCGGTCGGACCGTACACGTTGCGCACCGTCACGTCGGGGTGCAGTTCGCGCCACTCCCGCAGCACCGCGCCGAGCAGCGCCTCACCACCGAGCAGCAGCTCGCCGGAGGGCGAGTAGCCGGCCGGAAAGGCGTTGAGCAGGGGCAGGTGGCTCGGGGTCGCCTTGAGGAAGGTCGCCGGAGCCTCGGCCAGCCCGGCGGCCTCGCCCGGCTCGGGCTCGGTGAGCGAGGCGAGGTTGACGCAGCCGCCGACCAGCAGGGGGGTGTACAGGCCGGTGACGGTCAGGTCGAAGGACACCGGCGAGTGCACCAGCGCCACTCCGCGGGCTGCGTCGTACTCGCGGGTGGTGTGTGCCAGGTAGTCGCTGACCGAGCGGTGCTCGATCACGACGCCCTTGGGCCGCCCGGTCGAGCCCGAGGTGTAGATCACGTACGCCGCGTCGCGCGGCGACAGCGGCCGGAGCCGCTCGGTGTCCGTGACGGGGCCGCTCGGGTGGGCCGCCAGCTCCAGCGCGGTCCCGGGCCGGTCCAGTCGGATGACGGGCGCGGCGCCGGACGGCAGGGCCGCCGAGGTGGCCTCGTCGCTCAGGACCACCGTCGGGGCCGCGTCGCCGAGCACGTAGGCGATGCGGTCGGCGGGATTGGTGGGATCGATGGGAAGGTACGCGGCACCGGCCTTGAGCACCGCGAGCAGGGCCGTGACCAGCAGCGGCGTCCTGGGCAGTGCGATCGCCACCAGGGAGCCGGGCCCGGTGCCGCCCGCGATCAGCAGGCGGGCGAGCCGGTTGGCGGCGGCGTCGAGTTCGGCGTAGGTCAGCTTCTCCTTGCCGCGGACCACCGCGGGGGCGTCCGGGGTCCTCTCCGCCTGGGCGCTGAACAGCTCCGGCAGCGGCGCGGCCGCCACCTCGGCGGCGGTGTCGTTGTACTCCGCCAGGAGCCGGTGCCGCTGGTCGGCGGGCAGCATGTCGATGGTGTCGATCGGCTGGTCCGGATCGCCGGCGGCGGATCGGAGCACCCGGCCCAGGTACTCGGCGAAGCCCTCCGCCGTGTCCCGGTCGAAGAGGTCCGTGCTGCACTGGATGTCGCCCTGCAGACCGGCCGGCCGGCCCTGCGCATCGAACTCCTCGGAGAAGCCGAAGCCCAGGTCGAACCGGGCGGCGCCGAGGTCCACGACGTACGAGCTGAGCTCCAGGCCGTGCATCTCGGTCGTGTAGTCCTGCAGGTTCTGCAGGTTGAGCAGGACCTGGAAGAGCGGGTGGCGGGCGAGCGAGCGCGTCGGGTTGACCGCCTCGACCAGCCGCTCGAACGGGACGTCCTGGTTGTCGTAGGCGGTGAGGTCGGTCTCCCGCACGCGGTGCACGAGCTCACGGAACGTCGGCCGCCCCGAGGTGTCGGTGCGCAGCACCAGCATGTTGGTGAGGAAGCCGACCATCTCGTCGAGTGCCTCGTCGGTGCGGTTGGCGATCACGCTGCCGATCGGGATGTCGGTGCCCGCCCCGACCCGGTGCAGCATCGTGGCCAGTGCCGCCTGCAGCACCATGTACAGGCTCGCACCCGTCTCCTGGGCCAGCGCCAGCAGCCGCTCGTGGACGTCCGGGTCGACCCGGAAGTACACCGGCATGCCCCGGTAGCTCGACACCGCCGGACGCGGCCGGTCGACCGGGAGGGCCAGCTCCTCGGGCAGATCGGCGAGGTTCTCCTGCCAGTACCTCAGCTGCTGGGAGTAGATGCTGTCCGGGTCGTCCTCGTCGCCGATGACCTCCAGCTGCCACAGCGCGTAGTCCGCGTTCTGCACCGGCAGCGGTGCGAACTCCGGGGCCCGTCCCTTGCAGCGGGCCTCGTAGGCCTGCGCGAGGTTGGTCGCCAGCGGCCGCATCGACCAGCCGTCGCCGGCGATGTGGTGCAGCACGAAGAGCAGGACGTGGTCCTCCGCCCCGAGCGCGTACAGGTGGACGCGCAGCGGCAGCTCGGTGGTGAGGTCGATGCCGACCCGGACCGCGGCCTCCAGCTGGGCGTCCAGGTCCTCGGGCCGTGTCTCCACCACGTCCAGTGACGGGTGCGCCTCGTCGACGGACAGGATCCGCTGGTACGGCACGCCGTCGGCCTCGGGGAAGACCGTCCGCAGGGCCTCGTGCCGGGCGACGAGGTCGCCCAGTGCCTCGGCCAGTGCGGTGCGGTTCAGCGGTCCGGTGAGCCGGAGCGAGATCGGCATGTTGTACGTGGCGCTCTGGCCGTCGAATCGGTTGATGAACCAGAGCCGTCGCTGCGCGAACGACAGCGGGATGCGCTCCGGGCGCTCCATGGCACGCAGCGCGGTCCGGCCGGTACGGGCACCGTCCAGCTGCTCGCCGAGGGAGGCGACCGTCGGGGCGTCGAAGACCAGCCAGATGGGCACCTCCACACCGAAGGCGGCGCGGATCCGGCTGACCAGGCGGGTGGCGAGCAGCGAGTCGCCGCCGAGCTCGAAGAAGTTGTCGTCGATGCCCATGTCCGGCCGGCCGAGCAGGGCGGCGAAGAGGCCGAGCAGCTGCTCCTCGCGCGGGTTGCGGGCGGCCCGGCCGGTCACCGCGGCCGCGGGTGCGGGCAGGGCCTTGCGGTCGACCTTGCCGTTGGGCGTGAGGGGGAGCCGCTCCAGCCGCACGAAGGCGGACGGGACCATGTACTCGGGCAGTTCGGCGTCGAGCCGCGCGCGGACGGCGGACTCGTCGAGGGCCGCCCCTTCGGCGGGGACGAGGTAGGCGACGAGCCGGGGCTGGCCGGCGTCGTCGCGGCGCGCCACGACGGTGGCCTGGGCGACCTCGGGCACGCGTGCCAGCGCCGACTCCACCTCGCCGAGCTCGATCCGGAAGCCGCGGATCTTGACCTGGTCGTCGGCGCGGCCGGCGAACAGCAGGCTGCCGTCGGGCGTCCGGCGCACGAGGTCGCCCACGCGGTACATCCGGCTGCCGGCCGGCCCGAACGGGTCGGCCACGAACGACGCCGAGGTGAGCGCGGGCTTGGTCCAGTAGCCGGTCGCGAGGCCCTCGCCGGCGAGGTAGAGGTCGCCGACGACCCCGACCGGGACCGGGCGCAGCGAGCCGTCCAGGACATAGGCGCGCATGTTGTCCAGCGGGAGACCGATCGGCACGGTGTCGGCGGGCGGGTTCGCCGCGTCCATCCGGTGCGACGTGGCGAAGGTCGTGGTCTCGGTCGGGCCGTAGGTGTCCCGGACGACCATCGCGGGGAAGCGCTCCAGTACGCGGCGGACCGAGGCCGCGGGCACCACGTCGCCACCGGCGAGCAGTTCGCGCACCGGGGCCAGGCAGTCCAGGTCCTCGTCGACCACGAGCCGGAACAGACCGGCGGTCAGGTGCAGTGCGGTCACTCCGTGCTCGGCCACCAGGCGGCCGAGGGTCGCCACGTCCAGCTCCTGGGGCGGTGCGAGGACGATGCGACGGCCGTTGAGCAGTGGCATCCACAGCTCGTAGTTCGAGGCGTCGAAGGCGTGCGGGGCGTGCATGAGCACCGTGTCGTGCGCGTCACCGGAGAAGCACCGGTCGAGCGCGAAGGCGATCAGGTCGCGGTGGGTGATGGCGACGCCCTTGGCCTGCCCGGTGGAACCGGAGGTGTACATGATGTACGCCAACTGCTCCGGGTGGCCCGGGACGGCCGGGTCGGTGTCGGGCTGCTCCGCCAGACGCGGCTCGCGGTCGACGACGATCGTCCGGGCGCCGAGCGGCGCGGTGGTGGCCGACGCGGAGTCGACCAGGAGCACCGAAGCCGCGGTCTCGGCCAGGATGCTCTCGTGCCGCGCCAGCGGCGCGCGGGCGTCGAGCGGTACGTACGCCGCACCTGCCTTGAGTACGCCGAGCAGCGAGACGACGAGCTCGGGGGAGCGGCGCTGCAGCACCGTCACCCGGGAGCCGGAGCCCACGCCGGAGGCACGCAGCAGGTGCGCGAGCCGGTTCGCCGCGCGGTCGAGCTCCCGGTAGGTGAACTGCCCGTCCTGCCAGACCAGCGCGATCCCGTCCGGCTCGCGCTCGACCTGCTCGGCGAAGCGCGCCTGCACGGTCGCCGCCAGCGCCGGCACCTCGACCGAGGTGTCGTTCCAGCCGGCCAGCAGCTGCTCGCGCTCCGCTCCGGTGACCAGCCGCAGCTGGGAGAGCCGCAGGCCGGGGGCCTCGGCCATCTGCCCGAGCACGGAGGCCATCCGTTCCCAGAGCCGGGACACCGTCTCGGCGTCGAACATGGTGGCGCGGTAGTACAGCCGTCCGGTGAGCTCCTCGCCGGCAGGCCGCTCGTCCACGACGACGGAGAGGTCGAACTTCTCCAGGCCCAGGGCGGCGTCGTCGGCGCGCACGACCAGGCCGGGCAGCTCCAGGGCGAGCTCGCGCCGGCTCCGTACGGTGAGGGCGACCTGCGCCAGCGGATGACGGGCCGCCTCGAGGTCGGGTTCGAGCCGGCTCAGCAGCCGCTCGAAGGGCACCGGCCGCAGCTTCGCCGCGGCGGCAGCCTCGCCCGCCCGGGCGAGCATTTCGGCCACGGACGGGTCGGCGGACACGTCGACCCGCAGCACCGCGGGGTTCGCCGCGAACGCGCCGGCGCCGTCCCGGCGCAGCTGGGACAAGGTGGCGATCGGCAGGTCCTGGCCTGCGCCGAGTCCGCTCAGCACGACGGCGAACGCACCGCGCAGGACCGTCTCCAGGTCCACTCCGGCCTGGTCGGCGAGCACGGTGACGCCCTGCCACCGGGCGGTCGGCAGCTGGATCGGCACGCTGAGAAGGTGCTGGGAGCCCTTGCCGTCCCGCGGACGGTCGGAGGCCAGGACGAGCTCCTCCGGCAGCTCCGCGAGCTGCTCCGTCCACCATTCGACGGCCTCGTCGTCCACCGCGAACGCGGCCGTGTCGTCCCAGCTCACCGGCTCCCCGGAGACCCTCGACCGGTAGGCGGCCGCCAGATCGGCCAGCAGGCGGCCGCCGGCCCAGTCGTCGCCCGCGATCCGGTGGAGGACCGTCACCAGCACGGCCTCCGTGGGGCTGACCCGGAACAGGGTGAAGCGCACCGGAACCCGAACGGTCAGGTCGAACCCCTCGGCGGCCTCCGAGCTCACGGCGGCCTCGTCGAAGTCGGCGACCCTCAACGCCGGGCGGACGCCCTCCGGCGGCAGCACGGCCCCGGTCGGCTCGCCGTTGAGCTCCGGGAAGATCGTCCGCAGCTCGTCGTGGCGGGCGAGCACATCGTGCACCGCGCCGGTGAGCGCCTCGTGGTCGAGGTCGCCGGTGAGCCGAACGGAGAACGGGACGTTGTGCGTCGGGGTCCGGTGCGCGAAGCGGTTGATGAACCAGAGCCGGCGCTGCGCGTGGGAGAGCTCCACCGGCCGGGTCTCGGCCGCCGGGGTGGTGTCGGGGAGCAGCGCCTCGATCTCGGCGACCAGCGCTTCGGGGGAGGGGGAGTCGAAGACGACCCGGATCGGCACGTCGACGCCGAAGGCGGTGCGGATCCGGCCGACCAGCCGGATCGCGAGCAGCGAGTGCCCACCGAGAAGGAAGAAGTCGTCGTCGATGCCGACCTCGGGTTCACCGAGGACGTCGGCGAACAGGCCGCAGAGGATCTCCTGATTCGGCGTCGAGGGCGCCTTGCGCGGCCCGCGCACGACCACCGGCTCGGGCAGCGCGGCCCGGTTCACCTTGCCGTTCCTGGTCAGCGGCATCTCGTCGAGGAGGACGAAGGCGTTGGGCACCATGTGCTGGGGGAGCCGGTCCGCGAGATGCCGGCGCAGCGTCTCGGCGTCCGCGCCCTCGGCCACCGCGTAGGCCACCAGCCGGCGATCGCCGGGGCTGTCCTCGCGCACGATGACCGTGGCGTGCTGCACCGTGGGGTGGGAGCGGACCGCGGACTCGACCTCGCCGAGCTCGATCCGGAAGCCGCGGATCTTGACCTGGTCGTCGGCACGGCCGGCGAAGACGAGTTCACCGGAGTCGGTCCACCGGCCCAGGTCGCCGGTGCGGTACATCCGGCTTCCGGGCGGTCCGAAGGGGTTGGCGACGAACCGCTCCGAGGTCAGGGTGGCACGGCCCAGGTAGCCGCGGGCCAGTCCGGGGCCGGCGGCGTACATCTCGCCGACGGCGCCCACCGGTACCGGCCGCAGCGCCTGGTCGAGCACGTACACGCGGTAGTTGTCGATCGGCCGACCGATCGGCGGGGCCTTGCCGTCCGCGGTGAGCGGCCCGTGCTGGGTCGCCAGGACGGTCACCTCGGTCGGACCGTACTCGTTGAACATCCGGACGTGGGGCGCGATGCCGGCGACCGTCTCGGCCGGGAGCGCCTCGGCGCCCGCCAGGAGCACGCGCAGCGAGTCCAGGCTGCCCTGCGGCATCGCCGCCAGCGGCGACGGCGGCAGGAGCACGTGGGTGATCCGGCTCTCGGCGATCAGCTCGGCCAGGACCGGCCCGACGGTGAGCCGCTCCTCGGGCGCGACGACCAGCGTGGCACCGGTGAACAGCGCCATCGACAGGGCCCAGTAGGCGGCGTCGAAGCCGTGCGAAGCGAAGAGCAGCACGCGGTCGCCGGGACCCACGGGAAAGGAACGGCGTTGCAGGGCCGCACCGTTGGCCAGGCCCATGTGGTTGATGACGACGCCCTTCGGGCGCCCGGTGGAACCGGAGGTGTAGATGACGTACGCGGGGTTGAGCAGGTGCGGTTGCGCGGTGCGCTCGGCGTCGGTCAGCGGGCCGTCCGGAGCTGCCGCCAGTGCGTCCTGGACGTCGGAGGAGTCGATCAGCAGGTGCTCGGCGTCCGCTGCCTCGGGCAGCAGTGGTGCGGCAGCGGTCGTGGTGATCACCGCCGCGGGGGCGGAGTCCTCGATCAGCAGGGAGATGCGTTCCTTGGGGTACGCCAGGTCAACCGGGAGGTGGGCGGCTCCGGCCTTGGCGACCGCGAGCACCGAGAGTGGGAACTCGATCGACCGCGGCAGGGCCAGCGCGACGACCTGCTCCGGGCCGATTCCCCGGGCCGTCAGCAGCCGCGCCAACCGGTTCGCCCGCGCGTCCAGCTCCGCGTAGGTCAGCGAGGCCGACTCGAACTCGACCGCCACGGCGTCCGGCGTGCTCGCGGCCTGGGCCTCGAACAGCTCGGCGAGCGTGGCCGGTTCGACCGGCCGGTCGGTCTCGTTGTTCTGCACGAGGACCCGGTGCCGTTCGGCGGGGGCCAGCAGGTCGAGTCGTCCGACGAGCTGCTGCGGCTCGGTGACCAGGGCTTCCAGCAGCAGCCGGGCCCGGTCCAGCAGCGCGGCGGTCTCCTCGGCGGAGAAGAGGTCGGGCTGGTAGCTGACCCGCAGATGGAGCCGCTCGCCGGGCAGTGCGATCAACGTGATCGGGAAGTGGCTGTAGTCCGTGCCGTCGGACTCGAGCACCTTCAGTCCGGTGCCGGGCAGGCTCTCGGCGTTGTGGTCGACCGGGAAGCTCTCGAACACGGTCACCGTGTCGAACAGCTCCGCCCCGCCGACCAGCTGCTGGATGGCGGCGAGCCCCAGGTGCTGGTGCGGCAGCAGCTCCGACTGCTCGGCCTGCAGCCGGGTCAGCAGGCCGATGAGCGGCTCGCCCGGATCGATCCGGACCCTCACCGGGAGGGTGTTGAGGAAGAGGCCGATCATGTTCTCGACACCGGGCAGCTCCGGCGGTCGGCCGGAGACCGTGGCCCCGAAGACCACGTCGCTGCGGCCGGTCAGCTGGCCCAGCAGCAGTGCCCAGACCCCCTGGACCACGGTGTTCAGGGTGATGGAGTGACGGCGTGCCAGGTTCGTCAGTGCCGTGGTCAGCGAGCGACTCAGGTCGATCACCGCCCGCTCGGGCACCATCAGGGCGCGGCCGGCCCTCACCGGCCGGACGATGGTCCCTTCGGTGAGGTCCTCGAGCGCCTGGCTCCAGGCCAGCTCGGCTGCCGGCTTGTCCCGCTTGGCGAGCCAGGCGAGGAAGTTGCGGAACGGGGCCACGGGGGCCAGTCCGCTGTCGTCGGTGCCGCCCCGGGCGTACAGCGTGAACAGTTCGCTCAGCAGCAGCGGGATGGACCAGCCGTCCAGCAGGATGTGGTGGTGGGTGAAGAGCAGGCGGCAGCGCCGGTCGCCCAGGCGGATCAGGGCGAAGCGCAGCAGCGGGGGGCGCCCGAGGTCGAATCGGCGGACCCGGTCCTCCTCGGTGATCCGCTGCGTCTCGGCGGCGCGCTCGGCCTCGTCCAGTCCGGAGAGGTCGTGCTCCGTCCACGGGACCGGCACCTCACGGAGCACCACCTGGACCGGCCTGGCCGAGTTCTGGTGCTGGAAGGCCGTCCGGAGATTGGGGTGGCGGCGCAGCACGGTGGCCGCAGCCGCCCGGAACGCCTCGACGTCCAGGTCGCCCTCGAGGTCGACGCTCATCTGCGAGGTGTAGAGGTCGACGCCGCGGTCGTCGTAGAGGCTGTGGAAGAGCAGCCCCTCCTGCAAGGGAGTCAGCGGCAGGATTGCTTCAACTGCTGACGTGCTCATTCCGACACCTTCCAGTTTGCTTCGAACATCTTCAATTCGTCATCGGACAGTGACACCAGCGACAGGTCGATCGCCGCGTCATCGGGGGCTGGTGGCTCGGCCGGTGCTTCGTCGGCTGCCGGTTCGGCGTCCTCGACCGCGGCCAGGGCCGCCATCGCCGCCGCCGTCTTGTGCCGGAACACGTCGCGTGCGGACACGACGACGCCCGCGGCCCGCAGCCGGCTGACGAGCTGGATCGAGATGATGCTGTCGCCGCCGAGGTCGAAGAAGTCGTCGTCGACTCCGACCGTGGGCAGGGCCAGGACCTCGGCCATGACGGCGCATACCCGCGCCTCCAGCTCGGTGCGCGGCGCCCGTCCGCTCGCCGCGCTGGAGAAGGTCGGCGCCGGCAGCGCGCGACGGTCCAGCTTGCCGTTGGCCGTCATGGGCAGGACGTCCAGCGGAACGAACGCCGCCGGCACCATGTACTCGGGCAGCCGCTCCTCCGCGAAGGCCCGCAGTTCGGTGACCAGAGCACCGAGTTGGCGCGAGCCGAGGGGGTTGTTGACGTGTGCCGCAGGCTCCAGCTGCGTGCTCGCCAGGTAGATCCCGGCGAGCGTCCCGTCATCGACACCGAACACCGCGTCGAGCCGTCCCGCGGCACCCGGTGCGTACGTGACCCGCACGCCCAGCCCGCACCGGTCGGCCAGCTCGTGCAGCTCCTCCGGGTCGATCCCGGCGGAGAGTTCGAGCAGGGCCGCCACCTCGGCGACCGGGCGCCCGTCGGCGAGCGCTTCCGCCGCCGCCAGCTCGCCGGCCACCCGGGCGTCCGGGATGCCGGTGATCCGGAGCGGCTCGCCGGCGAGCGAGGCCAGCCGCTGTTCCACCTCCGCCAGGTCCATGACGTCCACGCCGTAGCGCAGGACCGCCGCGCCGCCGACGTCACGGGCCCCGGCCGGGGCCGTCCGGAGGACCACGTCGAAGCGGTGGCGGGTCAGCTCGTTGGCGCCCCGGCCGCGCTTGACCTGGACGTCCACGGCCTCGAACGCCGGGATCTGCCGGGCCGCCGCCGCGAAGTACTCCGGGTCGACCAGGAGTTCCTTCTCCATCATGATCGCCTGCTCGACCGCGCGGGACAGCGCCGCCTCGTTCTGCTGCTCCGTCCGCTGGTGCAGCCGGATCGCGGTCTGGAAGCCCCGCTGCGTCCGGAGGTTGCGCTGGTCGCCGAGGAAGACGGCGCCACCCGGCACCAGCAGTTGCGACAGCGAGTCGAGCAGCTCCGTCAGGTACGCGGCGTTGGGGAAGTACTGCGCGACCGAGTTGATGACCACGGTGTCGAAGAACTGATCGGGCAGGCCCTCCAGTTCGTGCGCGGCGGCCACCCTCAGCTGCACCCGCTCGGCCAGACCGGGCTGCGCCGCGACCTGCCTGCGCAGGACCCCGATGGCCTCGGTGGAGAAGTCGATGCCCCAGTAGGCCTCGACCTGCGGAGCCACCTTCGCCAGCAGCAGGCCGCTGCCGACGCCGATCTCCAGGACCCGCCGCGGCCGAAGCCCGAGGATCCGGGCGACGGTGGCGTCCCGCCACTCGCGCATCTCGTCCAGCGGGATGTCGTCGCCGCTGTAGCTGCTGGTCCAGCCGCTGAAGTCCTCGCCGAACTCCTCCGGCCGCTCCGCGCCGTACATCAGCTCGTACACCTGCTGCCACTGGTCGACCTGCTCGTCCGCACTGCCGGTCTCCGCCGGGGACGCGTCCGTGCCGGGCACCACGTAGGCCACCAGCTGCGGATCGTCGGCGCGATCGGTGCGGACCACCACCACGGCCTCGTCCACTCCGGGGTGGCGGCGCAGCGTTTCCTCGATCTCGCCCGTCTCGATGCGGTAGCCGCGGACCTTGACCTGGTCGTCGACCCGGCCGACGAACTCCTGGTTGCCGTCGGGGAGCCAGCGGACCAGGTCGCCGGTGCGGTACATCCGCTCGCCCGGCGCCCCGAACGGGTCGGCGACGAAGCGCCCCGCCGTCAAGCCGCCCTGGTTGAGGTAGCCGCGGGCCAGCAGCCCGCCGGCGATGTACAGCTCGCCCGGCACGCCCACCGGAACGGGCTGCAGGTGGGCGTCCAGCACGTACATGCGGGTGTTCCACGCGGGCGGCCCGAGGACGACCACGCCGGGATCGAGGTCCTCGCCGGGCGCGATGCGGTGGACGCTGCAGCCGACGGTGGTCTCGGTAGGACCGTACTCGTTGTACACGGCGGCCCGCGGGTTCCGAGCGCGCCAGCCCGCCAGGGCGGCACCGGTCAGTGCCTCGCCGCCGGTCACCAGGTCCCCGGTGGGGGAGAACTCCGGTGGCAGTGCGTCGAGCAGCCGCAGGTGGGTGGGCGTCGCCTTGACGAAGGACAGCGGGTCGGCCGCCAGCGCCTCGACCGTGCGCCGGTCCTCCTCCATGGGCGCCACGTGCAGGCGCCCGCCGGAGATCAGCGGTCCGAACAGCGCGGTGACCGTGAGGTCGAAGGAGATCGGCGAGTGGAGCAGCGCCGTTCCGCCGCCGAGCGCGGGGTAGACGTCCGCCGCCCAGTCCAGGTACTGCAGGACGGAGGCGTGGTTGACCAGGACGCCCTTGGGCCGTCCGGTGGAGCCGGACGTGTAGATGACGTAGGCGATGTTGTCCTGGCGCAGTCCCGCCGTCCGCTCCCGGTCGGACAGGTCGTGGTCCGGCTTCCCGTCCAGCGCCGCCGCCGTGTCCGCGGCGTCCAGCCACAGGCGGGGCCGGGTGTCGTCCGCGGGCAGCTGGGCGGCCCCCTGAGCGGTGCAGAGCACGAGGGCGGGGTCCGCGTCGCCGAGTACGTAGCCGATCCGCTCCGCGGGGTGGCGCGGGTCGAGCGGCAGGTAGCCGGCGCCGGACTTGAGCACCGCGAGGACCGCGAGGACCTGCTCGGTGGAAGCGGGCAGCGCGATCGCCACCAGGCTCTCCGGGCCGACCCCGTGCTCGACGAGCAGCCGGGCGAGCCGGTTGGCCCGCGCGTTGAGCGTGGCGTAGTCCAGCGTGCCGTCGGCGCCCACCAGCGCGGTGGCCTCCGGGGTCCGGGAGGCCTGCTCCTCGAAGCGGCTGACCAGGGTGCCGGTCGGGGCGGGGCGCGCGGTGTCGTTCCACTCGACGACCACGCGGCCGCGCTCCTCCTCGTCCATGATCGCGAGGGCGTCCAGACGGCGGTCCGGGTCCTCGACTGCGCTCGCCAGCAGCCGGACCAGGCGCTGTACGAAGACCTCGACGGTCGAGGCGTCGTACAGGTCGGTGGCGAACTCCACGGAGCCGTTCATGCCGGCCGGGAGGCCGTCGGCGTCCTGCGTCTCCGTGAAGCCGAACATGAGGTCGAAGCGGGCGACCTTCATGCCCACGAACTCCTCGCGGCTCTCCACCTCGGGCAGGGACAGGACGGGCGTCGCGTCGTTCTGCAGACCGAAGGCGATCTGGAACAGCGGGTGGCGGGACGGGTCCCGCTCCGGCTTGATGGCGTCCACCAGCCGCTCGAACGGCATGTCCTGGTTGGAGTAGGCGTCCAGGTCGGTCCGGCGCACCCGGTCCAGCAGTTCCCGGAAGGTCGGGTTCCCCGAGGTGTCGTTGCGCAGCACCAGGGTGTTGACGAAGAACCCGACCATGTCCTCGACGGTCTCGTCCGAGCGGCCCGCGACGGGGCTGCCCAGCGGCAGGTCGGTGCCCGCCCCGAGCCGGGTCAGCAGCGCCGAGAGGCCGGCCTGGAGCACCATGAACACGGTGACCCCGCACTGACGTGCCAGCTGCGTCAGCCCGGTGTGGGTCTGCGCGTCGACGTGGAAGACGACGTCGTCGCCGTGGTAGCTGGGCACCGGAGGCCGCGGTCGGTCGGTGGGCAGTGTGAGCTGCTCCGGGACGCCGTCCAGGGCCTGGGTCCAGAACCGGAGCTGCCGGGCGAACGGGCTGTCCGGGCCGGCCTGCTCGTCCAGCATCTCGTGCTGCCAGAGCGTGTAGTCGCCGTACTGGACCGGCAGGGGTTCCCAGGCCGGCTCCTGCCCGTGCAACCGGGCCGCGTAGGCGGTGGTGATGTCCCGGCACAGCGGCCCCATCGACCAACCGTCACCGGCGATGTGGTGGAGGACGACGAGCAGGACGTGCGTCTCGGCGTCCAGCCGCAGCAGTTCGACGCGCAGTGGCGGGTCGACCTCCAGGTCGAAGAGCCGACGGGCCGCCGCGGTCATCGCGGCCTCGACCCCGTCCTCGGTCACCGTGGTGACCGGCAGGTCGATGCGGACCTGGCCGGGGTCGAGGATCCGCTGCCACGGCACGCCCGCCTCGTCGGGGAAGACCGTGCGAAGGGCCTCGTGCCGGGCCACCACGTCGGCCACCGCCGAGCGCAGCGCGGCGGCGTCCAGGGGACCGGAGAGCCGCATGGCGATCGGCATGTTGTACGTCGCGCTGCTGCCCTCGTACCGGTCGATGAACCAGAGGCGCCGCTGGGCGTGCGACAGCGGGAGGCGTTCCGGCCGCGGCCTCGGGAGCAGCGGCGGACGTCCCGTGGCGGCGCGGTCGAACCACTCGGCCACGCCGGCGACGGTCGGATTGTCGAACAGCACCCGGACCGGCAGCTCCGCCCCGAAGGTGGTGCGGATGCGGCTGGCCAGCCGGCTGGCGAGCAGGGAGTGGCCGCCCAGCAGGAAGAAGTCGTCGTCGACCCCGACCGCGGGCACGCCGAGGACGTCGCAGAACAGGGTGCACAGCACCTGCTCGGTCATGGTCCGGGCAGGCCGTCCGACCGCCGTCGGCGCCTGGGGCGCGGGCAGCGCGGCCCGGTCCAGCTTCCCGTTGGGCGTCATCGGCCAGGCCGTGAGGACGACGAAGGACTGCGGCACCATGTAGTCCGGCAGGGACGCGCCGGCCGTGGCGACGACCGCGTCCAGGTCGAGGTCCTGGCCCTCGGCGGCCAGCAGGTAGCCGACCAGACGCGGGTCGCCGGGCTGGTCCTCGCGGACCGTCACCAGCGCCTCGTCCACCCCCGCGGCCCGCGTCAGCACGGTCTCGATCTCCGCCGGTTCGATCCGGAAGCCGCGCAGCTTGACCTGCTGGTCGGCCCGGCCGAGGAAGTCGAGCTCTCCGTCGGCGCGCCAGCGCGCCAGGTCACCCGTGCGGTACATGCGGGCGCCGGCCGGACCGAAGGGGTCCGCCACGAACCGCTCGGCCGTCAGGCCTGCGCGCTTCCAGTAGCCGCGGGCCAGCGGGAGGCCGCTGATGTAGACCTCGCCCGCGACACCCACCGGAGCGGGGCGCAGCGCAGAGTCCAGCACCCGCACCAGGGTGTGGGGGATCGGCTTGCCGATGGTGGGACGGCCGGTGTCGAGCGCGCCGCTGACGGTCGCGCAGACCGTGGTCTCGGTCGGCCCGTAGGCGTTGACCATCGTGCGGCCCGGGGCCCACCGGTCGACCAGTTCGGCCGGGGTGGCCTCGCCCGCGACGACGAGCGCTTCGAGGCTCGGCAGGTCCTCGTCCCCCACCGCCCCGAGCGGGGTCGGCGGGATGGTGGCGTGGGTGATCCCGTGCTCGGCGACCAGTTCGACGAGCGCCGGGCCCGGCAGCAGCCGGTGCGCGGGTGCCAGGACGAGCGTGGCGCCGGTCAGCAGCCCCATGCAGACCTCCCAGACCGACGCGTCGAAGCTCGGCGAGGCGAACTGCAGGACCCGCTTGCCGGGCCCCGCCCCGAGCCTGCTCGCGTGCAGGTCGGCCAGGGCGGCCAGCGCCGCGTGGGTGACGATGACGCCCTTCGGCCGACCGGTCGAACCGGAGGTGTAGATCATGTACGCCGCACCCGCGATGCCCGGGGTGCCGCTGCGTCCTGCCGCGCTGAGGTCACCGTCGGCTTCGGCGGCCAGTGCGGAGACGACGTCGGCGTCGTCCAGCCGCAGCTGCGGAAGACCGGCCACCGACGCCACCGCGTCCGCGGTCGCGCTCGACGTGACGGCCAGCACCGGCTGCGCGTCCGAGAGCATGAACTCGATCCGGTCCTGCGGGTACTCGGGGTCGACCGGCAGGTAGGCGCCGCCGGCCTTCGCCACCGCGAGGACCGCGACGATCCAGGACACCGACCGGGGCAGGACCACCGCCACGAAGCGCTCGGGGCCGACGCCGCTCGCGACCAGTCGGCGGGCGAGCCGGTTGGCGTGCCGGTTGACCTCCTCGTAGCTGAGGGTCCGGTCCTCCCAGCGCACCGCCGGTGCCTGAGGCGTGGCGGCCGCCACGCGTTCGAAGAGTTCGGCGAAGTGACCGGCCGTCGCGGCCGACGTCCCGCCGGCGGCGAAGCGGCGCAGCTCCTCCTGCTCACCCTCGGCGAGCAGGTCCAGCCGACCCACCGGGCGTTCCGGCTGGGAGGCGAACGCGGACACCGCGAGCGCCAGCCGGTCCAGCATCGCCCGCGCCGCGGTCTCGTCCAGCAGGTCGGGCTGGTACGTGATGCGAAGTTCCATGCGCTCGCCGGGGAACGCGTGGAAGACGAACGGGTAGTGGCTGGCGTCGGTGCTCTCGGCGGCCGTCACCTCCAGTCCTGCCTCGCCGAGGTCCGGGAGGGCCTGCTGCAGCGGGAAGTTCTGGAAGGAGATGACGGTGTCGAACAGCTCGCGCTGCGACGCCGCCCGTTGGATGTCGGCCAGCCCGAGGTGGTGGTGCTCGAGCAGCGCGGACTGGCGCTCCTGCAGCAGCTTCGCGGTGTCGAGCAGGGTCTGCTCGGGGCGGACCTCCGCCCGGACCGGGACGGTGTTGATGAACATGCCGAGCATGTCCTCGATCCCGGGCAGCTCCGCCGGACGGCCGGAGACGGTCGTCCCGAACACGACGTCCGTCCGTCCGGTCAGCCGGGCGATGAGCACGGCGAGTGCCGACTGCACCACCGTGTTGAGGGTGAGGCCGTACTGGCGGGCGGTGGCGCTCAACGCCGCCGTCGACTCCTCGGACAGCTCGGTGGTCAGGCGCGACGGCACCACGACCTCGCGCGAGAGCTTGGCCGGGGCCAGCAGGGTGGGACCGTCCAGGCCGGCCAGCTCACGGCTCCAGGCCAGCTCCGCGGCGCCCCGGTCCTGCCGGCCCAGCCAGGCGAGGTAGTCCCGGTAGGTGTACGGCAGCCGGGGGGTGCGCTCGCCGCCGGTGTACAGCTCGAACAGCTCGGCGAAGAGCATCGGCATCGACCAGCCGTCCACCAGCATGTGGTGGTTGGTGAACAGCAGTTGGTGATGGTCGTCCCCGAGGCGGACGACGGTGAACCTGAGCAGCGGTGCGCTGCCCAGGTCGAAGCGGTGGCCCCGCTCCTGCTCGACGAGACCGCGCAGCCGCTCGGCGCGCTCCTCGGACCCCAGGTCCGACAGGTCGACGTGCGTCCACGGAAGGTCGACGGAGGCCACGACCACCGCGACGGTGTCGCGCAGGCCCTCCTGGCGGAACTCGGTCCGGAGGTTGGGGTGCCGCACCACCAGCTCGTCCCAGGCCGAGCGCAGCCGGGCCACGACCAGCGGCCCGCGGACGTCCAGGGTCAGCAGCGAGGTGTAGAGGTCCAGTTCGCCCTCGCTCACCATGCTCTGGAACATCAGACCCTGCTGCAGCGGTGCCAGCGGCAGGACGTCGACCAACGCCGGCTGGGCGGCTTCGAGCAGCTCCACCTCACGCATGGACAGCGACACGAGCGGGAAGTCGGACGGGGTCCGCCCGCCGGCCGCGGGATCCGTGGCGTGGGCCGCGAGCGCCTCGACGGACCGCAGCCAGGCCCGGGAGAGCTGCTCGACCTCCGGCTCGGCGAGCAGTTCACCCGCCCAGGTCCAGGTCGCCACCAGGACCGGACCTTCGGGACGGTCCTCGGTGACCAGGGTCAGGTCGACGGCGTGCTCCAACGGCATCCGCGGGTCGGCGCCGCCGATCAGGCCGGTCGTGCCGGCCGGTGCCCAGTCCTTGCCGGCCGCCCCGTCGGCGAAGCGGCCCAGGTAGTTGAAGCCCCACTCGGCGGACGGCAGCTCCGCCAGGGCGCGGGAGGTGCCCGGGTTGAGGTACCGCAGGAGGCCGTAACCTGCTCCGTTGCCGGGCAGCGCGTTGACCTGCTCCTTGATCCGCTTGACCGCCTGGCCCACGGACGGGCCGCCGAGCGAGACGTCCCCCCAGTCCAGCGGGCCGGGGTCGACCCGGACGGGGTGCTGTTCGGTGAACCAGCCGACCGTCCGCGACAGGTCGGCGCCGGCGAACAGGTCGTGCCGGCCATGGCTCTCGACGTCCACCAGCGGGCCCTCCGCCGGCTGCCCCCGGTGCCGGCGCCAGTCGGCGACGGCCAGGGCGAATCCGGCCAGCAGGATCTCGGTGACGCCGGTGGAGTAGGCCGCAGGAAGGATGGTGAGCAACGGAACGGTCTGCTCCGAGGGCACGGACACGGTGAGCGTCCGGGCGGTCGCGGCCACGTCCCGGGCCGGGTCCAGCACGCGGTCGGCCACGGCGGGGTCGTCGGTGCGCAGCAGGTCCAGCCAGAGCGGCAGCTCCTGCTCCCGCTCCGGGGTCCGGGCGAGCTCGGTCAGTCGCGTCGCCCAGGACCGCAACGAGGTCCCCACCCGGGGGAGCCGCGCTTCGCGGCCGGCTTCCTGCGCCTCCCAGGCGATCCGCAGGTCCTCCTGGAGGATCCGCCAGGACACCCCGTCGACGGCCAGGTGGTGGATGTTCAGCAGCAGCCGCCCGGCATGGGCGGGGCCGGCGTCGAACCACACCGCGTCGAGCACGGTCCCGGCCGTCGGGGCCAGCCGGGCCCGGGACAGCGGGAGCTCGGCGCGGAGCGCATCGTCGAAGGCCTCGTCACGCGCCCCGTCCCGCGGGACCTCGACCGCCGTACGGGACAGCAGGGCGTCGGCGTGGACCGCGCCCGGTTCCCGGACGGTCAACTGCCAGGCGCCGGCGTTCACGTCCAGCCGCAGGCGGAGCGCGTCGTGGTGGTCCACCACGGTCTGCAGCACCCGGGCCAGTCGGTCCGCCGTGGCGCCGGCCGGCAGCGACAGGACGAAGGCCTGGTGGAAGCCGTCGACCGGTCCGCCCAGTTCGTGCTGGGCGTGGACGATCGGCGTCAGCGGGACCTCGCCCACCGCGGCGGGGTCAGGGCTCGCCCCGCGGTCGGTGACCGTCGCCGCCCCGGCCGCCAGCGCGGCCACGGTGCGGCGCGTGAAGACGTCCCGGGGGCTGATCTCCAGTCCGGCGCGGCGGGCGCGGCTGACCAACTGGATGGAGATGATGCTGTCGCCGCCGAGCGCGAAGAAGTCGTCGTCGACCCCGACCGCGGGCAGGCCCAGCACCTCCTGGAACAGTGTGCACAGCGTGTGCTCGGCCGGCGTGGCCGCCGACCGCGAGGAGACCGCGACCGTGAAGTCGGGTGCGGGCAGCGCGGCGACGTCGAGCTTGCCGTTCACGGTGAGCGGCAGTTCCGCGATCGGCACCACCGCGGCCGGAACCATGTACTCGGGCAGGACCCGGGCCAGGTGGGCGCGCAGCTCCGCCGGGTCCACCGGCCCGGCCGTTCCGACCGCGTAGGCCACCAGCCGGGTCACCGCGGGCGCGTCGGTCCGGGCGACCACCGCCGCTCGGGACACGGTGGGGTGTGCGGCCAACGCCTGCTCGATCTCGCCGAGTTCGATGCGGTAGCCGCGGATCTTGACCTGTTCGTCCGCGCGGCCGAGGAACTCGATCAGCCCCTGCCCGGACCAGCGCACGACGTCTCCGGTGCGGTACATGCGCCCGCCCGAGCCGAACGGATCGGCGACGAACCGGTCCGCTGTCAGCGCCGGCCGACCGGCGTAGCCCCGGGCGACCTGCGGCCCGGCGAGGTACAGCTCGCCCGGTGCGCCCGGGGGCACCGGTTGGAGCGCGCCGTCGAGCACGTACGCCCGCCCGTTGCGCAGCGGGCCGCCGATCACGGGCTGCTCCCAGTCGCTGAGCGGGAACGACAGGGCGTCAATGGTGTACTCGGTCGGGCCGTAGAAGTTGTGGCTCGCCGTTGTACGGGCGGCGCGCAGACGTGCCCAGAGATCCGGGCCGAGCGCCTCACCGCCGAGCATCAGCACCGCTGGCGCCGTGTCGGCGTCGTCCAGGAGCCCGGCGTCCAACAACTGGGCGCAGTACGACGGGGTCACGTCGAGGAAGTCGACGCGTTCCGTCGCGACGTAGGACACCAGAGCCCGCGGATCCCGGCGCACGTCGTCGTCGATGATGTGGAGTTCGTGGCCGGCCAGCATCCACAGCACGCCGTCGAAGGACGTGTCGAACGACAGCGAGGCGGTGAGGGCGGCGCGGAAGCGCCGCCCGCCCGCGGCTGCCACCGCCGGCTCGAAGAGGTCCTGCCGGTGGGCCGCGAACAGGTTCATCAGGTTGCGGTGCTCGACCCCGACGCCCTTGGGAACGCCGGTGGAACCGGAGGTGTGGATCAGATAGGCCAGGTTCTCCGGGCGCGCCGCGTCACCCGGCTCGTCCGGGGTGCGGTCGTGGGCCGGGAGCGCGGCGAGTTCGGTGACGGTGGCCGCGTCGTCCAGGAGCAGGAGGGAGTCCCGGGACAGCCCCGGGGCGAGCCCGGCGGCCAGGTCGCGGGTGGTCACCACGACGACCGGGTCGGTGTCCTCGATCGCGAACCCGATCCGTTCGGAGGGCAGCGCGGGGTCGATCGGCAGGTAGGCCCCGCCGGCCTTCAGGACGGCGAACATCGTGACGACGGTGTCCACACCGCGCGGCATCAGGAGACCGACCGTCCGCTCCGGCCCGACCCCGCGGCCGGTCAGAAGACGGGCGAGCCGGTTGGCCCGGGCGTTGAGCTCCGCGTACGTCAGCGCGCCGTCGGTGCCGACCAACGCCCTGAGGTCCGGCGTCCGTGCGGCCTGTTCCTCCAGCAGCCCGACGACGGTGCCGGCCGCCGCCGGAGCGGCCGCGCCGCGCCCCTGGCCGAGGACCGCTGCGCGTGCGGCGGGATCCAGCAGCCGGACCCGGCCGACCGGCTGCTCCAGGTCCTCGGCGAACTGCTCCAGGACGTGCACCAGAGCCGCCGCGACGGCCTGGACGTGCTCGGTCGTGAGCAGGTCGGTGCGGTGCCCCAGTCGCAGGCGCAGCGACTCGCCCATCATCACGGCGATGCTCAGCGGGTAGTGCGTGTCGTCCCGGCCGTCGATCGCCGCGACCCGCAGACCACCGTCCGCCGTCTTCAGCGACTCCGGCTCGAACGGGTAGTTCTCGATCACCAGCAGGGTGTCGAAGAGCTCGCCGACACCGCCCAGGCGCTGCACCTCGGCCAACGGCAGGTGCTGGTGGGCGGTCAGCTCGGCCTGCTCGCCCTGCAGACGGCTGAGCAGCCCGTGCACGGGCTCGGCGCGGTCGAACCCGGCCCGGACGGGCAGGGTGTTGATGAACAGGCCCAGCATCGACTCGATGCCGTCGACCTCCGGCGGCCGGCCCGCGACGGTGCCGCCGAAGACGACGTCCTGGGTCCCGGTCAGGCCGCCCAGCAGCACCGCCCAGGCGCCCTGCACGAGCGTGCCGAGAGTGATCCCGTGCCGTCGGCCGGCACGCTCGAGGGCGCCCGTGAGCCGGGGACCCAGCTCCACCGCGATCTCGGCGACGCTGCCGCCGACCGGTTGCGCGTCCCGGGCGGCGAGTCGGGTCGGACCCGCGAGGCCGGCCAGCGCGGTGCGCCAGGCGGCCTCGGCTGCGGCCCGGTCCTGGCCGCGCAGCCACTCCGAGTACGCGTGGTAGTCGACGGCCGGCCGCAGCGCGGTGGAGTCGCCGTCCGCGGCGTACCCGCTGAGGACCTCCTGCAGCAGCAGCGGCACCGACCAGCCGTCCAGGAGGAGGTGGTGGTGGGTGAAGACGAGACTGTGCCGGTCCGTCGCGGTCCGAACCAGGACGAAGCGGAACAGCGGTGGGCGACTGGGCGTGAAGCGGGGCTGGTCGGCCAGGACGCGGTCCAGCTCCGCGGCCCGGGCCTCCTGGTCGAGGCCGCTCAGGTCGATCTCCTGCCACGGCAGGGAGAACGCGCGGGGTACGAACTGGAGCGGAGCGTCCGACCCGTCGTGCCAGAAGCCCGCCGTGAGCTGGGGGTGGCGGCGCAGCGAAGCCTCCACGGCGCGGCGCAGCCGCGCCGGCTCGACCGGCCCCTCCAGGTCGAAGCGGAACTGCACGGTGTAGGCGTCGCTCTGCCGCGTGTCGTACTCGGCGTGGAACAGCAGGCCCTGCTGCAGAGGGGCGAGCGGCAGCACGTCGGCCAGCGGGCCGACCTCGGCCTCCAGGGCGTCGAGTCGGCTCTGCGTCACCTCGGCCAGCGGGACGTCCGCGGGGCTGATGCCACCGCTGTCAGGCCGGGCGGCGTGCGAGGCCAAGCCCTCCAGCGCCTCGACCCACCGCCGCGTCAGGGCGCTCACGGCGTCGTCGGTCAACACTCCGCCCGGCCAGGACAGCACCGCGGACAGCTCCGCCCCTTCGGCCCGCTCCTGCGCCAGTACGTTGACCTGCAGCGCGTGGCTGACCGGCATCGACGGGTCCTCGGCGCCGGTGAACCCGTCCAGGCCCGGCAGTGGGGTCCACGCCTGTGAGAGGTCGGGGGAACCGAAGCGTCCGAGGTAGTTGAACAGGATCTGCGGGGCACGGCCGTCCGCACGGGAAGGCAGGGTATTCGGCGCGGCCAGGTGGCGCAGGATGCCGTACCCGATCCCGCCGTCGGGGACGGCCCGCAGCTCCTCCTTGACCCGCCGCAGCACCAGCCCGGCGGCCGGGCCGCCGGCGGCGAGGTCGGCGAAGTCCAGTGCGGCGAGGTCGAAGCGGGCGGGGAACAGGGTGGTCAGCCAGCCCACGGTGCGGGTCAGGTCGACGTCGTGCTCGACGGCCTCCCGGCCGTGGCCCTCCAGGTCCAGCAGCACCGTCGGCTGCGATCCGCGGCCCAGGTCGGTCCGCCACTGCGCGACGGCTGCGGTGAAGCCGGCCAGCAGGACCTCGCGGACGCCCGTGTGGAAGGCGGTCGGGACGGTGGTGAGCGTGGCGGTGGACAGGTCGGCGGGCAGGGTGAGCGTCAGGTGGCGCTGCGCCCCCGCCAGGTCGAGCGCGGCGTCCAGCGGGCGGTCGCCCAGCAGCGGGTCGTCGGTGCTCAGGATGTCACGCCAGTAGGGCAGTTCGGCTTCCCGAGCGCCGTCGGCGGCCTGCGCGGTGAGCAGGCCGGCGAAGCGGCGCAGCGAGGTGCCGACCGGCGCGGGCCGGGGGTCGCCCCCTCCGCGCACGGCCTGCCAGGCCGCCGCCAGGTCGGGCAGCAGGATGCGCCACGAGACGCCGTCGACCACCAGGTGGTGCAGGACGAGCAGCATCCGGCCGGGCTGCTCCGGGCCGGCGTCGAACCACACGGCCTGCAGCATCACGCCGTCGAGCGGCGCCAGTCGGCCGACCGCGGCCTGGGATTCGCGTTCGATCGGGTCGTTCGCCGGGTCGCCGCCGAGGACCACGTGCCGCAGGCAGGCGGCCGCCGACACCGTGCCGCGCGGCGCGACGGCCAGCCGCCAGGCGCCGTCACCGGGCGCCAGCAGCCGGGCGCGCAGGGCATCGTGGCCGTCGAGGAGCGCCTGGAGGGCCGCGGTCAGATCGTCGGCGCCGGCCCCGGCAGGGGTGGTGAAGGTCATCGCCTGGTGGTACCGGTCGATCCGACCGCCCCGCTCCTGGAGCCAGCGGATCACGGGGGTGGCGGGAAGCTCACCGGTGTCGGGTCCCCGGTCGTCGGCCGTGGCCGGACCGTGCTCGGCCACCGCTGCCAGCGCCTCGACGGTGCGGCAGTGGAAGACGTCGCGGGTGGTGAACCGGAGACCGGCGCGCCTGGCGGTGCCGACCAGCTGGATCGACAGGATGCTGTCGCCGCCCAGGGCGAAGAAGTCGTCGTCGATGCCGACGCGCGGTAGGTTCAGCACCTCGGCGACGAGGTCGCACAGCAGCGACTCCCGGGCGGTACGCGGGGCTCGGCCGGACACCCCGGCGCTCAGGTCCGGTGCCGGCAGGGCGGCGCGGTCGATCTTGCCGTTCACCGTCAACGGCATCGTCGGGACGGACACGAAGGCGCTCGGCACCATGTAGTCCGGCAGGGCGGAGGCGGCGAGCCGGCGCAGTTCCGCCGGGTCGAACGGTTCATCGGCCGCCGGCACCACGTAGGCGACCAGCGTGGTTCCGCCCGGCCCGTCGGTGCGGGCGAGGACGGTGGCCTGCGCCGTGCCCGGGAGGTTGCCGAGCACGGCCTCGATCTCGCCCAGCTCGATCCGGAAGCCGCGCACCTTCACCTGGTCGTCGGCCCGGCCGACGTATTCCAGCGAGCCGTCCGGCTGTCGCCGGGCGAGGTCACCGGTGCGGTACATCCGTCGGCCGGCCGCGGCGAAGGGCGCGGCGACGAACCGGCTCGCCGTCAGCCCGGGGAGTCCCAGGTACCCGCGGGCCAGACCGTCACCGACCACGTAGAGCTCGCCCACGACGCCGGCGGGCACCGGCTGCAGCGCCTGGTCCAGGACGAGCAGGTCCAGGTCGGCCAGCGGACCGCCGATGAGGCTGCCGGATGCGCGGGCGGCGCCGGCTCGGTCGAGCGCGAGGTGGCTGACGTGCACCGTGGTCTCGGTGATCCCGTACATGTTGACCAGCACGGGAGCGTCGTCGGGCCGGTGGTCGTACCACGCCGCCAGGCTGCCCAGGTCCAGCGCCTCACCGCCGAAGACCACGTACCGCAGGTCCAGCGGCCGGTCGGGACGCTCCCGGTCGGCCTGGACGAGCTGGTGGAACGCCGACGGGGTCTGGTTCAGCACGGTCACGTGTTCCTCGGCCAGCAGCGCGAGGAAGTCCTCGGGGGAGCGCGACACGTCGAACGGCACCACGACGAGCCGGCCGCCGTGCAGGAGAGGGCCCCAGAGCTCCCAGACCGAGAAGTCGAAGGCGAAGGAGTGGAACATCGTCCACACGTCGGCGGGCCCGAACTCGAAGTGCTCGGCGGCGGAGGTGAACAGGCGCGACACGTTGCGGTGGCTGACCACGACGCCCTTGGGGCGTCCGGTGGAGCCCGAGGTGTAGATGACGTAGGCGGAGTTGTCCGGCGTCAGCCCCTCGACCACCGGTTCGGTGGACGGCTCCTGGGCCAGCGCAGCCAGGACCTCGGGCGCGTCCACGACCAGCCGCTCCACGGCGGACCACCGGTCGGCAGCGCCGTCCGCGGCGCCGGCGGTCACCAGCAGGGCGGGACGCGCGTCGCTGAGCATGAACGCCAGCCGGTCGGCGGGTGCCTCCGGGTCCATCGGCACGTAGGCGGCACCGGTCTTGAGAACGGCCAGGACGGCCACGACGAGGTCCAGCGACCGCGGCAGTGCCAGGGCGACGTACCGCTCCGGGCCCGCGCCCCGGCGGATGAGGTGGTGGGCCAGCCGGTTGGCCCGGGCGTCCAGCTCGCCGTACGTCAGCGTGGTGCCCGCGTACGTCAGTGCCGGGGCGCCCGGCGTCCGCCGGACCTGCTGGGAGAACAGACCGGTCAGCGTCGCGTCCGGAGCCGGAGTCAGGGGCCCGGCGGCGGTGCCGCTGACCGCCGGAGCGGTCGCCGTCCCGGAAGGGGTGTCGATCGCGAGCCGGCCGAGCGGGAGGTCGCGGTCGGCCGAGGCGAGCTGCTCGAGGACCAGGCCCAGGCGGCGCCGGTGCGTGTCGACCTCGTCGGCCCCGTACCGGTCGGCATTGCCGTCGACGTCGATGCGCAGCTCGGTGCCCCCGGCCCGGGTGTGCACCACGACCGAGAGGTCGTCGGTCGGCCCGATCGACAGGTTGTGCACGGTGGCGGGGTGCCCGTCGAAGGCCAGCTCGGTCCCGAACGCCATGACGTTGACCTGGGGGCCGACCAGGACGTTGTCCGGGCCGGTGCCGCCGTGCTCGCGGCGCAGGTCCTCGTAGCGGTACCGCTGGTGCCGCATGATCCCGCGCAGGCGCTCCGAGACGTGGCGCAGCGCCTCGTCGACCGTCATGCCGGAGCGCAGCGACAGCCGCAGCGGCAGCACGTTGGAGACCATGCCCGGCGTCTGCAGGGCGGTCCGGCCGAGCCGCGTCGTCACCGGTATGCCGAGCGTCACCTCGTCGGTTCCGGCGACGCGCTGCAGATAGACCGCCACCGCGGTGAACACGGCCACCGGCCAGGCCACCGCCGCCTCGCGGGCCGCACCGCGAAGTCCGTCCAACTCCGCCGAGCCCAGCGTCATGGTGCTCCGCACCTTGGTGCGCGGCAGCGTCGGCGGCCTGTCGATGAACGACGCAGGCGTGGGCGCGTCCGCGAGCTCGAGGGCCCAGAACGCCCGGTCGGCTTCGAACTGCTCCGACGCCCGGTAGGCGGCGTCCGCCTCGACCAGTTTGGCGAGCGGCAGGAACGGCGGGGCGACCTCCCGGGCCGGATCCGCCGTGTAGAGCTCGGCGACGCGCCGGGCCACCGCGGACACCGTGAAGCCGTCCGCCACCAGGTGGTGGTAGTGGTGGAACCACAGGTAGCGGTCCTCCTCCACGGCGAACAGCACGCTTCCGAAGAGCGGGTCGGCGCCCGGGTCCAGGGGCGTGGCCAGGATCCGCCGCATCTCCTGCTCGGCCGCGGCCCGGGGATCGGGCGCCCGGCGCAGGTCCACCAGCGGCAGCGCCCAGTCAGTCACCGGTTCGACGACCTGGTGGGGGCCGTCCGGCCCGGGGACCACCCGTGCGCGGAGCGTCTGCGCCTCGTCCAGGGTCTGCCGGATTGCTTGCTCCAGCCGTCGGGCGTCGACCGGGCCGGCGATCTCCAGGTACTCGCCGCCTTGGTAGGCCGTACTGAAGGGGTCGAGCTGCTGCGCGTGCCAGATGCCCGACTGCGCAGCGGTCAGTGCAAGTTCGCGCCTCGAGCGGTCGGCCACATCTTCGCTCGCGGTGCGCTTCGAGGTCTCGCTAGGCACGGTACGTCCCCTTCTGCAATGAACAAGGCGGTGAGAGAGCCCGAACGGAAACCGGGCGACGTGCCCAGCCGGGGGCTGGGCGACGTCGCGTCCGGTTCGGGTGACGGCGTTGAGGGCAGGCCCTAGATCCGGCGTCCGTACGCCCGGATGGCCAACGGCACGAAGACGGCGAACACGACGCCACACGCCAGCACCGTCGACAGCGCGTGCGAGCCGACTCCGGACGTCGGGCCGGTCAGCAGGCCCCGGATGGAGTCGGTCAGCAGTGACACGGGGTTGATCTTGGACCAGGCCTGGAGCCAGCCGGGCAGGGTGCTGGTACCGACCAGGGTGTTGCTGCCGAACGCCAGCGGGAACAGCAGCATCATCACGAGCATGCTGACCGACTCGGGCTTCTTGGCCACCAGGCCGATCGTCAGGGCGATCCAGGAGAAGGCGAACGACACCAGGAGGACCAGCAGCACTGCCACCAGGATCGAGAACGGGTTGGTGTGGGTCCGGAACCCGACGCAGAACCCGAAGACCAGGATGACGACGGTGGCGGCCGCCTGCCGCGGAAGGTCGCCGATGATGTGCGCGACCAGCGGGGCGGACCGGGCGATGGGCAGGCTGCGGAAGCGGTCGAAGATGCCCTTCTCGATGTCGCTGTTGATGCCCTGACCCACGTTGGTGACCATGAAGGCCGCGTTCTGGGCCAGCATGCCCGGCAGCAGGAACTGGAGGTAGTCCGACTGGCTGCCGGACACCGCGCCGCCGAAGAGGACCATGAAGAGCAGCATCATGATGATCGGCTGCAGGGCACTGAACACCACGAGCTGCGGTGCTGACCGGAGCTTGGTCAGGTTGCGTCCCGCCAGGATCAGGGTGTGGCTCAACAGTCCGCCGCGGACCGCGCCCGTGAGCGGTGCGGGACGGACGCTCGGATCGGTGACGCTCATCGGTGGCTCCCTTCAACGGCTCCGGCCGCCACGGCCTCGGGGGCGGCCGTGGGCTCGACGCGGCCGGTCAGGGCGAAGAACACCTCGTCCAGGGTGGCCTGCCGCAGCGCCAGTTCGACGAACGGGACGTCGGCGTCCTCCAGGCGTTGGGCCAGCAGGCGCAGGGACTTCGCGTCGCCTGCCGGGGCACCGATCAGACCGGTGTCCTGGTCCACGGTCGCCTCCGACCCGCTGATCGCCGTGAGGTAGCCGGCCACTTCGGTGCACCGGGCCCGGTCCAGCACCCGCACCTCCAGCGTCAGCCCGCCCACCCGGGCCTTCAGCTCGGTCGGCGTACCGGTGGCGACCACCCGCCCTTGGTTCAGCACCACCAGGTCGTTGGCCAGTTGGTCCGCCTCCTCGAGGTACTGCGTGGTGAGCAGCACCGTCACGCCGTCCTTGACGAGTTCGCGCACGAGCGCCCAGACCTCGCTGCGGCTCCGCGGGTCCAGACCGGTGGTCGGCTCGTCGAGGAAGAGCACCCTGGGGCGACCGACCAGGCTGGCGGCCACGTCGAGTCGGCGCCGCATGCCGCCGGAGTAGGTCTTGGCCATCCGGCGGGCCGCCGCCTCCAGTTGGAACCGCTCGATCAATTCCGTCGCACGCTCGCGTGCCCCCGCGCGGGAGAGGCCCAGCAATCGTCCGATCAGCTCCAGGTTCTGCTGCCCGGACAGTTCGTCGTCGACCGCCGCGTACTGGCCGGTGAGGCCGATCGCGGCACGCACCCGGTCCGGATCGGCCGCGACGTCGTGGCCGCTCACCCAGGCCCGCCCCTCATCGGGGTGCAGGAGGGTCGAGAGGATCCGTACCGTGGTCGTCTTGCCAGAGCCGTTCGGGCCCAGCAGTCCCAGGACCGTGCCGGCTCGAGCGGCGAAGTCGATCGCGGACAGGGCCGCGGTCCCGGCATAGGACTTGGTCAGGCCCTCGACGCGGATGGTCTCCACAGCAGCTCCTTTCTCTTCGGGTTCCGCCGCTCACCGTCCGGCTGACGGCTGTGCTTCCGGGGCGGACAGCAGGGCCTGCCGAGCGTCCTGCTCGCGCTGCCGGGTCTGTTCGTGGTGGAGTTCGACCGCCTCGTAGAGCGCCTTGATGTTGCCGCTGCCGAAGGTCTTGGCACCGGCCCGCTCGATGACCTCGAAGAAGTAGGTGCCGCGCGGGTGGGTGGACCGGGCGAAGACCTGGAACAGCTGTCCCTCGTGGTCCTCGTCGACCAGCAGGTTCAGTCCGCGCAACTCGTCCACGGAATGCCGGGAGACCTCGAGGCGGTCCGCCAGGAGCTCGTAGTACGTCCCGGGGGTGGACAGGAAGTCCACTCCGCGCCGCACCAGTTCACCGACGGAGGCGACGATGTCCTCGGTGGCCATGGCGATGTGCTGGACGCCGGCGCCGCCGTGGTTCTTCAGGAACGAGTCGATCTGTCCCGGGTCGCGGCTCAGGTCCGGCTCGATGACGGTGAACGTGACCTGGCCGGACGCGCTCTGCACCACCTTCGAGTTCATGGCCTGGGTGCCGACGACGATGCGCTCCTCGAAGATCATGCTGAAGTCGAGGACGCTGCAGTAGAAGTCGACGACCTGGTCGAGCTGCCCGGCTTCGACGCAGACCGCGAAGTGGTCGACCTCGCGCAGCCCCAGCTCTGCAGGGACCGGCAGGTCGGTCTGCGGGACGAATCCCGGGAGGGCGTGCCGCGCGCCGTCGACCGGACGCTGCACGAAGGTGTGCACCACGTCCCCGAACGCCTTGATCGTGGCGAGGACGAATCCGTCCCGCTCCGTCGGTGCCGCCACCGGGTCGGCGCCGCGGCGGACCGCCTCGTGGAAGGCGGTGCGGGCGTCGTCGGTGCCGAGCGCGATGTCGGCCACACCCTCGCCGTGCAGTTCGAGGTAGGCGGAGCCCGGGTGGTCCTCCGTCAAGGGTTCGGTCAGCACGAAGAGGATGTCGGACGCCGCCAACGTGTAGGAGTGGGCCGTTCCCGGAACGCGGGCGCGCCCGACGGGCCGCAGGCCGTAATTCCCCGCGAAGGTCCCGGCCTTCGATGCGAGGTCGCTTACATAGACTTGAATGTGGTCAACGGTAAGGCCCGTGAAACACGTGGTCCGGTTGTCCGCGCTCACTGAGAACCCACTCCTAGTCGTCTGGGTGGTCCATTCGCCGATCATCCGTGGCCATGCTGGCCGGTCGGCCTCTCCAACTGACACCCCACATCGAAGAATCGAGTGTGGGTGTGGATCCGCCGTCGCGTTCGACGACTGGGTCAGGGCCCGATGGTGCAGGAGTTCGTGACGGGATTCCCGCAGGGTGGCAGGTTGCTGCAGTTCCGTGCGGACCGACTTGGCAGCATTCTGCCGTCGCTGTTGCCGGTGCCGGAGGCGATGCCATAGAACGATCCCCGGCAGAAAACCCCGTCAGTCGGCTCCGAGAGTCCTACCGAAAAGGAAGGGAATCCATTATGGCTTCGTACGAGGAGCAGTTCCAGAAGATCAAGGAGATCGTCTGCGACATTCTCGAGATCGAGGAGGACGAGGTCAGCGAGACCAGTCTCTTCAAGGAGGACCACAACGCCGACTCGCTGCGTTCGATCGAGATCCTCGCGAATCTGGAGAAGCAGTTCAACATCACCATCGACCAGTCCGAACTGGCCCGGATGGTGAACCTCAAGGGCGTTTACGAGGTCGTCTCCGAGGCCGCCGGCTGGTAGCCGGAAACATCGTTCGGACAGGGCAGCACCGGGACACGGGACGGAGAGGTCGGGATGGCGATGTCGGGACAGGACGGCCCGCGCAGGGTGGTGATCACCGGGCTGGGCGTGGTCTCCAGCATCGGGATGGGAGCCGGTGAGTTCCTGCACGGCCTGCGCGGCGGAAGCAGCGGGGCCAAGCCGATCACCGTGTTCGACGTGGAGGGGTTCGACCACGCGAACGGTTGCGAGGTGGTCGGCTTCGAACCGGAGCAGTGGATCCGCCACCTGCCCGTGGACCAGCTGGGGCGGGCGACGCAGTACTCCGTCGCCGCGGCCCGGATGGCGGTCGAGGACGCCGGGCTCGACCTGCCGGTGTGGCGGTCGCTGCCCGGCGTCGTGACCGTCGGCACCACCGACGGGGAGTCCCGCGACCTCGACCACATGGTCGAGGCCGAGGTCCGGTTCGGGCCCGAGCACATGGCGCCCGAGTCGGCCCGCCGCGTCGCGGCCGGGCGGCTGTCCGCCGCCATCGCCCAGGAGCTGGAGCTGGCCGACGTCGAGGCGGTGACGATCCCGACCGCCTGCGCCGCCGGCAACTACGCGATCGGCTACGGCTTCGACGCGGTCCGCTCCGGTGAGGCCGAGTACGCCCTGTGCGGCGGCGCGGACGCCATGTGCCGCAAGACCTTCTCCGGGTTCTACCGCCTGGGCACCATCGCGCCCGACCGGTGCCGGCCCTTCGACGTGGACCGCAAGGGCATCCTCACCGGCGAGGGGGCGGGCATCCTGGTGCTGGAGAGCCTCGACTCCGCGCTCGCCCGCGGGGCGCGCATCTACGCCGAGGTGCTCGGGTACGGCCTGAACTGCGACGCCTACCACCAGGTGGCGCCCAATCAGGACAGCGTCGGCCGCTGCATGGAGATCGCCCTGGAGAACGCCGGGGTCAAGCCGGAACAGGTCGACCTCATCTCCGCCCACGGCACCGGCACCAAGGCCAACGACGTCACCGAGGCGCGCGCGATCCGCGAGGTGTTCGGGACGCAGCCGCCGAAGGTCATCTCCATGAAGTCGATGATCGGCCACACCATGGGGGCCGCGAGCGCGCTGTCCGCGATCGGCTGCGCACTGGCCATCACCAACGGCTTCATCCCTCCCACGATCAACCACACCACCACCGACCCCGAGTGCGACGTCGACTGCGTGCCGAACACCGCGGTCGAGGCCGAGCTGCGGATCGTCCAGAACAACGGGCTCGCGTTCGGCGGCAACAACGCGGTGGTGCTGCTCGGGAAGTACGACGGGGTGCCGGCATGACCTGGGCCGTGACCGGTACCGGCGCGGTCGCCAGCGTCGGCCGCGACCCGGGGGAGCTGTTCGCCAACCTGTGCGCCGGAGTGTCCGGCGTGGGCGAGCTGAAGGGCTTCGACCTCAGCCGCCACGACGCCCGCTTCGCCTACGAGGTGGACGACCGCCCCGAGCCCGGGGCCGACGTGCCGCGCCGGGCGACCGCGCTGCTGGTCGACGCGATCGCCCAGGCCGCCCGCGACGCCGGACTCGACGAGCGCGACCTCAGCGGCGTGCCGGTCCTGATCGGCACCGGTCTGCGGGAACTGCGCTCGGTCGAGCTGTGGCAGCGCGACGGCACCGACTTCCCCCCGCAGGACCTGCACTTCGGCACCGCGCTGCGGGCGGCCTTCAACGCCGACGACACCCACACCTTCTCCAACGCCTGCTCCGCCGGGCTGTACGCGCTCGCCCTGGCCACCGACCTGCTGGACGGCGGCACGGCCGAGACGGTGATCGTCGCGGGCGTGGACGTGCTCACCGAGACCATGTACGGCCTGCTGGAGCGGGTCCAGCCGGTGCCGCCGGAGCGGGTGCGGCCCTTCGACCGCAACCGGGCCGGGGTGCTCATGGGCGAGGGCGCGGCGGCCGTCGTGCTGACCCGCACCCCCGCCGCGGGCCGGAAGGTGCACGGCGTGGTGCGCAGCGTCGCCGTCAACTGCGACGCCTACCACGTCACCGCGCCCGATCCGGTCGGCATCGCGGAGGCCATCCGGGAGGCCCAGGCCGCCGCGGGCCGCAAGCCCGCCGACATCGACCTGGTCATGGTGCACGGCACGGGCACCCTGCTCAATGACGAGGCCGAGGCCGTCGCCCTCGCCGACGTGTTCGGCGAGGACGCCGACAAGCCGCTGATGACGGCCATCAAGTCCATGACCGGCCACACCTCGGGCGCGTCCGGACTGCTCAACCTGGTCGTGACGCTGACCGCGCTGGCCGAGGGCCGGGTCCCGCCGACCGTCGGCCTGGACGACCCGGTGGACGAGGCGGCCGGCTTCCGGATCGTCACCGGGGAGGCGGCCCGGGCGCCCCTGGCGGTGGCCCAGTTGAACGCATTCGGCTTCGGCGGCGTAAACGCCGTGGCGATCGTGGAGGCGGCTCGATGAACGTCGTGGTGACCGGGACCGGCGTGGTGCTGCCCCGCGCGGCATCGGCCGGCGAACTGATCGAGCCGGGGCCGGCCGACGCGCCCCCGGTCGAGCCGAAGGACCTCCTCGGGAGGAAGGGCCTGCGCTACAAGGACCGGGCGACCCAACTCGCGTACTGCGCGGCCCGGGCGGCGCTGCGCGACGCCGCGCTGGTGGACACCGGCGGTGCGCTGGCGGCCGCCCCGCTGAGCGTCGCGGTGGTCGTCAGCTCCAACTACGGCAACATCGACACCATCACCCGGGCGATGGACACCATCACCCGGGAGACCGCGGCGGCCGGCAGCCCGATGGACCTGCCGAACGCCTCCAGCAACGTCGTTGCCTCCTCCATCGCGATCCGCTTCGGACTGCGCGGCCCCAACCTGATGCTGTGCAACGGCGCCACCTCCGGGATCGACGCCCTCCGCTGGGGCGCCGGACTGATCCGCGCCGGCCGGGTCGCCCGGGCACTCGTCCTGGGCGTCGAGCCCGACAACGAGGCGGTGCGCGCCTTCCTCGGCGGCGCCCGTACGGTGGACGGCTCGGCGGCCGTGGTGCTGGAGGACGCCGAGGCGGCGGCCGAGCGGGGCGCGCCCGCGCTGGCCGTGCTGGGCGACGCCGTGCGCGGCGCCGGCTTGGCGGCCTCGCTGGGCAGGCTCTCGGACGCGGCGGGCGAACGCCCCGCCCTGTGGCAGGTGCCGGAGACGGACGACCTGCCCGGGGCGCTGCTGGACGGCGTGCCGCGCCAGGACCTCGGCGCCCGCTTCGGCCTGGCCTCCGGCGCGCTCGGCGTGCTCCAGTGCGCGGCGGCCGTCGGTTGGTTCGCCCGCGGCGGCGCCGGCCCGGTGTACGCGAGCGCGGGCGGTGACGCCGACGACGCCAGCGCCGGCCTCGTCCTGCTCCGGCCGGCTGCGTGATGTCCGGCCCGGGCAGCCTGCTGACCGCCGGAGCGGCGCCGAAGAGCCCGCCCGGCCCGCTCCCCCCGGTGGTCGTCCACCGCCGCGCGGCCGGCGGCCCCGGCCGGATGCTGCTGCTCCACGGACTGGCCAACAGCGCGAGCGTCTGGGACGCCTTCCTCGCCGCCGACCGGCCGGACGGCTCCTTCCCCGCCGCCGACAGGCCGGGCGGCTGCTTCCCCGCCGCCGACAGGCCGGACGGCTGCTCCCTCGCCGCCGACAGGCCGGACGGCAGCCCCGAGGTCTGGGCCGCCGACCTGCCCTGGCGCGGCGACTGCGTGGCCCACTGGAGTTCGCGCGGCGACGTGGTGCCGTACGTGGCCGACGCGCTGCGTGCGGTGCCCGGCGGCGCCGGCGTGGTGGTCGGCCACTCGATGGGGGCCAACAGCCTGCTGGAGTTCCTCCACCGGGAGGTGGAGCGCGGCGCCGACCCCTTCACCGAGTACGGCATCCGCGCCCTCGTCCTGGTGTCCCCGTTCTACCGGCGCTCGGTGGAGGACTTCACCTGGCAGTCGGTGGAGACCGCCGTCCAGAACTTCGTCCGGACCATGACCGAGGGCGTGCGGGTGCACGCCGGCGGCCGGGTCCCGGACGACCTGATCGAGGAACTCGGCGGCCGGGTCCGCGAACGGGTCGGCGCCTACGGCTGGATCCGGTTCTTCGAGACCTACCTGGCCACCCCGTGGCTGCGCACCGAGCGGTTCCCCGTGCCCTGCCTCGTGATCGCGGGCGAGCACGACTCGATCGCGCTCCCGGAGGAGGGCCGCCTGCTGGCGGCCGACCTGCCGCAGGGGCGCTTCCACCTGCTGCCCGGCAGCGGGCACTTCCTGATGATCGAGCAGGCGGGCGACCTCGCCGCCGTGGTCGATCAGTTCGTCAGCACCTTGCCGGCCGCGTGACAGACAGGCGGCCCCGGACCCACACCACCAGGGGAGCACCTCCGATGACCACCGTGACCGAAAGCGCAGTCAAGGCGCTCCTCACCAGCGAGACGACGGTGCCGCTGCGCACCCGCTTCGAGGGCGCCAACATCTGCACCTGGATCGGCTTCAAGCACATCAACTACCTCGTCGAGGAAGCCGTCCTGCTCCACTTCGCCGAGTCCGGCCTGGACGCCCGCACGCTCTACACCGAGCACGGCCTCGGCGTGGACCTCGTCGACCTCGACACCCGCATCCTCAGCGCCCTCTTCATGGACGAGACGGTCGAGGCGCACGTCGTCCCCAAGGCCGGTGACGAGGACACCGCCGTCTCGTTCACCGTCACCCTGACCGGGGAGCGCGACGGCTCGCCGACCAAGCTGGTCGCCGCCCGGGGCAAGGCCGTGCTGCGCCGCGAGAGCTACATCGAGGCCGCGAGCGAGCCGCCGGCCCCGATCGCCCGTTTCGTGACGGACCGCCTCGGCACGCCGGTGCCCGGTCTCCTGACACCGCCGGACATCTCCGGGCTCGACCTCACCGCGGCCACCACCTCGCTGTCCGCCGGCCGCGGCACCACCGGCCCCGACCCGGTGCTCGACCTGCTCACCGCCGGCACCAACTCCTTCGGCTGGAAGTGGCGCATCCCGTACCCGTACTGCCACTTCTCGGAGCGCCTGCAGATGTCCAGCTACCTGCGGCAGATGGAGGAGGTCGTCGACCTGTTCCTGGCCGACCGGGGCATCTCGGTGCGGACCCTCATGGACGAGCGCCGCTGGATCCCCGCCTGCCCGCACTCGAGGATCCAGATCGTCGACGAGGCGCTCATGGAGGAGGAGCTCTACACCGTCTACACGGTGGAGGACGTCTTCAAGGACTTCACCTACACCTCGCGGATGGACTGCTACGTGGTGCGCGACGGCAAGCTCGTCCAGACCGCCACCGGCAAGGTCACCCACGGCTACGCCGTCGTCGACAACCGGCGCGAGTGGAACCTGGTCACCTTCGACGAGCGCGTCGCCAAGGCGCTCCGGGGCGAGGCCTGACCGCCCTGCCGGTCCGGCAGGCGAATCCGCGGAGAGCAACGGAGTGGATATGAGTACGACCCCGACACTTGAGAACCGTACGGTCATCACGGCCTGGTCGGCGGTGTCGCCGTTCGGCATCGGCCGGGCGGCGTTCGCCGAGGGGCTGCGGGAACGCCGGGCGGCCGAGGCGCCGCTGGACCGCGAGCCCTGGCAGGCCCCCGCCGCCACCGCCTGCCTGGTACCGGACTTCGACATCCGCACGGTGCTCGGCAAGAAGGGCACCCGGTCGATGGACCGGGCCACCGGCCTCGCCGTCACCACGGTCGGCCGGCTGCTCGACGACGCGCCGCGCAACCGGCGGGTCGCCACCGGCGAGGACTCCGCGCTGGTGCTCGGCACGACCATCGGCAGCGTGCAGAGCCAGATGGACTTCACCCGGGACTCGTTCACCGGTGAGAAGCCGTACTTCGTGGACCCGGCGCGGTTCCCGAACGCCGTGATGAACTGCGCCGCCGGCCAGAGCGCGATCTGGCACCAGCTCAAGGGCGCCAACACCACCATCGCCGGCGGCCACGCGGCCGGCCTGTACGCCCTCAACTACTCCCGCCGGCTGCTGCAGTTCGGCCGGGCGCGGACCGTGCTGTGCGGCGCCGTCGAGGAGTTCTCGCACGCCCGCTCCTGGCTGGACGCCCACTCCCACGACCCGCGGGCCGACGGCGCGGCCCAGCCGGCCGGCGAGGGCTGCGGCCTGCTGCTGCTCGAACGCGCGGACGCGGACGACCCGGACCAGTCGGTCCTGGCCGAGCTCCTCGCCGTCCGGATGGGCATCGCCCTGGACGGGGACGTCCGCACGGCCCTGTCCTCCTGCCTGGAGGGCGCGCTGCGCCGCGCGCAGGTGCGGCCGGAGGAGCTGTGGGCGGTGTCCACCAGCGAACTGCCCGGACCGCTGGGCGAGCAGGAACGGGCTGTGGTCGAGGCGGCCACCGCCGGTGCCGACCCGCGGCGCCTCACCCAGACCGCCCTGCTCGGCGACACGGTGGCCGCGTCGGCGGCCTTCCAGGTGGCCGGCGTCCTGGTGCACGCCGAGGACGACCCCTCGGCCGCGGGCCGGGTCGCCCTGGTCACCTCGGTCGACCGCGACGGCGCGGTCGGCTGCGCGCTGATCCGCCTGCGCTGAGCACGAATCCCCCAACCCACGGAAGGAACACCGCCATGACGACCCAGGAGGCCTCGGCCGCGGCCGTGCTGGACAAGGAGGACCTGCGCGCGGCGATCGCCCGGGTCCTCGACGTGGACGTCACCGAGGTCGGCGACGACACGCGCTTCGTCGAGGACCTGGAGGTCGACTCCCTGCTGGCGCTGGAGGTGGTGGTCGCCCTGGAGAAGAAGTACGGCCTGCGGCTGGAGGAGAGCGCGTTCCCCCGCATCACCTCGCTGGCCGGCGCCCACGAGGTGCTCGCCGAGAAGCTCCGGTCGGCGTGAGCCGGCCGCGAGCGGTGAGCCCCGTCAGCGCGGCGGTCAGTCCCGCCACCGCGGCGGTCAGCCCCGTCACCGCGGCGGTGCGGTTGGTCCGGCCCCCGGCGCCCGACGCCCGGGGCCGGACGGCCGCGGCCACCGGCGTCGTGATCGGGGCGGACGAGCCGGTGCTGCCCGGCCACTACCCGGGCTTCCCGATCTTCCCCGGAGTCTGCGTGATCGAGTGCGTACGGCTCAGCGCGCTGGCCGCGCCGCCGCCCGGCGCGGGACCGCTGACGATGGACGAAGTGGAGTCGACGCGCTTCCTGAGCCCGGTCTTCCCGGGGGACGAACTGAGCGTCGAGCTGACCTGGCGCGCGGGCGCCGCGGGCTGGACCTGCACCGCCGAGGTCGCCACCGCCCGCGCGGCGGCGGCCCGGGTGCGCGTGCGCTTCACCACGGGGGAGGAATCGTGACGGGCCCGGACCGAACCGCCCGCGCCGGGCAGCCGGAGATCCGGCGGGCCCTGCCGCACCGCTTCCCGATGCTGCTGGTCGACCGCGTGCTCGACGTCGTCCCGGGCGAGCGCATCACCGCGGTCAAGGCCGTCACCTGCAACGAGCCCTGGTACCGGGACCTGCCCGAGGGCGCGGAGGACTTCGGCTACCCGCAGGTGCTGCTGATGGAGTCCTGGTGCCAGGCGGCCGGCCTGCTGGCCACCTGGGAGGACCCCAACCCGGACGTGCTCACCGGGAAGGTCATGCTGTTCGGCGCCGTGACCGGCCTGCGCTACCACGGGCCGGTGCTGCCCGGGGACGTCCTGGAACACCGGGCGACCATCACCAGGACGCTCGGCGACACCCTGATCATCGCCGGCGAGAGCCGCGTCGACGGCGCACCCGTGCTGACCGTCGACAGCGCCGTGCTGGCCTTCCGCCCGGCCGGCGAGCTCCGGCCCGACCCCGCCCTCATTGGAGAGAGCCATGGCTGAGAACGACACCCGGGTGGCGCTGGTCACCGGCGGCTCGCGCGGCATCGGCCGCGCCACCGTGCTGCGCCTCGCCCAGGACGGCTTCGACGTCGCCTTCTGCTACCAGTCCAACGAGGAGGCGGCCCGCCTCCTGGAGAAGGAGGTCCGGGAGCTCGGCGTCCGGGTGCTGGGCCGCAAGGTCGACGTGCGCGACCTCGCGTCGGTGCGCGGGTTCGTCGAGGAGACCGAGCAGGAGCTCGGCCCCGTCGACGCCGCCGTGACCGCCGCCGGCATCACCCGCGACAACCCGCTCGTCCTGATGAAGGACGAGGAGTGGCACCAGGTGCTCGACACCAACCTGGACGGGGTGTACAACGCCTGCCGCGCCGTCGTGTTCGGCATGATGAAACGCAAGGGCGGGGCGATCGTCAACATCTCCTCCGTCGCGGGCGTCCACGGCAACGCCACCCAGACCAACTACTCCGCCTCCAAGGCCGGGATCATCGGCTTCTCCCGGGCGCTGGCGAAGGAGGTCGGCCGCTACGGCATCCGCGCCAACGTGGTCGCCCCCGGCTTCATCGACACCGACATGACCTCGGTCCTCACCGACAACGTGAAGGACAAGGCGCTGGAGTCGGTGCCGCTGGGCCGCCTCGGCACCGCCGACGAGGTCGCCGACCTGGTCGCCTACCTGGTCTCGCCGCGCGCCGGCTACATCACCGGCGCCGTCCTGCAGATCGACGGCGGCATCACCATCTAGAGTCCCAGGAGCCTGAGTTGGCCCTCGAACCGGCACGCTGGTACTTCTCCCTGCGCAGCCCCTACTCGTGGCTGGCCTTCCGGGAGCTGACCGAGAACGCACCCGACGTGGCGGAGCGGATCGAATGGCGCCCCTACTGGGAGCCGGGCGGCGCGACCGCCCGGCTCCTGGCCGGGACGGACGTCCGGCTGCCCTACGTCCCGATGTCGAAGGAGAAGCACCTCTACATCCTCCAGGACGTCAAACGCCTCGCCGCCGAGCGGGGCCTGACCGTCGCCTGGCCCGTCGACACCGCCCCCGACTGGGACGTCGCCCACCTCGGCTGGCTGGTCGCCGAGGACGCCGGCCGGGGCCGCGACTACCTCGCCCGGATCTACCGGGCCCGCTTCGAACAGGGCCTGGACATCTCCGAGCGGTCCGTCGTCGCCGAGGCCGGCGCGGCGGTCGGCCTCGACCCGGACGCCGTCGGCAACGCCGTCGACGACCCGGCGATCCTCGCCCGCGGCGTCGAGGCGCTGCGCACCCTCGGCCGCGACGGCGTGTTCGGGGTGCCGTTCTTCATCCACGGGCCGGACCGCTACTGGGGCTCGGACCGCCTGGCCGGCTTCCTGGCGAGCGTGCGCGCGGCGGCGTAGCGGGCGCGGCGGGTTCCAGCCGCACCGGCGGTGGACGGGGCCCCCGGCTACCGCCGGCGGGCGTGGAAGATGGTGAAGAGCACCCGGACCATCAGGATGGCGCTGACCACCAGCAGGTTGTAGCCGATGACCTCGAACAGGGTGATCGACGAGGTGATCCGAGGGCCCCGGGCCGTGCTGAGCAGGATGACCGCCATCACCCCGGTCGTCGCCCCGAGGGCGGTCAGGATGACTTCGTGGACCAGCGTCTGCAGGAAGCCGCGGTCATGGCGGTTCCCGAGCAGCCGGATGTTCATGCTCAGCCTGCCCTGCTCGATCGCGCTGGTGATCCGGTCCAGCCGACGGGGCAGCCTGCGGGCGATGAGCAGGATGTCGAGCAACTCGTCGGCGGCGGTGACCGCCAGTTTGGGCGGCGAGGCCGACTCGGTGACCTGCACCCAGGCGAACTGCTTGGCCTCGGCCGTCAGATCGAAGTCGGGGGCGATCCGGGTGAGCGTGCCCTCCAGGGTGGCGAGCGCGCGGAACGCCGCCGCGACGCTGTTCGGAATGGTCAGCCGGTGGGCGGTGACCAGGCGGAAGAGGTCGCTGAAAGCGGTGCGGTCGAGCGCCGTCCCCGGCCCGAAATGTCGTGCCAGGAAGAGCCCGAGGGATCGTTCGAGGTCCTTCTGGTCGATCTCCTCCGGCTGGTTCGCCAGTGCCAGCAGAGCGTCGCAGAGCGCGGCCGCGTCGGCGCGGCGGATGGCCACGAGCAGGTCGCGGAGCCTCGCCTGGAGCTGCCCGTCGATCCGGCCGACCGAGCCGAAGTCGAGCATCGCGAGCCGGCCGTCGCGGAGCAGCAGGATGTTCCCCGGGTGCGGGTCCGCGTGGAAGGTCCCGCCGACCATGATCTGCCGCAGGACGCAGTCGAGGATGGTGCGGGCGAGGCGCATCGGATCCGCGTCCGGGTGTCGGAGGCCCGTCCCGGCCGCACTGAGCGGTTCGCCGTCGAGCCACTCCGTGACGAGGACCTTCTCACTGGAGAGCTCCGGGAACACCTGCGGTATCAGCACCTCCCCGTCCCGGCTCCGGGCCGCGACCGCGGTCATGTTCCGCGCTTCGACCCGGAAGTCCAGCTCCTCGAGGACCGAGTCGGCGAAACCGACGGCCAACGCCTCGACGCCGGCGGCCCGCCCCCAGGCGGTCCGCTCCTCCAGCCTGCGGGCGACACTGCACAGGATGTCGAGGTCCCGCTCGACGACCGGCCGGCAGCCGGGGCGGCGGACCTTGACCACCACCTCCTGACCGGAGTGCAGCCGGGCCCGGTGCACCTGCGCGATGGATCCGGCCGCCAGCGGCACCGGGTCGAACCGCGCGAACACCGCGTCGAGCGGCCGGTGGAACTCCTGGCGCAACTGCTCGGCCACCTCCTCCCAGAGCGCGGGCGTGGCCTGGTGCTGGAGGTTGCTCAGCTCGTCGGTGAAGCTGGGCGGCAGCAGGTCGTGCCGGGTCGACAGCACTTGACCGAGCTTGACGAACGTCGCACCGCCCTCCTCCAGTGCCCGGCGGAGCGAACGGGCCAGTTCGTGGTGGCCGGCGGGCCCGGGGGCCGAGGCCCGGCCCGCGCTGCGCAGCAGCCGACCCAGGCCGTGCCGGTAGGCGATCGCGCTCAGCTGGGAGTAGCGGCGGGCCCGGGCGATGCGCCGCTGCAGTGCCCGGGGGAGTCGCAGCATCGACGGCCAGGAGCCGCTGGGCAGGACCACTTCGGAGACGGCGAGGAAGCCCATGGTCAGGAGGAGCACCGAACCGATCTCGACCGTGAGGAGCGCGCCGCGGTCGGCGGAGTGCACGGTTCGGCTGAAGACTATCGTCGCGAACAGGCCGAAGCTGCCGGTCACTGCAGCGCGGATGCGGCCGATCCGAAGTCCCAGCAGCAGGCGGGCTCCGGCGGAGAAGCCCCCGATCGTCGCGGTGATGGTGACGCAGCCGACCGCGAGCACGATGGCCGTCTTCACGTGTGGCCGACCCCCTGAGCTGAACCGGATGCGAACGGACGGCCAAGCCTACGAACGGCCGGTGGGAGCCGAGCGGAACGGCGGTGCGGGTGACCGGTAGATGCCAGCCGGCCGTTGCGGCCGGTGGCCTACCGGCGCCGGGCGGCCCACGGAGTCGGGTGGAGCACGTTCGGGGCGATTCCGGTCGAGCCGCGATGAGGGTGCTGGGGCTTGCGCTGTCACCTTCCTGTCAGAACACGCGCAGGCGGACCGCGGCGCCCGTGAGGCTTGCGAGGATCACCGGCAGTGCCGCACTCGCAACGGCGCCCGTGCGGCCGCCCGGGCTGGCGGCAGAACCAGCCCCGACGGGCGGTGACCACAGAGGGGATGCATCCGCATGAGCAGAGTCCTCCGCCGGGAGGCGCTGCGGTACCTCCTGGTAGAGAGCCAGGAGTCGGCGACCGAGGAAGCTCTGGCCTTCGTCGGCGACGGTGTGGCCCAGGCGCGTGGCGGGCACGAGGTGACCCTGTTCCTGGTGCAGGGCGGGGTGTCGTTGGCCCTCGGCCACCGTCCGGAGCTGTCGGACTTCGTCGAGGCGGGTGGCCGGCTGCTGGTCGACCGCTTCTCGGTGGACCAGCGGGGGATCAGCGCCGCCCTCCGTCCCGACGCGGTCCCGGTCGAGATGGACGCGATCGCCCGGTTGGTGCTCGACCCCGAGGTGCGGACGGTGTGGCACTGATGGCCCGCCGGATCCCCACGACCGACGTCCTGGTGACCTTCATGGGCGCGCCGCACCGGACCGATCTGACCACGACCGTGTTGAGGCTGGTCCAATCGATGCTGGAGCAGGGCGGACGGGTCCAGGTCTGGGCGTGCGGCTACGCGACGATGCTGACCCAGCAGTCGCTGGGCGAGTTCAAGCCGCGCGATCTGGCGGACTGGTCGACGCGCCACCTGAGCACCGCCACGATCGTCCAGGAGATGCTCCGGGCGTTCCCCGACCAGCTCTACTGGTACGGCTGCCGGTTCTGCAGCGATGACCGGGGGGCGACCGACCACCTGCCGGAGATCGCCATGCGAGCGCCGCACGCCTACGCGGCCAACCTGGCGGCCACGGGCAAGACGGTACTGATCGGGGTGATCTGAGATGGCGGGACAGGCACAGGTACTGGCGATCGTGGACCGTGGCTACCGTGGCGCCGTCGAGAAGCAGTTCGTCGACACGCTCTACCTGGTGCGCGAGCTGCACCGGCAGATGGGCGGAATGGACATCCTGCTGCGAGGGCAGGCGGTCAGCTACGCGGCCAGGGCCGCGAGGGTGGCGCCGCTGCGTTTCGGCGACCGCGTGGTGGAGACGCTGAGCGACCCCCGCCGCGACGTCCGAGCACTGTTGGACGCCGGCATCCGGGTCCGGGCGGAGGAGCCGGGACTGCTCGCGAGCGGAATGACCGGTGGCGAGCAACTCCTGGAGGGCGTCGAGTTGATCGGCGCGCAGGCCGCGGCCGAGAGTTGGTCCGAGTACCGGATGATCTGCTTCCTGTGAACGAGCCGTCCCCGGGACGTCCTCCGACCTCCGGGCGGGGCGTCCCGAGCGGGCCGGGCGACCGTGCGGATCGACCCCGTTGCAGCTTCCTGTAGCGGCTGTTGCGCCACCCAGTTCGAATCGGCTGTTATGGACTGGACATTACGAGTCCGGTTGCCTCCGCGACCCGCCGAACAAACAGGGGGAGCTATGCATGAGCGGGAGTTTCGAGCCTTCGTGTCCGTGGCCGAGATCGGTCGCATGGACCACGCGGCGAGGGAACTGGGATATTCCCAGCCGGCGATCAGCTACCAGATCAAGTGCCTGGAACAAATGCTGGGCACGAAGCTGTTCACGCGGGATTCCAACGGGGCGCACCTCACGCGCGAGGGGCGGATGATCCTCCCGTCGGCGAAGGCGGTCCTGACGTTGATAGACAGCATGAAAGGCGTCTGCGCGGTCTGAGTCCGCCAGCGTCCGGTTCCGGTAACAGCATTCCCCGGACATGGTGGTGGCGCACCGCCACCGCAAATTGTTGAAAGCGGTGACGGTCTGGCACGGCTCATCGGCCGGGCTGTCAGCAAGTTGCCGAGCCGAGCCCGACGCGACGTCCTGACCGGAAGTCGTGGCGTCTAATCGACATCGCTTCCGAATAGTGGATGGGGACTCAGCATGCGCGGACACGACATCAATTTCCCGGCTCCATCGGCAAAGGTGGTCGTCCCGTGACGGCCGTCGAGGCGCGGACCGGGACTCCGCAGGCGCTGACCCTGGACGACTACGCCGCGCTGGCCCGCGAGCGCCTGGACCCGCCGGTCTGGGACTTCATCCAGGGCGGCGCGGGGGAGGAGCGGACGCTGTCCGAAAACCTCCTCGCCTTCGACCGGCAACTGCTGCGCACCCGGGTGCTGACGGGCCTGAGCCAGGTGGACACCTCGGTCACGGTGCTCGGGCGCCGGTGGTCCGCCCCGGTGGGGGTTGCGCCGATGGCGTACCACACCATGGTCCACCCCGAGGGGGAGGTCGCCACCGTGCAGGCGGCGGGCATGGCCGGACTGCCCGTCGTGGTGAGCACCTTCGCCGGGCAGCCCTTCGAGAAGCTGGCCGCGGCGGCGGGTGCGCCGCTCTGGCTGCAGGTCTACTGCTTCCGCGACCGCTCGACGACCCGGCGGCTCATCGAACGCGCCGAGCAGGCAGGGTTCGAGGCGATCGTCCTCACCGTCGACGCGCCCCGGCTCGGGCGGCGGCTGCGCGACCTGCGCAACGACTTCCGGCTGCCCGAGGGCATCGCCCCGGCCAACCTGCCGCCGGCCGACTACTCCTCGCCCAGCGGCCACGGGCGCACCGAACTGGACCCGGCACTGGACTGGTCGGTCGTCTCCTGGCTGCGGTCGGTCACCGCCCTGCCCGTCCTGCTCAAGGGGATCACCACGGCCGAGGACGCCGCCCGCGCGGTCGACGCCGGGGTGGACGGCCTCGTGGTGTCCAACCACGGCGGGCGCCAACTCGACGGCGGATACGCCTCGTTGGAGGTGCTGGCGGAGGTCTCCGGCGCCGCGGGCGGCCGCTGCCCGGTGCTGCTGGACGGCGGCGTGCGGCGCGGCACCGACGTGCTGACGGCACTGGCCCTCGGCGCCGACGCCGTGCTGCTGGGCCGCCCGGTGCTGCACGGGCTGGCGGTGGCCGGGCAGTCCGGAGTCTCCGACGTGCTCGACATCCTGGTCGGTGAGTTGGAGGACGCCCTGCTGCTCACCGGCACGCCCTCACCCGCCGACGCGGGCCCCGCGCTCCTCGCGCCGAGCCCCCGCCTGGCGGTCGGCCCCCTGCCGCGTCCGGTCGCACCGGCGGCGGCCGCGGGCGTCCTGCGCAAGGAGGAGCTGCACGCCAGCGTCAGCGACCCGGTGCTGGACACCATGAACTTCCTCAACGAGGTCACCATCCGCTACCCCGAGGCGGTCTCCTTCGCCCCGGGCCGGCCGTACGAGGGCTTCTTCGACACCGAGCAGCTGTTCGCCCACCTCCGCCGCTACCTCGACCACCTGGCCGAGCAGGGCGACGGCCCCGACGCCGTCCGCACCAAGCTGTTCCAGTACGGCCCCACCGCGGGGCTGATCAACGGCCTGATCGCGGACTCGCTGCGCAAGGACGAGGGGATCGACGTCGACCCCGCCTCGATCGTCGTCACCGTGGGCTGCCAGGAGGCGATGTTCCTGACCCTGCGGGCACTGTTCGCCGGCCCCGGGGACGTCCTGCTCGCCACCAGCCCCTGCTACGTGGGGATCACCGGCGCCGCCGCACTGCTCGGCATCCCGGTGACCGCGATCGAGGAGGAGCCGGACGGCCTGTCCTGCGCGGCCGTGGAGGCGGCCGTCCGCGCGGAGCGGGCCCGCGGACGCCGCCCCCGCGCGCTCTACGTGGTGCCCGACCACTCCAACCCGTCCGGCACCACCATGCCCCGGCGGGCCCGCGAGGAGCTGCTCGCGCTCGCGGAACGCCTCGACCTGCTGGTGATCGAGGACAACCCCTACCGCCTGGTCAGCACCGGTGAGCGGCTGCCCACCCTCAAGGCGCTCGACACCGGCCGCCGGGTCGTCCACCTCGGCTCGTACTCGAAGTCGGTCTTCCCGGGCGCGCGGATCGGCTTCGTGGTCGCGGACCAGACGGTGCGGGACGGCGCCGGCACCACCGGGCTGCTCGCCGACGAACTCGCCAAGATCAAGAGCATGGTCACGGTGAACACCCCGCCGATCGCCCAGGCCGCGGTGGCCGGGATGCTGCTGGCGGCGGACGGGCGGCTCTCCGAGCTCAACGCCGGCCCGGCCAAGCACTACGGAGAGGTCTTGGCGACCGTGCTGGAGCAGCTGGAGAAGCACTTCCCGCAGGAGCGTCGACGCGCCCTCGGCCTCAGCTGGAACGTCCCCAGCGGGGGGTTCTTCCTCACCGTCAAGGTGCCGTTCGCGGCCGACAACGCCGCCCTGCTGCGCTCGGCCGAGGAGCACGGCGTGATCTGGACCCCGATGTCGTACTTCTATCCGCAGGGAGGAGGCGAGCACACCATGCGGCTCTCCTTCAGCTACCTGACCCGCGCGGACGTCGAGGACGGCATCGCCAGGCTGGCGCGTTTCGTGGCTGCCGAAGCCACGGGTACGGCGGTCGACGGACCCGGTCGATGAGGAGCGCGGCGGTCATCGGGACCGGCGCGATCGGCACATCCATCGCCCTCGCGCTGAGTCGGCAAGGCGTGGTGGTGCACCTGGACGACGTGAACCGGACGGCGGCGCGAACCGCCGAGGCCATGGGTGCGGGATCGCTGGCTCCGCCGAACGCGCCGGTCGACCTGGCCGTCCTCGCCGTACCGCCCGCTCATGTCGGCACCGTCCTGGCACGGGCGCAACTCGAGGGACTGGCCCGTGCCTACACCGATGTCGCCAGTGTGAAGGCGCAGCCGCACGACGGGGTGGCGCGTGCCGGGGCGGACTCCGCCAAGTACATCGGCGGGCACCCGATGGCCGGCACCGAGCGTTCCGGGCCACTGGCCGGGCGGGCGGACCTGTTCGAGGGGCGACCGTGGGTGCTCACCCCGTCCCGGGACACCTGCCAGGAGACGCTCAACCGAGCCCTCGAACTCGCCTCGTTGTGCGGCGGCACGCCGGTGGTGATGGACGCCGCTGCGCACGACCGCGCCGTCGCGCTCGTCTCGCACGCTCCCCACCTGGTCTCGTCCCTGATGGCCGCCCGACTGGCGGACGCGGGGGAGTCCAGCATCCGGGTCGCGGGGCCGGGGGTGCGGGACGTCACCCGCATCGCGGCCGGGGACCCGGGCCTGTGGGGCGAGATCCTGGACGCCAACGCCGCCGCCGTCGCGGACGTCCTCGACGAGTACGCAGCCGACCTCCGCCGGACCATCACCGCGTTGCGGGGCCTGGCCGGCACCGACGCGGCACGGCGCGAGCACGCTGCAGCCGTTCTGGACGACATCCTGCGGCACGGTGGTCGGGGGCGGGCGCGGGTCGCCCACAAGTCGGGTACCCCGCTCACCGACCTGGCCACCGTGCCGGTGCTGGTACCGGACCAACCGGGCGCGCTGGCACGGTTGTTCACCGCGGTGGGAGAGATCGGGGTGAACATCGAGGACGTGCGGATCGAGCACTCGATGGACCGGCCCCGCGGCCTGGTCGAGCTGCTCGTGCAGCAGCAGTCCGCATCGGCGCTCTGCCGGCTCCTGGACGCGGACGGGTGGACCGTGGCGGAGGAGGCCGCACTGGCGGCCGACGCCCGCTGACCCGGATCGAAGCCCCGGTGGTGCGGGATCGCCGCACCACCGGGGCTCCGTCGTGGGCTCGTCGGACCGATCAGCCGACGGCCACCGGATCGCGCTGCGCGACCGGCCTGATCAGCGGTCGCGCGAGGTCGGCCCAGTCCGCAGGAGCGATCGCCAGTGACCGGTCGAGGCGGGCCGCGTTGAAGAAGATCTCCTCGGGTTCGAGCAGCATGGGATCAGCCAGCAGCCCGAGGTCCCGGTCGAAGCTGAAGGGAACGATGGCTCCGCTGCGGCACTGGGTGAGCCGCTCCGCAGTCCGTCGGTCCGCGAACGCCGTCCGGTCGCCGCCGAGGTGGCCGGCAACGGCCTCCAGATCGACCCGGTGGTCACCGGGCACGACGACGACACTGTGCCGGGGCGGGCGCCCGGCGGTCCTGGTACGGACCACGATGCACTTCGCGGCCTGCCGCAGCGAATGCCCGCGCACTTCACTGGCTTCGGCGGTGCGTCCTTCCGGTCGGTGGTGAATCAGACGAAACGGCGTCCCGGACGAAGACATCATCGTCATGATCCGGTCGTACACGCCGTGTTCGGGCTCGTCCGTGAGCTCGGTGCTGTCCACGGAATATTCCTCCCTCGAAAGGCTGACCCGAACGTAATGCCTGTCGGGACCGGCGATCCGAGGGCTGACCGCTATCTGTCATGGCCGGAATCGGTCAACCGGACGGGCCTGGCGAGCCGCCGCGCCACCCCTCGTGGGTGCGCGCGCACGGACGGTCGCCGATCGGTGCGCACGCCGGCGCCGAGGCCGCCCCCGGCGCGCAGCTTGCTGACAGCACGGTAGGACTCCGTGCCGGTCGCGCTGTTCCATGACGGTGGACGGAGTCGCACGTCATAGGGGTGGACATGGGGGAGCGGTCCAGGATGCCGGCGCCGGCACCGCACGGCCGACGGCTCGAGGACGAGGTTGAGCAGGGACTGCTGGAGGTCCAGGCCCTGATCGAGGACACCGTGGTCAGACACCGCGACTTCGTGTCCCGCTCGGCCGTCGTCACCGCGGTTCCGCCGGACGAGGAGGAACTCTCCGCTGAGGCCGCCCGGTTGATCGGGCGGACCCGGCACGGGCTGCAGGTGGTGCTCGCCTCCGACGCGCTCAGGGCCGGGGCGATCTACGGAGCGCTCAGGGAGATGCTCCACTCCTGCGCCGACGAGGTCACCGTGCGGCTGCTGTGCGTGCCGGAGACACTGGACCGCGAGTTCGTCCGGGAGCAACGCCTTGCAGGCTGCCACCTGGAGGCGCGGGTGTGCGAACTCCCCTGGACCGAGACCATCATGGTGGACCACCAGGTCGTCCTCGCCTGTGCGGACCTGGTGACGGGCAGCCGGCGGGCCGCGGTGATCCGGGACCACTCGGTGATCCGCACCCTGCACAACCTGTTCGCGGGGGTCTGGCGGCGGGCCGTTCCGATCGAGGACCGGCCCGACTTCGCCACGACGGCCCGCAAGGAATTCGCCGAGCGCATCCTCGACCGGCTGAACGCCGGTGTGACCGACGAGGTCGCGGCCCGGGACCTCTCGGTCTCGGTCCGCACCTATCGCCGGTACGTCGCCGACATCATGGAGATGCTCGGGGCGAACTCCCGGTTCCAGGCGGGCGCCAGGGCCGTCGAGCTCGGGCTGCTGACCACGGGGCGCACCCTGGACCAGGGCCGCCGGACCGCCTGATCCCGCAGCACAGGGGCACGGCCGGGCGGTGGCAGCTTCCTGAAACGGACGTTGTCGCCGTTCGGGAACGCCCGATAGAACTCGGCACGCGGCGGAGCCGGCCCCGCGCCCCCGGTGGGACCGGCTCCGCCCCGACCCCGGACGACTCGGTGATCCGCCGGCTGGAAGGTGTGGGCCATGACCCTCGAACCGATCGCGTTGCTGTTCCCCGGGCAGGGCACCCAGAAGCAGGGCATGGGCGCGCCCTGGCGGGATACCGAGGCCTGGTCGCTCGTCGGTACGGTCTCCGAGCAGTCCGGCGAGGACATCGAGGAACTGCTCCTGCGCACCGACGGTGCGCTGCTCCGCCGTACCGACCTGGCCCAGCTGGCGGTGTTCACGGTCGACATGATGGCCCACGACGAGGCGCTCCGGCACGGACTGCTGTCCGAGGCGCCGGTCGCCGCCTACGCCGGCCACAGCTTGGGCGAGTTCGCCGCGCTGGTGGCCGCGGGGGCACTCGGACTCGCCGACGCGGCCGGGCTGGTCGCCGTGCGCGGTCGTGCCATGCGGGAGGCGGCCGAATCGTCGAACGGCACCATGGGAGTGCTCGTCGGGGCGCCGCTGCCGGCCGTCGAGGCACTGGCCGCCGACGCCCGTGCAGCCGGACACCGGGTCTGGGTGGCGAACGTGAACGCCCCCGGGCAGGTGGTGCTTTCCGGCTCCGCGGACGGGGTGGCGGCAGCGGCCGCCGAGGCGCCCGGGATCGGCGCGAAGCTGATCAGCGTCCCGGTCGGCGGGGCCTTCCACAGCCCGTTCATGGCGTCCGCCGCCTCGCGGCTGAGGGCCGCGCTGTCGGGCGTCGAGTTCGCCGCACAGCACAGCCCGGTCGTCGCCAACGTGGACGCCCGCCCGCACGTCTGCGGCGCCGACTGGCCGGACCTGATGGAGCGGCAACTCATCGCCCCGGTGCTGTGGGAGGAGGGCGTGCGGACGTTGGTCGGTCCGCTCGCCTGCACGCGGCTGATCGAGCTGGGTCCCGGCCGCACGCTGGCCGGCATGGCCCGCCGCATCGCTCCGGCGGTCGAGGCGCTCTCCGTCGACGGCCCGCTGGCCCTCGGGGCCGTCGGACCGGCGGTGTCGAGGGCACGGGGATGACGTACGGACAGGAGAGGGAGAGATGATCGAGAGCGCAGTCGACAGCCGGTGGTTCCGGCGCTACCCGCCGGTCGGCAGCAGGACCGCCAAACGGCTGGTCTGCCTGCCCCACGCGGGCGGCACCGCCAGTGCCTTCCACGGCTGGGCGGACCGCTTCGGCGGCGGGGTCGAGGTGCTGGCGGCCCGCTACCCGGGTCGGCAGGAGCGGATCGCCGAGGACAGCATCACCGGCATGGGAGAGCTCGCCGACGCGGTCACCGAGGCGCTGATCCCGTTCCTCGACCTCCCGGTGCACCTGTTCGGTCACAGCATGGGCGCCTCGCTCGGCTACGAGGTCGCGCTGAAGCTGGAGCGGGAGCACGGCGTCCGTCCGGCCGGCTTGTACGTGTCGGCGCGGAAGGCGCCGCACCGGGTGACGCCGAAGCCCACCCACCTCGGCGGTGACGAGGCGGTGATCGAGGAGGTGCTCAGACTCGGCGGCACCGAGGCCCAACTGCTCGACGACCCGGACCTGTACGACCTGGTGATGCCCGCGCTCCGGGCCGACTTCGAACTCGTCGGCACGTACCACGCGAGGCCGGCCCACCCGGTGAGCTGTCCCGTGGTCGGCTACGTCGGCGACCGCGACGAGATCACCCCGGCCGACCTGGCCGCCTGGGCGGACGTGACCACCGCCTCCTTCGACCTGACGGTCTTCCCGGGAGGCCACTTCTACCTGGCGGACCAGCGGGACGCGCTGCTGCGCGATCTCGCCGCCCGGATCGCGTAGCGCGATGGCCACCCTGACCTCGGAGTCGGGCAGCGGCGTCGGCGTCCTGGACAAGACCTCGCTGCTGCTCGGCGTGCTGGCCGACGGCCCGGCATCGTTGCGGACGCTGAGCGAGGTCACCGGTCTGTCCAGGGCGACCGTGCACCGGCTCGCACTCGCCCTGGAGAACATCCGCCTGCTGACCCGGGACGCCCAGGGACGGTTCCTGATCGGCCCGCGGATCGGCGAGCTGGCCGAGGAGGCCGGCCGGGACCGGTTGGCGCGGAGCGCCGGCCACGTGCTGGCGGAGCTGCGGTTGCGCACCGGGGCGAGCGCCCGGCTCTACCGGCGCCACGGCGGCCTGCGGGTCTGCGTGGCCGCGGCGGAGGGCCCGGGGACGGGGCGGCGGGTCAGGTCGGCGGAGGGCGTGGCGCTTCCGATGAAGGCCGGTGCCGGCGCCCAGGCGCTGCTGGCCTGGGAGGACCCGCAGGAGATCGCCCGGTCGATCCGGGGCGCCGCCTTCGGCATGGTGACCCTGGCCAAGGTGCGCCGCCAGGGCTGGGCACAGAGCCTCGGAACCGGCGAGCTGGGCTTCGGCGCGGCCGCCGTGCCCGTGCGCGGCCCGGCCGGGCAGGTCGTGGCCGCTCTGGTACTGGACGGACCGGTCACCCTGATGTCCCGCGCTCCGGGCCGGCAGTACGGAGGTCTGCTCATCGACGCGGCCGCCGGGCTCGACACCGGGCCGGCCTGACCGGCAAACCCGTTTCTGACAGTTAGCTGCAGAACGCCTTGTCCCCTCCGCCGGGAAATCGATAGAAATCCATCCGGCTGTTCATTGCGAATTCCTTGGAGACAGTGATGGCAAGAAAGCCGCCGCGCTGGTACTTCTCGTTCAGCAGCGCGTACTCGTGGATGGCGTACCGGGATCTGATCACACGCTACCCGGACGTCGCGGAAACGATCGACTGGCTGCCGTTCTGGGAGCCGGACGACGCCCAGCACGACCATCTGGAGTCCTCCGGGGTGCAACTGCCCTACGTGGAGCTCTCCCGGGAGAAGTACCTCTACGTGCTCCAGGACATCCGCCGACTGGCCGTCGAGCGGGACCTGCGGATGGTCTGGCCGGTGGACCGTGCGCCCCACTGGGAGGTCTCGCACCTGGCCTACCTGGTGGCCAGGGAGCACGGCCGCGGCCGACAGTTCATCGACGAGACCTACCGCGCCAGGTGGGAGGAGGGACTCGACATCTCCTCCCCGAAGGTCGTCGCCGACATCGGCGCGCGGGCGGGCCTCGACCCCGCCGCGGTGGGCACCGCGTGGCAGGACCCGGAAGTGCGTGCCCGGGGCCTGGAGGCGCTCGACGCCCCCTACCGCGACGGGGTGTTCGGGGTGCCGTACTTCATCGACGGCTACCAGCGCTTCTGGGGGATCGACCGGTTGCCCGGGTTCGTCTCCGCAGTGCGCCACCGCATGGCGGCCGCCGCGGCGACCGCCCGCTGACCGACCTGTGCCGACGTCATCCGACGCCGGTCCGTTCCGACCGCACAACAACCAACCGACAGGAGCCCGATCGATCATGGCGACCAACCCGTTCGAGGACGACAACGCCTCCTACTACGTCCTCGTCAACGAGGAGAACCAGCACTCGCTGTGGCCGGCCTTCGCCGAGATCCCGGCCGGCTGGACCGTCGTGCACGGCCAGGAGAGCCGCGAGTCCTGCCTCGACTACATCAACACCAACTGGACGGACATGCGCCCGAAGAGCCTCATCGAGGCGATGGGCGCCTGACGCGCGAACCACCGACGGCGGCTCCGCTCGGCCGCCGGCACCCCGCAGGCCCCGGTCCGACCCCACGCGGACCGGGGCCCGCCGTTTCTCCGGTGACAGCTTGCTGCCAGCCTGCCCGGGCTGATCCCCGCATGGCGCGAGCACGGTCCTAGGGTCGGGTTCGAACGACCGCGCCGATGCTTCGCCCGGAGGAACGATGACCGCGCTGACCGCCGAGCCCCTGCCGGACTCCCTGGTGGCCCGGCTGGACCTGGCCGACCGGGGGCTCGTCGACCGGCTGCACCGCGGCCTGGCCCGCTCCGAGACCCGACTGCGGGAAGTGGCCGCGGACGTACCGGACGCGCTGGTCGCCCAGTGGTCGAGGTACCTGATCGAGGCCGGCGGGAAGCGGCTGCGCCCCCTGCTCGTACTGCTGGCCGCCGAGTTCGGCGAGACGGCCCCGGCGGACCGGTCGGACCGGGTCCAGGACGCTGCCGCGCTGGTGGAGCTGATACACGTGGCGTCGCTGCACCACGACGACGTGATGGACGGCGCGCGCAGCCGGCACGGCGTACCGAGCGCTCCGGCCCGCTGGGGCAACCGGACCGCCGTGCAGCTCGGCAACCGGCTGCTGATCAGGGCCGCCCGGCTCGCCGCGGACCTGGGCGGCGAGGTGGTCAGGTTGCAGGGCGGCGCGGCCGAACGCCTGGTCCAGGGACAGCTGCGGGAGTTGACCGGCCCGGCCGTGGGGGAGTCCCCGCTGACCCATCACTTCGCGGTGATCGCCGACAAGACGGCGTCGCTGATCTCCCTCGCGCTGCGCCTGGGCGGTGCCGTGGCCGGCGTGCCCGCCCCAGCGGTCCGGGCGCTGGCCGAGTACGGCGAGCACCTCGGCATCGTCTTCCAACTCTCCGACGATCTCCTCGACTTCGCGGCCGAGCCGGCGGAATCCGGCAAGGACGCCGGGATCGACCTCGCGGTCGGGGTGCGGACGCTGCCGGTACTGCTGGCGCTCAGCGAGGACGGGCCGCGTGCGGCCGAGCTGCGCCGACTGCTGGAGGACGGGCCGGTCGTGGACGAGAACGGCCGCCGTCGGGCGGTGGAACTGCTGCGCAGTTCCACCGCCGAGGCACGCGCCCGGGAGCTCCTGCACTCCTACGCGACGGACGCGCGCGACGCGCTGTCCGCCCTGCCGGACGTTCCGGCCCGAGCTGCGCTCGCCGGGCTGGTGGGGCTGGTCGAACACCGGACCTCGTGAACCACCGAGCCCGTGGAACGAAGGGGCCGCCGGGTCGGAATTCCGACCCGGCGGCCCCTTCCCGTTGCCGAGCGGGGTCAGCCCCTGGTGCGGCTGCTACCCACCAGGAGGGGCTCCTCGCCCGCCGGGGCCGGCGCCGAGTCCTTCAGACCCGGCCACCAGGCCCGGCGACCGAGCAGGGTGGTGGTGGCGGGAACGAGGAACAGCGCCATGACGAAGGCGGTGAGCAGGATGCCGAACGCCACCGCGAAACCCATCTGCTGGAGCATCGAGTTGTCCGCGAGCATCAGGACGCCGAAGGTGCCGGCCAGGATGACGGCGGCTGCGCCCATGGTCGGCGCGGACCGGGCCACGGCGTGCTTGATCGCCTCCCGGGGGTCGTTGCCCTCCCGGACCTCCTCGCGCAGCCGGGCGACCATGAGGATGTTGTAGTCCGTGCCGATCGCGACCACGAAGAGGTAGACCAGGATCGGCAGGCTGAACAGGACCCCGTTGGCGCCCTTGATGCCCTGGAAGAGCCAGACCGTGGCGCCGAGGGTGCCGACGAAGCCGAGGCCGACGGAGAGCATCAGGAACCACGGCGCGACCACACTGCGCAGCAGCAGGCCGAGGATCAGCATGATGGCCACTGCGGCGACCGGGAACACCACGGTGTAGTCGTGGTCGGTGGCGGTTCGGATGTCGGCCATGACCGCGGTCATGCCGCCGACCAGGGCCCGGCTCCCGGTCGGCGCGGCCGCGTGCGCCTGGTCGCGCAGGGCGCCGTCGACCAGGTCGATCGCCTTCTCCTCCATCGGCTTGTAGGTCAGCGAGACGTTGAACTGGGCGACCGTGCCGTCGGCCGACCGCACGGCCGGGGAGACCTGGGCGACTCCGCCGACTCCGGCGAGCTTGTCGTGGTAGGCGCTCAGCTGCTCCTCGGCCAGTTGGCCGCCGCCCGTGCTCTCCAGGAACACCAGGGTCGGCTGGGCCCGTCCGGCGGAGAAGGCGCTCTGCAGGTCGTCCATCGCCTGCACCGACTCAAGGTTCTTCGGCAGCGAGCCGCCGGTGTCGAAGTCGGACTTGAACCCGAGGGCGCCGATCGCGAGCACCACCAGCAGACCACCGGAGACCGCGGCGACCAGCCCCGGTCGACGGGCCGTCAGCCCGCCCACCTTCTGCGCCAGGGCGTTCTTCGGCTCGCGCTTCCAGGCCTTCGAGGGCCAGAAGGCGGCCCGGCCGAGTAGGGCGAACACGGCCGGGACCAGCGTGACGCCGGCGACCATGCTGACCCCGACGGCGATGGCGAGGGAGGGGCCCATGGCGCGCAGCATGCCCATGGTGGACAGTGTCAGCGCGAGGAAGGCCACCGCCACCGCCCCGGCTGCGGAGGCGATGGTCTCGCCGACCCGGGCGACGGCCTCGGCCATCGCGGGGCGCGGTTCCATCCCGGCGCGCAGGAACTCGCGGTAACGGAACAGGAGGAACAGCAGGTAGTCGGTGCCGACGCCGAAGAGGACCACGATCAGCATGGTCGAGACGGAGGAGTCCGCGGTGAGCCCGAAGAGCGAACTGGCGGTGGAGATCAGCCCCGTTGCGGTCAGGAAGACCAGTGCGATCACGACCACCGGCAACAGCGCGATCAGCGGACTGCGGAAGATGACGCCGAGCAGGATGATGATCAGCAGCAGGGTCGCCATCATGATCATGCCGTCGGTGTTGCTACCGGAGTCCTGCGAGTCCAGCGCGGTGGCGGCGTCGCCCGTGACGCCGACCTTGAGGCTGGTGCCGTTCAGGAGTTCCTTGACGTCGATGCGCAGCTGCTTGACGTCGTTGACGACGGAGTCGTCGTAGGCATCCTTGATGTCGGCGAAGACGTTCGCCAGGCCGATCTTCCCGTCGGGGGAGACCGCACTCGGGTCGGTCTGGACCTTCTTGAGGTGGGCGTACTGCTTGGCCTCCAGACTGGAGGCGATCTTCGAGAGGTCGGCCTTGTCCCCGTCGGTGAGCACGCCGCCGTCGGACCGCTTGAAGACCGCGATCGCGGCAGGCTGGTCCGGCCCGGGGAAGGCCCGCTTCTGGACCTCGGCCACCTGGACCGACTCGTAGTGCGAGGGCAGGAACTCGGCCTGGTCGGTGGTCGACTTGAGTTTGGGCGCGAGCGCGGTCAGCGCGACCGCCGCGACCAGCCAGGCTGCGATGACCAGCCATGGCCGACGGACGACGAACCGCCCGATCCGTGTGAACATGACACTCCTAGACATTCGAAGCCCCGGCACCGGGGTGATGCCGAGCGGGCGATCCGAACCGATGGGTGGTACGCGACCGAAGTTCGCGATCGCGGGGGGTGAGGCTGCAGCATCGCACCGTCACCCCCGTTCGCACCCGCGCCTTGGCAGCTTGTGGCCAGCGGGCCGGTGCCCCGCCCGCCGTCCGGCACGGGTGGTTCAGCTTTCGGACGCCCGGCGAGCGAACCGTGGCCGCCCGGGCCGCGCCCCGCCTACGGTCGGTCCACCGTCGAGCGTTCAGAGGGGGGATGGCCGGTGCCGGATACCGTGCCCACCGCGTCCACCATGCGTGACCGGGTCGAGGAGCTGAAGGGCCTGCGGGCCGGCATCCGCTCCGGGGATCCGCGGGCCACCGGGGCCCAGCACGGCAAGGGGAAACTGACGGTCCGCGAGCGGATCGACCTGCTCTTCGACCCCGGGACCTTCCAGGAGTTGGAGCCGCTGCGCCGGCACCGCGCCCAGGGCTTCGGCCTGGAGGACCGCAAGCCGTACACCGACGGCGTGGCGGTCGGCTGGGGCACCGTGCACGGGCGGACCGTCTTCACCTACGCCCACGACTTCCGGATCTTCGGCGGTGCGCTGGGCGAGGCCCACGCGCAGAAGATCCACAAGATCATGGACATGGCCAT
>NZ_JBIDAK010000031.1:0-83934 GCF_043202455.1 Kitasatospora sp. NPDC048194
CGCCGGCAGCCCGGAAGCCGAGTACGACAGCGGAGCCGTCCCACCCGACGCCTTGATCTGCAGGTTCACCGAACCACCCACCGCGGTGGACTGGTTGCCCGGGTTGGTGACGGTGACGCCGCCCGGGTTGGGCAGCGAGCCCACGTTGACCGCGGCCCAGGCGGTGGCGACCGCGTTGTACTCGGCGCTGTTCGCGCCGTACAGGTCGGTGGCCGCGTTGAGGGTCGCGGTGCGGGCGGCGGCGTAGTTGGTGGTCGAGGTCATGTACGCGGTCAGCGCCTTGTACCAGACCTGCTGGGCCTTGTCCCGGCCGATGCCGGTGACGGTGATGTTGTTGACCGTCGGGCTGTTGTAGCTGACGCCGTTGATCACCTTGGCGCCGCTGCCCTCGGCCAGCAGGTAGAAGAAGTGGTTGGCCACACCGGACGAGTAGTGGACGTCCAGGTTGCCGACGCCCGAGTACCAGGAGTCGGCCGACTGGCCGTCCTTGGAGGGCTTGTCCATGTAGCGCAGCGGCGTGCCGTTGCCGTTGATGTCGATCAGCTCGCCGACCAGGTAGTCCGGGGTGTCGGCGGGCAGGTTGGCGTAGAACTCGACCATGTTGCCGAAGATGTCCGAGGTGGCCTCGTTGAGGCCGCCGGACTCGCCCGAGTAGTTCAGGTTGGCGGTCGCCGCGGTGACGCCGTGGCTCATCTCGTGGCCGGCCACGTCGAGTTCGGTCAGCGGGTGGGTGTCGCCCGAGCCGTCGCCGTAGGTCATGCAGAAGCAGCTGTCGTCCCAGAACGCGTTGACGTAGCCGGTGTCGTAGTGGACCCGGCTCATCGCGCCGACGCCGTCGTTGCGGATGCCGTTGCGGCCGAAGGTGTTCTTGTAGAAGTCCCAGGTCACCGCCGCGCCGAACTGGGCGTCCACGGCGGCCGACTCGCGGTTGCTGGCCTGGCCGTTGCCCCAGGTGTCGGAGGACTTCGAGAACAGCGTGCCGTTGCCGCTGGTGCCGTTCTTCATGTCGGTGGTGTACTGGCCGCCGCGGGAGGCGTCCTTGAGCGAGTAGGTCGAGCCGCTCTGGGTGGTGGTCAGCGGGACGTTGCCGACGAAGACGCCGGTGCCGCTGCCGCGCTGGATGCCGTCGGCCTTGCTCAGCACGGCACCGGTCTTGGCGTCGGTGACGACGTGCAGCTTGCTCGGCGTGCCGTCGGACTCGCGGCCGTTGACGACCGTCTCCCAGGCGAGCTTCGGGGTGCCGTCGGCGGCCCAGACGACCAGGCGCGGGGCGCTGTCGACGGTGCCCTGCTCGGCGGCGAGCGCGGCCTCCTTGGCCTTCGGGGCGGCCAGGGCCGGGGTGGTGTCGACGCCGGTGAGGCTGGCCTCGCTGGCCTTGGTCACGGCCTTGGTGGCGCCGGAGGCGTCCTGGTGGACGACCAGGTCGCCGCCGAGCACGGGGAGTCCGGCGTAGGTGCGCTCGTAGCGCAGGTGGCGACCGCCGTTGGCGTCCAGGACGACGTCCTTGGTGACCAGCTGCTCCTTGCCGTCCAGGCCGAGGGCCTGGGCGAGGGGGGCGGTCTGCTGGTTCGCGGAGGCTATCAGCGCGGCCCGGGAGGTCTGCTGGGCGGCGACGGCGGCCGGCGCGTCCTGGGCCGGTGCCGCCTGCGCGATCATCGGAATTCCGGTGACCAGCAGTGCCGTGGTGGCGGCGAGGACGACGGCCGCCTTCCGGGTGTGAGCGGAACGTGACATGCGGACTCCTTTTCCGACCGGCGCCGGTTCGCGCACGGTGGAGAGAACCTGGGCCGCAGGGTTGCGGCGCAGTGGGGGCCCCCGCCGGGTGCGACGGGGGTGCGGTTGCGGTGCTCACTGGGCGGTGCGGGGTTCGTTGCAGGGGCGGGACGCGCTGCACCTCGACAGGGACAGCTGCACCGGGAGGTGGGGCCCCCTCGTCTGCAGCCGGAGGAATCGTGGCAGCAAACGCGCCGTTAATGACAGATGCATGCCACTGATTGGCCGATTAATTACCGAAACCGTATGCACGACGGTTCGTCAGTTGTGTTACGCCATGACCAAGTCTTGAACACGGTTTTCATACCCCTGGAACGGTTCGATCACTACCGGAGGTGACTGACCAGCGCTCAGGACCATGACCGCCCCCGCCGGGCGGGCGGCAGCGCCCGGCAGCCGTTGCACGTCACAGTTCCGGCCGTGCCACCGCCGAAATCCGGCCATTCCCCGGCGGAAACGGAACCGGGCCCCGCACCGGCCTCAACGGCGGTGCGGGGCCCGGGAATCACCGGACAGTACGGGACCAGCCGTGCGGTCCCGTCAGTCAGCTCATTTCTGGACGAAAACCGCCACGGTACGGCCCGGCACGGTGAAGGTCCCGGTCGCGGAGTCGAAGCCGGACCGCTTCACCACCTGGTCCGCGCCGGACGCCTGGACCGGGTGCAGCACCTGACCGGTCCCGCGCAGCGCGGTCACGGCCTGGGTCTGCGCGGTGGGAGTCGCGTTGAAGACCACCGTGACGCCCTTCTCCGCGCCCGCCAGCCCGGTGCCGTCCAGGTGCAGGGTGATCACCCCCGGGATCTCCCCGGACGTGCCGGACAGCGGGTACGACAGCCGCTGCTGGACGTCGGCCAGGGTGGGCAGCGAGAACAGCGGCGAGGACTGCTTGATCCGCAGGAACTCCTGGAACTGCGCGCTGGTCGCCCGGATGTCGGCCGCGCCCACGGTCAACCGCGGGTCGGCCAGCAGGGCCCGGGCGGTGGGCCACAGCTGCTGGTTGTCCTTCGCCATCGGCAGGCCGCGGCCCCAGCCGTTGCCCTGGACGGCCCCCGTCGAGGGGTCGGGCCAGTGGATGGCGTTGAACCAGTCGCCCGAGTCGTAGGAGTTGGAGTCCAGCGACTTGGAGCGCAGCAGGTCGCTGCCGGCCTGGGCGAAGCCCGCGCCCTGGGTGAGGGCGGTCAGCGACAGGCCGAGCGCCTGCATCCGGGCCCGGTCGGCGGGTGCGGTGCCGGTCGGCAGCTTGTACGCGAGCGCGTCGAACAGGTCGGTGTTGTCGTGGGCGTCCACGTACTCCACCGCCTCGCCCGGCGAGGCCGCGTACCCGGTCGGGGCGCCGTTGTAGTCGACCTGGGCGCCGGTGACGGTCCGGCCCGAGCTGTCGGTGAAGGAGTAGCCGGCCAGGTTGCCGGCCAGTCCGACCTTCAGCTGGTCCATCTGGTGCAGCAGCCGGGCCTTCTGCTCCTGCGGGCTGCCGTTAGCGGGCGAGCCGTTGGGGTCGGTGTACAGGCCCGAGGCGAAGCCCTGCTGCGGCGCGGAGTCCAGCATGAAGTTGCCGCCGCGGGCGGCGTCCCGGAGCCGGTCGTCGAAGGTGGCGATGCCGGTGCCGGCCATGTTCTGCTGGGTGGCCTGCACGAACCGGGCGTTGTTCGCGACGACGCCGAAGTTCCAGCCCTCGCCGTAGAGGAAGACGTTCTTCCCGTCCACGCCGTCCGAGGCGGGCGTCATCTTCCGCAGCGCGGCCTGGACGTCCAGCATGGTGGACTTCGGGTCGAGCCCCATCAGGTCGAAGCGGAAGCCGTCGACCTGGTACTCGCGGGCCCACAGCGTCACCGAGTCCACCACCAGCCGGTTCATCATGGCGTGTTCGGGCGCGGTGTCGGCGCAGCAGCTGTCCGTGGTGACCTTGCCGTCGGCGTCCAGCCGCTGGTAGTAGCCGGGGACGACCCGGTCCAGCACCGAGTGCTCGGCCTGGCCGGCGGCAGCGGTGTGGTTGTAGACCACGTCCAGCACCACCCGCAGGCCCGCCGCGTGCAGCGCCTGGACCATCCGCCGGAACTGCACGGTGCGGGCCGTCCCTCCCCCGGCCTCCGGCCGGGAGGTGCCCCCGGGGTCGGCGGCGTACGAGCCCTCCGGCACGTTGTAGTGCAGCGGGTCGTAGCCCCAGTTGTAGGCGTCGTCGGCGGCGACGGTCGCCACGCACTCCTGCTGCTTCGGGCCGTCCGGCGGCAGGGAGGCCAGGTCGCAGGCCGGCAGCTTCCGGTCCGCCCGGTTCTCGTGGATCGTGGCGATGTCGAAGGTCGGCAGCAGGTGCACCGTGGTCACCCCGGCCTTGGCGAGGTCCCGGAGGTGCTGCATCCCGGCCGAGTTCGACTCGGTGAACGCCAGGTAGGTGCCGCGCTCGGCCTCCGGGACGGTGGTGTCCTCCACCGAGAAGTCCCGGACGTGCAGTTCCTGGATCTGCTCCTTCCCGGGCGGGACGGCCGCCGGGCGCGGCTGGTCGTCCCAGCCCGCCGGCTTGAGCTCCGGGGCGTCCAGGTCGGCGACCAGGCTGCGCCGGGAGTCGGTGGACAGTGCCACCGAGTACGGGTCGGTGACGGTGTTGACCACCAGCTGCTGCACCGACGGCGCCCAGACCTTCACCTGGTACAGGTAGTACTTCCCGTTCAACTCCTTCTCGTCACGGACGACTTCCCACACCCCGGTCTCGTCGTCCCGCTTCAGCGGCAGCGTCCTCGGGGTGCCCCCGGTGGCGCTGTCGAAGACCTGGACGGACACCTCCTGGGCGGTCGGCGCCCACAGCGAGAGCGCGACCTTGCCGTCGTAGTGGGCCGGGCCGAAGTCCACCTCGCCGGTGCGGCTCGCGTACAGGTCGTCCAGCACGCCCGGCGTCTGGACGCCCGTGCCGGCCAGCACCGCACCGCTCGGCAGGTGTTCGGTGAACAGCAGCTGGCTGCGCAGGGCGGCCGGGACGCGGGCGGCGTCCCGGGCGTCCACGGTGAAGGCCCGGTAGCCCGCCAGGTGCGGGTACTTCGCCTTCTGGGCGTCGGTCAGCCCGCCGGCGACGGGCACGAGGCGGATCCACCGGCCGGGCTTGGTCAGCGCCCCCTTGTCGGCGCGGATGCCGCCCTCGGGGTCGTAGACGAGCTGGGCGCTGGTCCCGCCGGCCAGGGCCTGGTCGGTGGCGCCGTAGTTCGCCGGGACGACGACGGTCCTGGCGTCGATCCACTGGGCCTTGGCGCCGGAGAGGTCCAGCTGCGAGGAGGCGGCGGGGTTCTGCGGCAGCAGGTAGCCCTCCCGGCCGCCGAGGATCCACACCTCCCTGCCGTTGACGGCGAAGTCCAGCGACTGGTCGGCGGGCAGGTCCTTGTCGTTGCCGTTGTGCAGGATGTAGCTGAGGCTGGTCGCGCCGGGGGCGAGCGGCACCTCGAAGACGGCGCCGAAGGCGTCCCGACGGGCCGGCATCAGCGGCTTGCCCCAGTCGGTGGGGGCGGCGGCGCCGGTCCAGTCGTGCAGGCCCCAGCCGTCGTAGTCGCCGTCGGCGCGGTTGTAGTGGATGACGGCGGTGCCGGCGGGCGGGGTGCTCGCCGGGCCGGGATCGGTGGTGCGGACGGCCGGGTCGCCCTGCTCCAGCCAGACTTCGCCGGTGGTGCCGACGTCGAGGTGGCGGTCGGCGTCCACGTCCTTGACGCCGTTCCGCTCGACGACGAAGCCGACGTCGGAGGCGCCCGGCTTCAACCGCACGTAGGTGAAGGCGCCGTAGGCGTCCCGTCCGGTGAAGGGGTGCCCGGCGGGCCACTGGGTGCCCTCGCCGTCGGCGAGGTCGCCCCAGGCGTAGAGGTTCCAGCCGTTGTAGTCGCCGTCGGGCCGGTGGTAGTGGACGACGGCGTACGGGCGGGCGCCGGCGGTGGGCACGGGACGGGGGGCGGGGGTGCCGGTGGTGAAGCTCGCGGTGGCGGAGCGCAGGTGGCCGCTGGAGTCCTGGACGACGGCCTTGTACCGTACGACGGTGCCGGGTGCAACCGCACCGAGGTCCTGGGTCACCGCGAAGTGCCGCCGGCCGTCCGGGCCGGACGGTCCGGTGTCGGCGGTGCCCAGGGTCTGCCAGGGCCCGTTGCCGATCTGCGCGGCGTAGCTGACCCGGTCGAAGCCGCCGCCGTCGGCCGTCGCGCCGACCGTGACGGTGCCGGTCGAGCCGTCCGCCGGCGGCTGCACCGCCAGCTGCGGCGCGGCGGCCACCGGGGCGAGCCTGGCGGCGGCCTTGAGCACCACGGAGGAGAGCGCCGGTACGGTCACCGTCACCCTGCGGTCCGCGCCGCTGGTGATCCGCGGTCCGGCGGAGGGGTAGACGGGGTCGAAGCCCATGCCCGGGGAGAAGGTGTCCAGGGTGACGGTCTTGGCCTCGGTGGCGTTGTTGACCGCGACCAGGTACTCGACCTGCTGGGCCGCGTCGATCCGGGAGAAGGCGTACACGCCCGGGCCGTCGGCGGCGTAGCGCTCGATCTGCGCGCCGTCGGCCAGGGCCGGGTTGGCGCGGCGAAGCTCGGCCAGCCCCGCGACGCCCCGGTAGAGCTCGCCGCCCTGCCCGTAGCGGTCGGCCGGGCCGGAGGCGCCGCCGAGCACCCGGTCGCCGTTGTACGACGGCGTCCTGGAGGCGAACATGTCCTGCCGGGCGTCCTTGTCGCCGCCCGCGCCGGTGAAGCCCTGCTCGTCGCCGTAGTAGACGACGGGCTGGCCGCGGGTGAGGAACTGGAGCTCGGTGCCGAGCCGGTCCTTCTTGAGCAGGGTCGCGTCGTCGGCGCCCGGGTTGTCGGCGAGCAGGAAGGAGCCGAAGCGGCCCATGTCGTGGTTGCCGAGGAAGGTGGGCAGCTCGTACGCGTCGGTGTCGGCGCTGGTGTAGCGGTAGTCCTGGGCGTAGACGTCGGCGAGGTTGCGGGCCGAGCCGCCCTGCGAGACGTAGGAGCGGGCGGCGCCCTGGAACGGGAAGTCGAGGGTGGCCTGCAGCTTGCCCCGGGTGACGTACGGCGCGGTGACGGCGGGGTCGCCGGAGTAGACCTCGCCGAACATGAAGAACTTCCGGTTGCCCTGCTTGGCCGCGAAGTCCTTGAGCGCGGGCGCCCACTGCTGCCAGAACGCCATGTCGACGTGCTTGACGGTGTCGATCCGGAACCCGTCCACGCCGGTGTCCCTGACCCACTGCTGGTAGACCTGCTCGAAGCCCTTCACCACCCGGGGGTTCTGGGTGTCCAGGTCGTCCAGCCCGTTGAAGTCGCCCTCGGTGGCGGACTCGCCGACGAAGGTCGAGTCGCCGCGGTTGTGGTAGAGCGCCGGGTCGTTGAGCCAGGACGGGGTCTTGGCCGCGGCGTCGGCGGGGGTGCGGAAGACCGGGGTGTAGGGGAAGGAGTCCTTGGTGGTCCTCGGCCACGGCGCGCGCGAGTCGGCCAGCGCGGTCTCGTCCACCGGATTGCCGTCCGCGTCGAGCGTGGGGTAGGCGCCGGTCGATCGGTAGCCGTGCTGCTGCTCGGCGTCGTCGATGACGTCGGCGGTGTGGTTGGTGATGACGTCGAAGAAGACCTTGATGCCGCGCGCGTGCGCCTTGGCTATCAGCTCCTTCAGCTGCTCGTTGGTGCCGAAGTGCGGGTCGACCTGGGTGAAGTCGGTGATCCAGTAGCCGTGGTAGGCGGCCGAGGTTTCGGCCCCGCTGCCCTGCACCGGCTTGTTCTTGAAGATCGGGGCCATCCAGATCGCGGTGGTGCCGAGGTTCTGGATGTAGTCGAGCTTCTGGATCAGTCCGGCCAGGTCACCGCCGTGGTAGAAGCCCTTGTCGGCGGGGTCGAAGCCGTTCTCCAGCCGGCCGCCGGTGATGCCCCCGGTGTCGTTGGCGGGGTCGCCGTCGGCGAAGCGGTCGGGCAGGACGAAGTAGAACTGCTCGCGGGTGAGGTCGTGCCGCCCGGCGGTGGCCGCCAGCGCGGCGTCCGAGGGCGGGGGCGGCGGGGCGGCGGCGAGCGCCGCGGGGGCACCGCCGAGGGTGGCGGCGGTCAGCGCGGCGGCCAGCAGCACGGCCGTGCGGCCGGGTCTGCGGCGGGACCTGCTCCGTCGGGGACTGCTCCGTCGCGGGCGGAGCGGCGTATCGGCCACTGAGGGGCTCCCTTGAAAGGGGGGAAGGGCGATCGATGTGCCAGGAAGCTAGCGGCCTGCAATATGTTTCAGCAAGATGCAGAAACCGTTTCGTGCCGGGAAAATCCAGGCCGCGGCCGCGCCCCGGCACCCCCGGTTACGCCGCCCCGGCCGTTCGCGTGACAATGGGACGTATGTCCGTCCCACCGGTAGCCACCAGACCCGATCGCACCCCCTACCCCGGTGGGAGCCGCCCCCTAGCCCTCAAGGGGGACAGCCGGTGAAGAATCCACTTCCAGGGGATGAGCAGACGGCTACGAGCGGTCTGGCAGACTTCTCGTCCATGGGGGAACCGACCGAGATCCAGCGAGGCGACGCCGGGCGCGCCGACGGGGCCCACGGTGGCGGTTCCGGAGCAGTGCAGGCCGCCGCGGCCGGGCTGCCGGATGGAGCCACCCGTGCCGCCCAGACCCGCACCGCCGCCCTGCGCAACCGCGTCCGCGACCAGCGCCGCTCACCGGCCCGACCGCGGCTCTGGTTCGAGCTGGCCCTGATCGGGATCAGCTACTGGATCTACTCCGTGGTCCGCAACGCCGTCCCCGAGCAGGAGGCGGTGGCCCAGAAGCACGCCCGCTGGATCTGGGACCTCGAGCACCACCTCGGCATCGCCGTCGAGCGCTCGGTCAACCACGCCGCGGACGGCGTCGGGTGGCTCATCACCGGGATGAACTACTACTACGCGACGCTGCACTTCATCATCACGATCGGCGTCCTGGTCTGGCTCTACCGCAGCCACCCGGGCCGCTACGTCGCGGCCCGCACCGTGCTGTTCGTCACCACCCTGATCGCCCTGGTCGGCTTCTACGCCTTCCCGCTGGCACCGCCCCGGCTGATGACCGGCGGCGGCTTCATCGACACCGTGCAGACCCACGGCACCTGGGGCTCCTTCGCCTCGGGCCCCGCCGCACACGTCTCCAACATGTACGCCGCGATGCCCTCGATGCACATCGGCTGGTCGACGTGGTGCGGCCTGGCGATCTTCTTCCTGGCCCGCCGGGCGTGGGTCAGGGCGCTCGGCCTGATGTACCCGGCCGCCACCCTGCTGGTCATCGTCTCGACCGCCAACCACTTCTGGATGGACGCCGTCGGCGGCGTGATCTGCCTGGCCCTGGGCTTCCTCGCCGCCCGCTGGCTGTACCACGACTGGGTCTACCGGCTGCCGCGGGTGCCCGCCCGGGAGGCGGCGGCGGACGAGCCGATCACCGTCCCGGAGCAGTGGAGCGAGCCGGCGGTCAGCACCGCACGCCGGTAGGCGGTCGCACCTGGAACGAGGAGAGGGGCCCCCGGTCGGGGGCCCCTCTCCGTTTCCCTGGCGCCCGGTGGGTCCGCGGGTGCCCGACGGGTCCGCCCGGCCGCCCCCGCAGCCCGGGGCCCGGAGCCCGCCGGACTCCCCCGCAGCCCAGGACGTCAGGCGGACCCGTAGAAGAGCCGGTCCACCACCGCCCGGGCCCGCCGGGTGGTGCGCCGGTAGTCGTCCACGAGTTCCCCGCTGTGCCCGGCGCCGTAGCCCAGGTACCGGGCCACCCCGGCCAGCTCACGGGCCTCCCCCGGGAAGCTGTCCCCCGGGCGCCCGCGCACCAGCATCACCGCCGCCCGCACCCGGGAGGCCAGCACCCAGGCGGCGTCCAGCACCTCCCCGTCGGCCGGGTCGACCAGCCCCGCCCGGACGGCGCCCGCCAACGCGGCCCTGGTCCTGGTGGTGCGCAGCGCCGGCAGCTCGTGCCCGTGCTGGAGCTGGAGCAGCTGCACCGTCCACTCCACGTCCGCCAGCCCGCCCCGCCCGATCTTGGTGTGGGTGGTCGGATCCGCCCCGCGCGGCAGCCGCTCGGCCTCGATCCGCGCCTTGATCCGGCGGATCTCCACCAGGTCCCGCTCCGGCACCCCGCCGCCCGGGTAGCGCAGCGGGTCGATAAGCTGCCGGAACCGCGCACCCAGCTCCTCGTCCCCGGCCACCGGCTCCGCCCGCAGCAGCGCCTGGCTCTCCCAGGCGTGCGACCAACGGCGGTAGTAGGCGGCGTACGAGGCCAGGGTGCGCACCAGCGGGCCGCTGCGGCCCTCCGGCCGCAGGTCGGCGTCGACCAGCAGCGGCGGCTCGGTGGACGGCGCGCCCAGCAGGGTCCGCAGCTCGTTGCAGACGGCCTGGGCGGCCAAGGCCGCGTCCTGCTCCAGCGAGCCGAGCAGCGGCTCGTGGACGAACAGCACGTCGGCGTCCGAGCCGTAGCCCAGCTCGTGGCCGCCGAAGCGGCCCATCGCGATCACCGCGATCCGGGTCGGCAGCGTGCCGTGCTCCGCCTCCCAGCCGGCCACGCACGCGCGCAGCGCGCCCTGCAGGGTCGCGGCGTTGAGCGCCGTCAGCGCCTCCCCCGCGGCGTCCAGCGCCTCGCCGGGATCGTCCCCAAGGCGCCCGAGCACGTCCGCGGCAGCCGTACGGAACAGCTCCCGGCGGCGCACCGAGCGGGCGGCGGCCACCGCGGCGGCGGGGGACCCGGCCCGGCCCACGGCGGCCAGCACCTCCGACTGCAACGCCGTCCGGCCGCGCGGCACCAGGCCCTGCGGGTCGCCCAGCATCGCCACCGCCTCGGGGGCGCGCAGCAGCAGGTCGGGTGCGAGCCGGCCGGCCGACAGCACCCGGGCCAGCTGCTCGGCGGCGGCGCTCTCGTCGCGCAGCAGCCGCAGGTACCAGGGGGTGCGGCCGAGCGCGTCGGAGACCTGGCGGAAGTTGAGCAGCCCGGCGTCCGGGTCGGCCGAGTCGGCGAACCAGCCGAGCAGCACCGGCAGCAGGGTGCGCTGGATCGCCGCCTTGCGGCTCACCCCGGACGCGAGCGCGCTGATGTGCCGCAGGGCGGCGGCCGGGTCGGTGTAGCCGAGCGCCTCCAGCCGGGCCCGGGCCGCCTCCGGGGTCAGCCCGGCGGCGCCCGGCGGCAGTTCGGCGACGGCGTCGAGCAGCGGGCGGTAGAACAGCTTCTCGTGCAGCCGCCGGACCTCCACCGCGTGGCGCTTCCACTCGCGCTGCAGCGCGGCCACCGGATCGGAGCGGGTGTCGTCGTTGATCAGCGCGGCGAGCGAGCGGGCGAGGCGGCGCAGGTCCTCCTCGGCGGTGGGCATCAGGTGGGTGCGGCGCAGCCGGTGCAGCTGGATGCGGTGCTCCAGGGAGCGCAGGAAGCGGTACGCGGTGTCCAGCGAGGCGGCGTCCGCCCGCCCGACGTACCCGCCGCGGGAGAGCGCGGCCAGCGCCTCCAGGGTGTTGCCGCTGCGCAGCGCCGGGTCGGTGCGGCCGTGCACCAGCTGGAGCAGCTGGACGGAGAACTCGACGTCGCGCAGCCCGCCGGGGCCGAGCTTGAGCTGGCGGTCCAGCTCGGTCGCCGGGATGGAGTCGATCACCCGGCGGCGCATCTGCTGCACGTCGGTGACGAAGTTCTCCCGGGCGGCCGCCTGCCAGACCATCGGGGCGAGCGCCTCGACGTACGCGGCGCCGAGCTCGGCGTCCCCGGCGACCGGACGGGCCTTCAGCAGCGCCTGGAACTCCCAGGTCTTGGCCCAGCGCTGGTAGTACGCCAGATGACTGGCCAGGGTGCGCACCAGCGGGCCGTTGCGGCCCTCCGGGCGCAGGTTGGCGTCCACCGGCCAGATGGTGCCCTCGCCGGTGGTGTCCGAGCAGAGCCGGGTGAGGGCGGCGGCCAGCCGGGTGGCCGCCCTGAGCGCCTCCTGCTCGTCCACTCCCTCGCGCGGCTCGGCGACGAAGACGACGTCCACGTCCGACACGTAGTTGAGCTCCCGGCCGCCGCACTTGCCCATGCCGATCACGGCGAGCCGGCAGGCCGCGGCGGCCTGCGGGTCCTGCGCCTCGGCGAGGTCCAGGGCGGTCTGGAGGGTGGCGCCGGCCAGGTCGGCGAGTTCGGCGGCGGTCTGGGCGAGGTCGGTGGTGCCGGTGAGGTCGCGGGCGGCGATGGCCAGCAGGCAGCGGCGGTAGGCGACGCGCAGCGCGTTGGCCGGGGTGAGGGTGTCGTCCCGGACGCCCTCGGCGAGGGCGCGGCGGAAGTCCTCCGGACCGGGGTGCATGTCCCGCAGCTCGAAGGTGACCAGCGCGTGCCAGTCGTGCGGGTGCCGGGCCAGGTGCTCGCCCAGTGCGGTGGAGACGCCGAGCACGCCGAGCAGCCGGTCGCGCAGCGGCTTGGAGGTGGTGAGGGTGTCCCGCAGGGTGCGCCGCTCCGCCTCGTCGGCGGCCTCCAGCAACCGGGCCAGACCCAGCAGCGCGAGGTCCGGGTCCGCGGTGGCGCCCAGGGCGTCCAGCAGCACCGGGTCGTCGGCCAGCCCCTCCAGACCGGGGCCCTCCAGCAACCGGACCGCCCGCGCGGGGTCGGTGAACCCGCGCCGGACCAACCTGATCTCGGGCCGGCTGACCCGGCTCCCGGCCCGCTGCTCCTCCACCGCCATCGGCCCCTCCATCCGTCCGTCCCAGCAGGCTACGCGCCCGCGCGGCCCCGCGCCGGACGCGACCGCCAGCCGGGCCGGCGCCCGCCACGCGGCGGGCCCGCGGTCACCCTCCCGGGTGACAGCGGGCCCGAGGAGTCTCGGCGCGCCGGCCGGCTGGGCGCCGGCTCGGCGCCCAGCCTCAGAGCACCTGGAGGTTCTTGCGCAGCTCGAACGGGGTGACCTCGGAGCGGTACTCCTCCCACTCCTGGCGCTTGTTGCGCAGGAAGAAGTCGAAGACGTGCTCGCCCAGCGTCTCGGCGACCAGCTCGCTGCGCTGCATCAGGTCGATGGCCTCGCCGAGGTTCTGCGGCATCGGCTGGATGCCGAGGGCGCGGCGCTCGGAGTCGGAGAGCGCCCAGACGTCGTCGTCGGCACCCGGGGGGAGTTCGTAGCCCTCCTCGATGCCCTTGAGGCCGGCCGCGAGGGTGACGGCGTAGGCGAGGTAGGGGTTGCAGCCGGTGTCCAGGGAGCGGACCTCGATCCGGGTGGACCCCTGCTTGCCCGGCTTGTACATCGGCACCCGGATCAGCGCCGAGCGGTTGTTGTGGCCCCAGCAGATGTACGAGGGGGCCTCGCCGCCGGCACCGGCGGTGCGCTGGGAGCCGCCCCAGATGCGCTTGTAGGAGTTCACCCACTGGTTGGTGACGGCGGCGGTCTCGGCGGCGTGCCGCAGCAGGCCCGCGATGAAGGAGCGGCCGACCTTGGAGAGCTGGTACTCGGCACCGGACTCGTGGAAGGCGTTGCGGTCGCCCTCGAACAGCGAGACGTGGGTGTGCATGCCGCTGCCGGGGTGCTCGGAGAACGGCTTGGGCATGAAGCTCGCGTGCACGCCCTGCTCCAACGCGACCTCCTTCATGACCAGCCGGAAGGTCATGATGTTGTCGGCGGTGGACAGGGCGTCCGCGTAGCGCAGGTCGATCTCCTGCTGGCCGGGGGCGCCCTCGTGGTGCGAGAACTCGACCGAGATGCCCATCGACTCCAGCATGGTGATCGCCTGTCGGCGGAAGTCGTGGCCCACCCCGCGCGGGGTGTGGTCGAAGTAGCCGGACTGGTCGGCGGGGATCGGCGCGGTGCCGTCGCCGGGCAGGTTCTTCAGCAGGAAGAACTCGATCTCGGGGTGGGTGTAGAAGGTGAAGCCCAGGTCGGAGGCCTTCTCCAGGGTGCGCTTGAGCACGAACCGGGGGTCGGCGAAGGAGGGCGAGCCGTCCGGCATCAGGATGTCGCAGAACATCCGGGCGGTCCCCGGGGTCTCCGAGCGCCACGGCAGGATCTGGAACGTGGTCGGGTCCGGCTTGGCGATCATGTCGGACTCGTAGACCCGGGCGAAGCCCTCGATCGCGGAGCCGTCGAAGCCGATGCCCTCCTCGAACGCCTGCTCCAGCTCCGCCGGCGCCACCGCGACCGACTTCAGGAACCCGAGCACATCGGTGAACCACAGCCGGACGAACCGGATGTCACGCTCTTCGAGCGTCCGAAGCACGAACTGCTGCTGCTTGCCCATGGGGACAGTCTCACCTCTGCTCTTTACGCTCGTGTTACGCCCGGGCGGCCCCCGAGAGACCCCGCGCGGCGATTGCCCCCATCATGGCCGATCAACGCGCCTCCCGGCAGTGCCGGCCCCCGCGCGGGACCCCCCGAGGGGGACATTGCGTCAGTTAGACGATTACACTCGGGGCATGCCCAATCTCCGTCTCGCCCTGTGCCAGATCGACCCCTGGGTCGGTGACATCGCCCGCAACAGCGATGAGGTGGTGCGCTGGACCAGGCAGGCCGCCGAGGCCGGCGCCCAGCTGGTCGCGTTCCCCGAGATGGCCCTGACCGGCTACCCGGTCGAGGACCTCGCCCTGCGCCGTTCCTTCGTCGACGCCTCCCGGGCGGCGCTGGTCGAGCTGGCCGGACGGCTGGCCGCCGACGGGCTGGGCGAGGTCCCGGTGGTGGTCGGCTACCTCGGGCGCTCCGAGCACGCCTCGCCGCGGTTCGGCCGCCCGGCCGGCTCGCCGCAGAACTGCGCCGCCGTGCTGCACCGGGGCGAGGTGGTCACCCGCTTCGCCAAGCACCACCTGCCCAACTACGGCGTGTTCGACGAGTTCCGCTGGTTCGTCCCGGGCGAGCAGCTGCCGGTGCTGCGGGTGCACGGCGTGGACGTGGCCCTGGCCATCTGCGAGGACATCTGGCAGGACGGCGGCCGGGTCACCGCCGCCCGCGAGGCCGAGGCCGGCCTGCTGCTGGTGGTCAACGGCTCGCCCTACGAGCGGAACAAGGACGACCAGCGGCTGGAGCTGGTCCGGCGCCGCGCGGCCGAGGCGGGCTGCACCCTGGCGTACGTCAACATGGTCGGCGGCCAGGACGAGCTGGTCTTCGACGGCGACTCGATCGTGGTCGGCGCGGACGGCGAGGTCCTCGCCCGCTCCCCGCAGTTCGAGGAGCACCTGCTGGTGCTGGACCTCGACCTGCCGGCCGCCAGCAGCGACCACACCGACGGCCTGCTGCTGGCCGACGGGCTGCACCTGGTCCGCGCCGAGCTGGACGGCGAGCCGGTGCGGGACCTGGCCCCCGCTCCCGCTGTGACCGCCGGCATCGCACCCAGGCTGTCCGACGAGGCGGAGATCTGGGCGGCGCTGGTCTCCGGCACCCGGGCGTACGTGGTGAAGAACGGGTTCACCTCGGTGCTGATCGGCCTCTCCGGCGGCATCGACTCGGCACTGGTGGCCGCGATCGCGGTGGACGCGATCGGCGCGCAGAACGTCCACTGCGTCTCGATGCCCTCCCGCTACTCCTCGCAGCACTCCCGGGACGACGCGGCCGAGCTGGCCCGCCGCACCGGCCTGCACTTCCGGACCGTCTCCATCGCCCCGATGTTCGACGCCTACCTCGGCGCCACCGAGCTGACCGGCCTCGCCGAGGAGAACCTCCAGTCCCGGCTGCGCGGCACCCTGCTGATGGCGATCTCCAACCAGGAGGGGCACATCGTGCTCGCGCCCGGCAACAAGAGCGAGCTGGCGGTCGGCTACTCGACCCTGTACGGCGATTCGGTGGGCGCCTTCGGGCCGATCAAGGACGTCTACAAGTCGCTGGTCTTCCGGCTGGCCCGCTGGCGCAACGAGGAGGCCGAGCGGCGCGGCGAGGTGCCGCCGATCCCGGAGAACACCATCAGCAAGCCGCCGTCCGCCGAGCTGCGGCCGGACCAGAAGGACACCGACTCGCTGCCGGACTACGACCTGCTGGACAGCGTGCTGGCCCGCTACATCGAGGGTGACGAGGGGCGGGACGCGATCGTCGCGGCCGGCTTCGACCCGGCCGTGGTGGACCGGGTGGTCCGGCTGGTCGACACCGCCGAGTACAAGCGGCGCCAGTACCCGCCGGGCCCGAAGATCTCGGTGAAGAACTTCGGCCGGGACCGCCGCCTGCCGATCACCAACCGCTGGCGCCGGGGCTGAGCGGGCCGTCCGGACAGGACGGGCTGGGCGGGCCGAACAGGCCGGGCCGGCTGGGCGGCCCGGGCCCGTGCGGCCGAACCGCTCGGACGGCCCGGGTCAGGAGCCGTACCGGTAGGTGGCGGCCACCGCGAGGTGGTCGCTGCCGTCCCGGGGCAGGGTGCGGGAGTCCACCGGCTGGAGCCCGCCCTTGCTCATGATCTGGTCGATCCGGGCCATCGGGAAGGCGGCCGGCCAGCTGAACCCGAAGCCGTCCCCGGCGGCGCCCTGGGCCGAGCGCATCTGCGAGGTGACGGGCGCCAGGCTGCGGTCGTTCATGGTGCCGTTGAGGTCGCCGAGCAGCAGGACCCTGGACACCCGCTCGGCCTGGATCGCGTTCCCGAGCGCCTGGGCGCTGACGTCCCGCTGGTCGACGGTGAAGCCGCCCTCGGCCTTGAGCCGGACCGACGGCAGGTGCGCGACGTACACCGCGACCGGGCCCTGCGGGGTGGCCACCTGGGCCCGGAACGCCCTGGTCCAGCCCATCCTGAGGTCCACCGGGGAGACCCCGCTGATCGGGTACTTCGACCAGAGCCCGACCGTCCCCTCCACCGCGTGGTACGGGTAGGCGTCGGAGAGGCCGGTCTCGTACGCCCGCAGGTGTCCGCCGGCGAGCTCCTCCAGGGCGACGATCTGGGCGCCCGAGGCCACCAGGCCGCGGATGGTGCCCGGCACGTCGGTGTTCTCGGCGGCGACGTTGTGGCTGACCACCGTCCAGTCGCCCTTGCCGCCGCTCTTGTCGGTCAGCTGACCGCCGAAGAGGTTGGCCCACAGCGCGACGGGCAGCAGCAGGGCGGTCAGCGCGGTGGCGGAGCGGCGCAGCAGCGCGGCCACCAGCAGCACCGGGACGGCCAGGCCCACCCAGGGCAGGAAGGTCTCCAGCAGGCTGCCGAGGTTGCCGACGCTGTTGGGCACCTCGGCGTGGAAGGCCAGCAGCACGGCGGTGACCACGGCGAGCACCGCGATCACCAGACCGCGCCGCCAGGTGTTGCTGCCGCGGGCGTCCCGGCCCCAGTCCCGCAGGCCGAGGAAGCCGCCGGACCGGCCGCCCCGGGCGGTGTCCGTACCCCCGGCGTCCGCGGTCCGGTCGGTGCTGTCCGCCTGCGCCATGCTGTGGCTCCCTCGCTCGTGCCGTCGCCGGTCCGGCGGCCGTTCCGCGGGGTACGCGGGGTGCCGGACTGGTGCCGGTTCGATCGGATACCCGGCTCAGCCTATGCCGGGACAGACGCGCGGTTGCGGGAGCGGGTTGCGGCGCGGCCGGGTTTGGTGAGCCAGGCCACGTCCGGATCCGCCGGGCACGATCGAACACCTGGGCGGAGGTCCGCTGCGAAGGTCCGCCGGAGGCCCGGGCGGCGGCGGGTGAGCGGTCAGCCGGGCACCCGGCGCGGGGCGAGGCCGTCGAACAGGGCGTCGACCATCTTGCGGGCCAGGTCCTCGTCCTCCAGGTCGGAGTCCTCCCACAGGATGCTGCGGTAGACGATCGGGCCGAGCAGGAGGTCCCCGAGCAGGTCCAGGTCGAGGTCGGCGCGGATCTCGCCCTCGGCGACGGCCCTGCGGATCAGGCCGAGCCCGGCCTCGCGCCGCGGCTTGATCACCCGTTGGTGGTAGGCGGCGTACAGCTCCGGCAGGGTCTGCATCTGGCCGAGGGCGGCCTTGAGCACCCAGCGGGTGCGCTTGGCCAGGCCGCGCCGGCGGACGTAGTCGATCATCTCGATCAGGTCGTCCCGGGCGCTGCCCCCGGACGGCTCCGGCACCGGCGCCTCCAGCCGACTGACCACGTCGACCAGCAGGGCGACCTTGTTGGGCCAGCGCCGGTAGATGGTGGCCTTGCCGACGCCGGCGGCGGTGGCGATGCCCTCGATGGTGAGCTCCGAGAGCGAGGTGCCGGCGGACATCAGGTCCTCCACGGCGGTGAAGATGGCCTGCTCGGCGGCCTCACTGCGGGGCCGGCCGCGGCGGGCCACCGCGCAGGGCCGCCCGGTGTCGGCGCTCGGAGTGTCCGTCCTCATCCCCGCTGTCTCTCCCTCGCTGTCCCCGGGCGCGCGGGCGCCGTGGCGTTTCGGTGGGCGGCCCGCGGGCGGGGTGGTCCCGCCCTGGACCGCGGCCCTGCCGACCGGGGGCACCGGGCGGCAGGGCCATTGTCGCTCAGCCGACCTCGCGCGTCGGCGGACGGACTCGGCTCAGGCGTCGGCGGACGCCGTCTCCCGCTCCTGGCCGGGCCGGGCCGGGGCCTGGCCGCCCGGGGCGGCGAGGCGGCGCGGCAGCAGGAACCAGGCGACCAGTGCGCCGACCAGCGAGATGCCCACCGAGAGCGAGGCCACCACGTGCATGGCGTGGATGAAGGAGTCGTTCGCCGGGGCGATCAGCGCCTTGCCCGCGCCGTTCGGGATCCGGTCGGCGACGGCCAGGGTGGCCTCCAGCGACTCGCCCGCCTTGTCGCGCAGCCCCTCGGGCAGGTGGCTGAGGGTGTCGGTCATCCCGTCGCGGTACACGGTGGACAGCACGGCGCCGAGCACCGCGACCCCGAGCGAGCCGCCGACCTGGCGGAAGGTGTTGTTGACGGCCGAGCCCGCGCCGGCCTTCTCGCGGGGCAGCGAACCCATGATCGCGACGGTGACCGGCGGCATGACGTGCGCCATGCCGGTGCCCATGACCAGGCCGAGCACGATCAGCACCCAGATCGGGGTGGTCGCGGTCAGCACGGTGTAGCCGACGAAGCCGGCCGCGACCAGCACCATGCCGCCGGCGGCGGTGGCGGCGACGCCGAGGCGGTCGACCACCAGCCGGGCCCGCGGCGCGAACACCAGCTGGCCGACGGCCAGCGGCAGCATCAGCAGACCGGCCTGCAGGGCGCTGTAGCCGCGCACGCTCTGGATGTAGAAGACGCCGAAGAAGGACACGCCCATCAGCGCGAAGAAGATCACGCCGACGACCGCCACGGAGGCGCTGAACACCTTGTTGCGGAACCAGGTGACGTCCAGCGCGGGGAACCGGGTGCGGCGCTCGAACCAGACGAAGGCGGCCAGGGCCACGATGCCGAGCAGGGTCGGGCCCCAGGCCTCGACGGCGGTGAAGTCGGCCAGCTCGCCGCCCTTGATGATGCCGTAGATCAGCGCCACCAGGCCGACGATCGACAGCAGCACGCCGACCGGGTCGAGCGCGCCCGGGTCGGGGTCCTTGGACTCGGGGACAAGGATCGCCATCGCGATGACCGCGACGACCACGATCGGGACGTTGATCAGGAAGACGGAGCCCCACCAGAAGTGCTCGATCAGCAGACCGCCGGTGATCGGGCCGATGGCGATGGCCAGACCGACCGCGCCGGCCCAGATGCCGATCGCCTTGGGCTGCTCCTCGCGCTCGAAGACGTTCATGATGATGGCCAGCGTGGCGGGCATCGCGAGCGCGCCGCCGACGCCCATCAGGGCGCGGAAGCCGATGAGCTCACCGGGCGAGCCGGCCATCGCGGACAGCAGCGAGGCGATGCCGAAGACCACCATGCCGGCGAGCAGGGCGAGTTTGCGGCCGAAGCGGTCGCCGAGCAGGCCGGAGGTGAAGAGCAGCCCGGCGAAGACCAGCGTGTAGGAGTTGATCGCCCATTCGAGATCGCTCTGGGTGGCGCCCAGGCCGACCGGAGCAGGGGTCGCGATGGTCTTCATCGCGACGTTGAGGATCGAGTTGTCGAGTACGACGACGAGCAGGGCGAGCACCAGGGTGCCCAGGATCGCCCAGCGGCGGCGGTGGATGGCTTCCGGCACACGAGGTGGCGCGGCGGCGGTGGTCATTGGTCTTCCCGTCCGTGGTGATGTGGCACTGGCGGGCATTTGCGAGTCGGATGCGTCTCGTAACCCCCCGCGCCCAGAGTAGCGGCACTTACGATACGAGACGAGTCCGTTTCGTAAAATGGAGGCAAAGCCCGGCGGACACGGAGACGACCCGGTGTGGCGTGGATCGCACCCGGCCCCCTGCACGCCTCTTTGCGCTCACGCCGGGGCGTGCAAGCATGGAGGGGATCCGGGGACGCCGCACGGCGCCACGAGACGACAACCCTTCAGGAGTCCGTTCGATGAACGCTTCCTCGCCTTCGCCTGCCCAGAAGCAGGCGTCGACCACCACCCTCTACGGCGGGGTCACCAACCGCCGGGTCACCGTCCGCGACCTCGCCGCCGCCAAGCAGCGCGGCGAGAAGTGGGCGATGCTGACCGCCTACGACGCCCTCACCGCAGGGGTGTTCGACGAGGCCGGGATCCCCGTCCTGCTGGTCGGCGACTCCGCCGGCAACTGCCACCTCGGCTACGAGACCACCGTGCCGGTGACCATGGATCAGATGGTGATGCTCTCCGCCGCCGTCGTCCGAGGCACCCAGCGCGCCCTGATCGTCGCCGACCTGCCGTTCGGCTCGTACCAGGAGTCGCCCGCCCAGGCCATGCACAACGCGGCCCGGCTGATGAAGGAGGCCGGCGTCGGCGCGGTCAAGCTGGAGGGCGGCGAGCGCAGCGCCCGCTCGATCGAGCTGCTGGTCGAGGCCGGCGTCCCGGTGATGGCGCACATCGGCCTCACCCCGCAGTCCGTGCACGCCTTCGGCGGCTACCCCGTCCAGGGCCGCGGCGACGAGGCGGCGCACCAGCTGCTGCGCGACGCCAAGGCCGTCCAACAGGCCGGCGCGTTCTCGGTGGTGCTGGAGGCCGTCCCGGCGGAGCTGGCCGCGCAGGTCACCGAGCAGCTGGCGATCCCGACCGTCGGCATCGGCGGCGGGCCCGAGACCGACGCCCAGGTGCTGGTCTGGACCGACATGGCCGGCATGACGGCGGGCCGGGTGCCCAAGTTCGTCAAGAAGTACGCCGACCTGCGCGGCGTCCTCGGCGAGGCCGCCCGCGCGTTCGCCCAGGACGTCCGCACCGGCGCCTTCCCGGCGGAGGAGCACAGCTTCCACTGACAGCTGACGGCTCATGGCTGACGGCAGACGGCAGACGGCAGACGGCAGACGGCAGACGGCAGACGGCAGACGGCAGCTCCCGGCGGCCCCGCTCCGAACCCCTCGGAGCGGGGCCGCTGTCGCGCCCGGCCGGCGGTGACAGCGGCGTGACAGCGGGGCGTCAGGGTGCCCGGGCCCGGTGACAGGGGGCTGACAGGGCGGCGGGACAGCCTGGGGGCATGACAGGAATCGCCACCGCCCCGAACACGCGGGGAACCGCCGGGAACGCCGTCGAGGTGCACGGCATCGTCAAGCGCTTCGGCGCCACCAAGGCCCTGGACGGGGTCGACCTCACCGTCCGCGAGGGCACCGTGCTCGCGCTGCTCGGGCCGAACGGCGCGGGCAAGACCACGCTGGTGCGGGTGCTCTCCACCCTGATCAAGCCGGACGCCGGCACCGCGTACGTGGGCGGCCACGACGTCCTGCGCCAGCCCAAGCAGCTGCGCCGCACCATCGGCCTGACCGGCCAGTACGCCTCGGTGGACGAGCTGCTCTCCGGCTACGAGAACCTCTACCTGATCGGCCGGCTGCTCGACCTCTCCGGCCGCGAGGCCAAGGCCCGGGCCACCGAGCTGCTGGAGCGCTTCTCGCTCACCGAGGCCGCCAAGCGGCCCGCCAAGACCTACTCCGGCGGCATGCGACGCCGCCTCGACCTGGCCGCCAGCATGATCGGCCGCCCCCGGGTGCTCTACCTGGACGAGCCCACCACCGGCCTGGACCCGCGCACCCGCAACGAGGTCTGGGACGAGGTGCAGCGGATGGTCGCCGAGGGCAGCACCGTCCTGCTGACCACCCAGTACATGGAGGAGGCGGAGCAGCTCGCCGACGAGCTGACCGTCATCGACCGCGGCAGGGTCGTCGCCAACGGCGGTGTCGCCGAGCTCAAGGCCAAGGTCGGCGGCCAGATCCTCCAGGTCCGCCCGGCGCGCCCGGCCGAACTGCCGGAGATGGTCCGCTGCCTGCACGCGAACGGCATCACCACCGCCACCGTCTCCCCCGACGACGGCCTGCTCGCGGTGCCGATCGCCGGCGAGGAGCAGCTGACCACCGTCATCACCGTGCTCGGCACCAAGGGCTTTGCGATCGCCGGCATCGACACCAAGGTGCCCAGCCTGGACGAGGTCTTCCTCGCCATCACCGGCAGGCCCACCGCCGACACCGCCGCCACGGACCACACCGCCGCCCCCGTCAAGGAGCCCGTCGCATGACCACCGCCACGCTCGCCCCCGCCCGGGCCGAGGACGGCCCGGCCGGTGACGGCCGGATCGGCCTCGCCGCGAACCTGCGCCACGTCGGCGCGCTGACCCGGCGCAACCTGATGCGGATCAAGGCCGACCCGGAGTCGATGTTCGACGCCGTGCTGATGCCGATCGTCTTCACCGTGCTGTTCGTCTACGTCTTCGGCGGCGCCATCTTCGCCGGGGACCAGGACCAGTACAAGCAGTTCATGATCCCCGGTCTGCTCGGACAGACCGGCATGACCCTGGCGCTGGCCGTCGGCACCGGCCTCAACAGCGACTTCCAGACCGGGGTGATGGACCGTTTCCGCACCCTGCCGATCGGCCGGTCCTCCGTCCTGCTCTCCAAGATCGCCGCCGAGACCCTGCGGGCCCTGCTCTCCTCCGTGATCCTGCTGACCTTCGCGTTCGTCCTCGGCTTCGAGCTGAAGACCGGCGTGCTGGAACTGCTGGCCGCGGTCGGCCTGTCGCTGGTGTTCGGCATGTCGATCGTCTGGATCTCGATGCTGCTGGGCATGGCGATGAGGAGCGCCCAGGCGGTGCAGGGCGTCTCCATGCTGGTCCTGATGCCGATGCAGTTCGGCAGCTCGATCTTCGCGCCGACCGACACCATGCCGGGCTGGCTGCAGTCCTTCACCAAGGTCAACCCGCTGTCCGCGCTGGCCGACGCCTCCCGCGCCCTGCTCAACGGCCAGGGAGCGGTGGCCCACCCGGTGACGATCGTGCTGGTGTGGTCCGCCGCCGCCACCGCGGTCTTCGCCCCGCTCGCCGTGGCCCGCTTCCGCAAGCGGACCTGAGCCCGACCCCGCCGGCCGGCCCCGGAGCCGCTCGGCGGACGGGACGGCCGGCCGCCCGGGACAGGCGCCGGCCGTCGTACGGGCCCGTCGGGCCGGTGACCAGGGGACGGACACCGGCCCGGCGGGCCCATGACCGGGAGGCCGACCACGGCCCGCGCCGGCCGGTCGCGGCCCGAGCTAGCCGATCAACTCCTTGAGCAAGTCCTGGACTTCGTCCTGCGTCATGGCCTCGCCCTGGGCGTACGCCTCCTCGTACCCGGCGTCGCCCAGCAGGCCCTGCAGGGCAGCGGCGGACCGCTCGCGGTCGGCGCGGTCCAGGTAGCCGCCCTTCGGGCCGTTCAGCACGTTGTACGCGCCCAGCAGCACGGCCGCGAGCCGGGCCCGGTCCAGGTCCCCGTCGCGCTCGGCGAAGACGCGCAGCACCCCGGCCACGGCCGGCACCACCATGACCGTCATCTGCTCGACGAATCCGGAGGAGGACATGGCCGACCGCAGCATCCCGCGGCCCTCCCGGATCAGTTCGAGCCCCCGTCCCGGATCGCCGGCCCGGGCCGTGATCCAGCCCCGGGAGGCGCTGAGCAGCCCGGAGACGACGCCCGGCGCGAAGAAGCCCACCCTGGTCTCGTCGAGGGCCTCCAGTTCGGCCAGCGCCCGTGCGTAGTCACCGCGGTGGGCGTGCACCCCGCAGAGCGTCAGGTGGCCGAACAGCCACGCGCCGGCGTCGGTCTGGCGCATGCCCGGCGCTTCGACGGAGGCCAGCGCCTCCCGCACGATCCGTTCCCCGCGTTCCATGTCCCGTTCCAGCAGCGCGTTGCCGAGGTTCACCCGCAGCATCGGCACCTCGTGCGGCGCGCCCAGCTCCTGGGCCAGCTCGATCGCACGCTCGTACGCGGAGACGGCGGCGTCCACCTCGCCCCGGTTGGCCAGCGACTCGCCCTGCGCTGCCAGCGCCTGGGAGATCCCCCAGAGGTTGCCGGCCTGCCGGTACAGCTCCAGGGAGCGCTCGCCGTCCAGGAGGCCCTGCTGCTCGCCGCCCGGCCAGTCGTTCATCATCTTGGCCCGGAGCTGCAGGATGAACGCCTGGTCGTTCGCGTCGCCGTGGCGCTCGCAGCCCTCGACGGCGTCGTCCAGCAGGTTCTTCATCAGGTCCAGGCGGCCGGTCAGGAAGGCGCCGAACACCCGCATCAGCGCCGGGAAGCGGTAGGCCTGGGGAAGCTCCCGGGCGTAGACGTCCAGCAGGTTCCGGGCGACCGCGACCACTTCCTCGTCGCCGATCACCTCCAGGTTGCCGTCGAACAGTCCGACCATCCGGTACAGCGCGAGCAGCCGGCGAGCCTCCTCGACCACACCCTCGGGCATCGGCACGCCGTACGCCAGGACGTTCCGCTCCAGCGGCACCGGCGGCGGGGCGTCCGGGGCGAACGGGTCCGGGCCGAGCGCGCCGACCGCGTCGTACCAGCCCCGGGCCTCCAGGCTGTACCCGCGCAGCGACCAGTACCAGCTCATGCCTAGGGCGAGGGCCAGCGCCTGTTCCTCGTCCCGCCGGTCCACCGCGCGGCGCAGCGCGGCCCGGACGTTGTCCTGCTCCCGTTCCAGGACGGCCAGCCAGTGCAACTGCTGCGGTCCGTGGATGTGCCGGTCGGCCGCGGCGACCAACTCACGGAAGTGCGCGAGGTGGCGGCCCTCGGTCGCCTCCGTCTCGGCGGCCTCGGCGAGGCGCTCCTGGGCGTACTCGTTGATGGTCTCCAGCATCCGGTAGCGCGGCAGCCCCCCGCCACCGAGGTCCGCCACCAGGAGGGACTTGTCGACCAGCGAGAGCAGCAGATCGGCGACCTCGTCGCGGGACACCTCCACGCCGTCGGCGCAGATCGCCTCGGCGTCCTCCAGTCGCCAGCCGCCGGCGAACACCGACAGGCGCCGCAGGACGGCCCGCTCCCGTTTGCCCAGCAGGTCCCAGCTCCAGTCGACGACCGCGCGCAGGGTCTGCTGGCGCGGCAGCAGCGTGCGGCTGCCGGCGGTGAGCAGCGCGAAGCGGCTGTCGAGGCGGTCGGCGATCTGACCGGCCGTCATCACCCTGAGGCGGGCGGCGGCCAGTTCGATGGCCAGCGGCAGGCCGTCCAGGCGGCGGCAGATCTCCGCGCAGGCCTCCGGCTCACTGTCCGGATCGTAGCCGGGGCGGGCGGTGGCGGCGCGCTCGGCGAGCAGGCGCAGCGCCACGGGCGCGGGCAGCGGCTCGACCGGCAGCACGCTCTCGCCGGGCACGCCGAGCGGTTCGCGGCTGGTGGCGAGCACGGTGAGACCGGGGCACTCGACGAGCAGGGCGGCGGCGAGGTCGGCGGCCGCCTGGATCAGGTGCTCGCAGTTGTCGAGGACGAGCAGCATCCGGCGGTGGGCGCAGTGCTCGACCAGTCGGCGCAGCGGGTCCTCGGCGCGCTTCTCGATCACGTCGGCGACGAGGCTGCTACTGCTGTGGAGGACCATCTCGCGCAGCCCGAGGGCGGAGACCACGGCGGCGGGGACGGCGTCCGGGCTCTCCAGCGGGGCGAGTTCGGCCACCCAGACTCCCTCCGGCCAGCGGCCGGCGGCGAGTTCGGCCCGGCCGGCCTCCACCGCGAGGCTGGTCTTGCCGGAGCCGCCGGGGCCGGTCAGGGTGACCAGCCGGCCGGCTGTCAGGAGTTCGCGCAGGCCGGCCAGGTCGCTCTCACGGCCGACGAAGCTGGTCAGCCGGCCGCGCAGGTTGCCCGCGGCGCGCGGGGGCTCGGGTGCGGGTGCGGGTGCGGGTGCGGCTGCGGGGGCGGATGCCGGCGCCGGGGCGGGTGCCGGCGCCGGGGCGGCTGCCGGGGCGGGTGCCGTCGGAGTCGGCGACGGTATCCGCACCGGCTCTGCGGAGGCGAGCAACTCGGCGTACAGGGACTGGAGTCGGCGCCCCGGGTCGACGCCGAGCTCCTCCGCCAGGGTGCGCCTGGTCCGCTCGTAGTGGCGCAGCGCCTCCGCGGTGCGCCCGCTCTCGTGCAGCGCCCGGAGCATCAGCAGTTGCAGCGGTTCGTCCAGCGGCTGCCGTTCGCACAGCTCGGCGAGTTCGGCGACCAGCTCGGCGGCCCGGCCGAGTCCGAGGTCGGCGGTGATCCGGTGGCGGCGGGCCTCCTCGCGCTGGGCCTCCAGCCGGGCGGCGGGCCCGGTGCGGTCGGGCAGGTCGGCCAGGGCCGGGCCGCGCCAGAGGGCGAGCGCGGCGCGCAGCCGCTCGGCGGCGAGGCCGTGGTCGCCGGCGTCCAGGGCTCGCCGGCCCTCCGCGCTCAGCCGCTGGAAGTCGGCGACGTCGGTGGCCGGGTCGGTCAGCCAGTACCCGGCGGGGCCGGAGCCGATCCGGTCCCGGCCGACGGTGCGGCGCAGCCGGCCGACCAGGGTCTGCAGCGCCGCCGAGGAGTCCTGCGGCGGCTCGGCGTCCCACACCTCGTCCACCAGCTGGTCGGCCGGGACGGGCCGGCCCTGGCGCAGGACCAGCGCGGTGAGCAGGGCCCGCAGCCTGGCCCCGCCGAGCGGGACCGGTGTGCCGTCGTCGTGGTGGGCCGTGGTCGTCCCGAGGATGCCGTAGTACACCGGTCCATTCTGGTCGATGGGCGACGCCGGGGCCGCACAATTGTGCTGGCTCGCCCGCTGCGGCCCGGGCGACGGAACCGCCGGCGAGCCCTCGGACGTTCACGGGGCACGGCTTGTCCGGCCACCGGCCCGCCCGGCATGATCGGCCCTGCCGGTCTTCCCCTTCCCCTGCCCACGGAGCACCCCACCATGACCTTCGCCGCCACGCCGCGATCCCGCAGCGAGAACCGCCGGATCAGCCCGGTGTTCTGGGTGCTCCTCGCCGTCCTCGGCACGTCCGCCTGGTCGGTGTACGCCGGCTACGGCAACGTCCGCTTCGGCGTGTTCCTGTTCGTGGTCGCGGGGTGGATGGTGTCGCTCTGCCTGCACGAGTACGCCCACGCGCGCACCGCGCTGCACGGCGGCGACATCACCGTCGGCGCCAAGGGCTACCTCACGCTCAACCCGCTGAAGTACACCAACGTGCTGCTCAGCATCGTCCTGCCGCTCGTCATCATGATCATCTCCGGCTTCGGCCTGCCCGGCGGCTCGGTGTGGATCGAGCGGCACCGGATCCAGGGCCGGCTCAAGCACAGCCTGATCTCGGCGGCCGGGCCGCTGGTCAACGTGGTGTTCGCCGTGGTGCTGCTGGTCCCGGTCGGCGCGGGCTGGCTGGACGACTCGACGCTGCACGCCTCGAACTACGGCTACGAGCTGCCCGTCTCGCCGTTCGCCTGCGCGCTCGGCTTCCTCGGCCTGCTGCAGCTCAGCGCGGCCCTGCTGAACCTGCTCCCGGTGCCCGGCCTGGACGGCTACGGGATCGTCGAGCCGTGGCTCTCGGCCAAGACCCGGCGCGCGGTGGAGCCGTTCGCGCCGTACGGGATGCTCGCGGTGTTCGCGCTGCTGTGGCAGCCCGAGGTGAACTCGTTCTTCTTCGGCATCGTCCACGACCTGATGAACCTGTTCGGCGTGGACACCGACTACGCGACGGTCGGGCGGTATCTGTTCAGCTTCTGGAAGAGCTAGGCCTGCTCGGCGGCGGCGGCGGCCGCAGCGGCGAGCTTCTCCTTGCGGCGGTTCATCCACAGCACGTTGCTCGCCACGCCGGCCAGCGGCAGCCAGATCAGCCCGATCCAGAAGCCCGCGAGCACCGAGACGACGGCGGCCGCCAGCGCGAGGACGGTGACGATCAGGGCGATGAGGGACGTGCGAGGCATGACGCGGGGCTCCTAGCGGGTGGGGCGGACGGCCGGGTTGCGACCGCCCCCCATTGTCGCCGACCTCACCCCCGGGCGAGGCCCAGGGGGAGGCCGACACGGCGTCCGCCGGTCACCCGCCGGTCACACGTCGGTGACCCGCAGGCCCGCGTGGGCCTTGTAGCGGCGGTTGACCGAGATCAGGTTGGCCACCAGCGCCTCCACCTGGTGGGCGTTGCGCAGCCGGCCCGCGAAGACGCCCCGCATGCCGGGGATCAGGCCCGCGAGCGCCCGCACCACGTCGGTGGCGGCCCGGTCGTCGCCGAGCACCATGACGTCGGTGTCGATCCGCTCGACCGACTCGTCCTGGAGCAGCACCGCCGAGAGGTGGTGGAAGGCGGCGGTGACCCGGGAGTCCGGCAGCAGCGCGGCGGCCTGCTCGGCGGCGCTGCCCTCCTCCGGCTTCAGCGCGTAGGCGCCCTGCTTGTCGAAGCCCAGCGGGTTGACGCAGTCGACGACGATCTTTCCGGCCAGTTCCTCCCGCAGCGAGCTCAGGGTGGCGGCGTGGCCGTCCCACGGGACGGCGACGATCACCACGTCGCTCTCCCGGGCGACAGTGGCGTTGTCGGCACCGCGCACGCCGACGCCCAGCTCGGCGGCCGAGGCCTCGGCCCGGGCCGCGTCCCGGGAACCGATGATCACCTGCTGGCCGGCCTTGGCCAGCCGCAGGGCCAGGCCCCGCCCCTGGTCGCCGGTGCCGCCGAGGACACCGACCACCAGCTGCGAGACGTCCGGCACGTCGTGGGCCGGGTTTGTCGCTGAATCGAGGGAAGTCATGGGCCGATCCTGCCAAATCCCCGGCCGGGCGCGACATTCTGGGCCGCATGGACGCGGTGAGAGTTTCGGCACTCCGGCAGCGGCTGGCGGGCACCGGCTGGCTGGAGGCGGCCGGGGGCTTCGCCGCCACGCTGCGGCGTTCGGTGGAGCGGCGCGGGGCGGGCGAGCTGCTGCTGGTCGGCACGGAGGTGTACGAGCCCTGGCACCTGGCCGCCCACCTGGCGGACGAGGCGGCCTGGTCGGCCGTGCCCCGGCTGGCCCCCACCCTGCTGCGGCACCGGCCCCCCGCGGCCGCCCCCGCCCACCTGGCGCACGGCCTGCCCCGGCTCGGCGAAGCCCGGCGCGGGGCCACCGTCCTGGTGGTGGCGCCCGGGGCGGCCGGCGCCCCGCTGCTGGAGCGGGTGCAGGACGCCCGCCGGCACGGCGCGACCGTCCTCGCGCTCGACGGCGCCGCCCCGGGGGCGCCGGGCGAGCTCGGGGGGATCGCCCATGAACGGCTGGCCGTGGGCACCGCCGACGAGGAGCCCTTCGACCTCGCCCAGCACCTGGTCAGCGCGGCCGCCGGGCAGCCCGCCGGGCGCCGCTCCGTCCTGGACCGGCTGGCCGAACTCGCCGGGCGGCTGACCTCGGCACCCGCGCTCAGCCGCTGGTGAAAAACCCGTTGCGGGGGCCGGACGGCCGTCCGAGGATGGTGGTCCGTGAACGACGACGAACCGGCGCATACCGGTCGGCTGCGCACCCTGCTCGGCTCCCTGACGCCCGATCTGTCCCCGTGGCGCGCCTCGCGCGACTTCCGCTACCTGTGGACGTCCGGCTGCATCACCAGCTTCGGCAGCTTCCTGACGTACGTCGCCGTCCCGATGCAGATCAAGGACCTCACCGGGTCCTCCTTCGCGGTCGGCCTGATCGGCGCGGTCGAACTCGTTCCGCTGATCGTCTTCGGCCTCTGGGGCGGCGCGCTCGCCGACGCCCTGGACCGGCGCAAGCTGGTGCTGCGCTCGGAGGCCGCGCTCGGCCTGCTCGCCGCACTGCTGCTGCTCAACGCCCTGCTGCCGCATCCGCTGCTCTGGCCGGTCTACCTCGTCGCCGCGCTGGTCGCCGCCTGCGACGGCCTGCAGCGGCCGGCGCTCGACTCACTGCTGCCGCGGATCGTCGCGCACCAGCACATGTCCGCGGCCTTCGCCCTCAAGTCCCTCTACCACAACGTGGCTTCGGTGGCCGGGCCGGCGCTGGCCGGGGTCGTGGTGGCCTTCTCCGGGGTGCGGACCGCGTACGCGCTGGACGTGCTCACCTTCGCCGTCTCGTTGCTGCTGCTGGTCCGGATCAGGGCGGTGCCCCCGCCCACCGGGGCCGAGCGCCCGTCCGTGCGGGCGGTGCTCACCGGGGTGCGGTACGCGTGGAGCCGCAAGGACCTGCTGGGCACCTACGCGATCGACACCCTCGCCATGCTGTTCGCCTTCCCGGTGGCCGTCTTCCCCTTCCTCGCCACCGAACTGGGCGCGGACTGGGCGCTCGGCCCGATGTACGCGGCCTCCGCCGTCGGCGGGCTGCTGGTCGGCGCGACCAGCGGCTGGACGTCCGGGATCCACCGGCACGGGCGGCTGCTGGTGGCCGCCGCGGTCGGCTGGGGCGCGGCCATGGCGCTGGCCGGGCTGTCCGGGAACGTCTGGGTGGTGCTGATCGGGCTGGCACTGGCCGGCGGCGCCGACGAGATCAGCGGGATCGCCCGCGCGACCATGTGGAACCAGTCCATCCCGGACGCGGTCCGCGGCCGGATGGCCGGCGTCGAACTGCTCAGCTACTCCGTCGGCCCCCAGCTGGGACAGGTCCGGGCGGGCACCATGGCCGGGCTGGTCGGCGTGCGGGCCGCCGTCTGGAGCGGTGGCCTGGCCTGCGTGGTCGCCGTCCTCGCGGTCGCCGCCGCGCTGCCCCGGCTGCTCGCGTACGACGACCGCACCGACCCCCACGCCGCGGCGGTCCGGGCCGAGCACGAGCGGGCGGAGCGGGAGCGGGCCGCCGCTGCCACGACCGCCGCCGCCGAGGCCTGACCGGACCGGGCGGCGGCCGGCCACCGGGGTCGCGCCGGCCGGGCCGGCCGGGCGGTCCCCGCGGCCCCGGCTACTCCGCCTCGCCCTCCGGCTTGTCCGTCCACCGCGGGTCGTTCTGCCACTCGCGGTTGCGCTCGTCGGCGATCTGCAACGCGTGGGCGGCCTCCTCCGGGCTGCCGTACGGGCCGAGGCGGTCCTTGGCCGGACACTCCGGGCCCTCCTCGACCTTCCCGTGCTTGATGCAGTAGAACCACTCACCGGGCTTGCCGGTCGGCTTGCGGTGGAATCCCAGTGGCATGACGCCCTCCCGTCCAGACATAGGGTCGGTACCGATCATTCCCGCGCCCGGACCCATCCGCACACCGCCCGGGGCCACGGGGCCCGGCGGCTAGACTCGCCGCCATGGCTCTCGTACCCGGCATCCAGTCCCCCACCCGCAAGGTCCCGGCGCACATCGCGCGCCCCGAGTACGTCGGGCGGCCCGCCCCGACGCCGTACACCGGGCCCGAGGTGCAGACCGCCGAGACGATCGAGAAGATGCGGATCGCGGGCGGGATCGCCGCCCGGGCGATGGCGGAGGCGGCCAAGCTGATCGCGCCCGGGGTCACCACCGACGCGCTGGACGCCGTCGCCCACGAGTACATGTGCGACCACGGCGCCTACCCGTCCGACCTCGGCTACCGGGGCTTCCCCAAGTCGATCTGCACCTCGGTGAACGAGGTGATCTGCCACGGCATCCCGGACTCGACGGTGCTGCAGGACGGCGACATCGTCAACATCGACGCCACCGCCTACATCCACGGGGTGCACGGCGACCTCAACGCCACCTACCTGGTCGGCGACGTGGACGAGGAGTCCCGGCTGCTGGTCGAGCGCACCCGGGAGTCCCTCGACCGGGCGATCAAGGCGGTCAAGCCCGGCCGGCAGATCAACGTCATCGGCCGGGTCATCGAGTCCTACGCCAAGCGCTTCGGCTACGGCGTGGTGCGGGACTTCACCGGACACGGCATCAACACGTCGTTCCACTCCGGCCTGATCATCCCGCACTACGACAGCGAGCGGGCCACCGAGGTGATCAAGCCGGGCATGACCTTCACCATCGAGCCGATGCTGACCCTGGGCACCTACGACTACGAGATCTGGCCGGACGGCTGGACGGTCGTCACCAAGGACCGCAAGCGCACCGCCCAGTTCGAGCACACCCTGGTGGTCACGGCGGACGGCGCGGAGATCCTCACCCTGCCGTGACCCCGGCCGTCAGCCGATGAGCCACTGCTCCTCGGCCACCGCGCCCACCTCGGTGCAGGCGTCGGTGAGCACGTCCAGGACGCGCAGCGGGTCCGGCAGCGGCTGCTCGGGCCCGCGCAGCCACCGCACCTCGGAGCCGTCCGGCAGCGCGGCCGGCGGCAGCAGGGTGTACGAGCCGCGGCAGTGCCAGCGCAGGCCGGGGTGCTCGGACATGGTGTCCGGGGTGGAGTCGAGCGCGCTCGGCCACCACTCGTCCTCGTCCTGGGGGGTGCCGCGGGTGGCGGTGAAGAAGAGGTAGCGGTCCTCGCCGACGGCGGCGACCGGACCCTCGACGCCCAGCGCGGTCAGCCGCTCCAGCGCCAGCCGTCCGGCTTCGGCCGGGACGTCCAGCACGTCGTGCACCCGGCCGGTGGCGGTGACGAAGTTGGCGTGGGGGTCGCGGGAGAGCCAGCGGGAGAGCTGGTCGGGGTCGGTGGTGGCCTGGGTCTGCCAGGCGAAGGAGACCGGGTGCTGAGCCGGCGCCGGACAGGCCACCCGGTCGCAGGAACACCGGTACCCGGCCGGATGGGCGGCGGGCGCGAGCGGGAATCCGGCGCGCACCGCGCCGAGCAGCTGATCCAGTCTGGCGGCCGGGTCCGGGCCGCCCGGGCGGGCCCGCTGTCGCTCACGCTTCTGCCACCAGGTCGTCCACCTGCTGCCGGCTTCCATCGGGCCCCTTCCGCGCACTGCCGTGCCTGGTGCGACACAGCGTTCGACGTACCACTCCGACGCAACGCACAGCGCCCCCCGCTGCTTCCCGGAAGGTGCTCGGCCCTGCTGTCCGCGCCCCGCCGACCGAGGCCCGGGGTCACCGGACGGCCGACGCCCGGGTCACGGTACGAAGTCGCGGCAGCACGCTGTCCGCGCCGGTTCCGGCCGGAGGGCACGGCGATCCGCGCCTCGCCCGGCCCGTACGGGGCCCGCTGACCCGGGGTGGACCCCGAGGGCGTACAGGAAGGATAAGGGTGCGCGGGGCCTCCGGATGACCGGGGGCGGTGCCTCGCCGGTCACACTCCGGCCACCGGGCCCTCACCGGGCCTCCCCTTCGCGGTGCTCCCGCCGTGACCGCCGTGCGGGGATGAGACCCTGGAGGGATGAAGAGCGCGGACACCGAATTCGTCGGCGGCCCCCTGGACGGGAAGGTCCTCCCGATCCCCCTGGGGCCGATGCTGGGCGTGCCGAAGAAGTACAAGGTGCCGGTCCCCGCGCACGGCGACTCCCCCGCGCGCACACTGGTGTACGTCCGGAGCAAGCAGGTCCGCGGCCTGAGTTGGTTCTGGCGCTACGAGTACGACGAGGCGGCCACCGCCAAGGCCTCCGGCTGACGGGCCGCCCGCCGCGTCCCCCTCATCGCCTCCCCGGGAGGTCCGCATGGCCAGAGCGGTACGGCGTCCCGTTCGCCACCACCGGAGCCGCGCGCAGGCGGTCGCCCACCACAACCGGCAGGTCGCCTGGACCACCGGGGTGCTGCTGCTGGTGGTCTGCCTCTACACCGTGACGATCGGGCCGGACGGCTGGCTCTGGTTCGCCTGGGCGGTGCTGCTGCTCGCCTGCGTGGCCCTGTTCGTCGTCCGGCCCTGAACCCGGGAGCCGTCCGCTCCGCCCGGCTCCCGGGATCGGCCGGGTCCGCAGGGTTTGCAGCTTCCCGTCGCCCCCCCCTGCGCCGGTCAGTCATCCTCGGCGAGGATCAGGTACAGCTTCTTCCGGGCCTCGGTCAGCACCGCCAGGCCCTTGGCGCGCTGCGCCTCGGTGCCGGTCCGCATGACCTGCTGGACGGCCTGCCCGACGGCGGCGAGCGCCTGGCCCACCTCCTGGACTGCCTCCCAGTCGGCCTCCCGACCGGCCTCCGCCCACGGCTCCGCCGGCCCGGCCTCGGCCTCGGCGCGGCCCGCCTCGGTGAGCGAGACCAGCCGCTTGCCGCCGACCTCCTCCGCGGTGATCAGCCCCTCCTCCTCCAGCAGCTGGAGGTTCGGGTAGATCGAGCCCGGGCTGGGCCGCCAGGCCCCGCCGGTCCGCTCGGTGATCTCGGCGATCATCTCGTAGCCGTGCATCGGCCGCTCCTTGAGCAGCGCCAGCAGCGACGCCCGGACGTCACCGCGCCGAGCCCGACCGCCGCGCCGCCCGTGCGGGCCGCCGCGCCGGGCCCCGTGGCCGGCGAAGCCGTGCCCGAACGGCCCGCCCCGCGGCGGCCCGAACCCGCCGAAGGCCTCCCGCCCCTCGAAGCCCTCCCCGGGCATCCCCCGGAACTCCGGGCCCGGCCCACGGCGCCGTCCGCCACCGCGCGGACCCTCTCCACGAAATCGCATTCCTGAGCGCATGGCGCTCACCTCCTTGTTCGTCGAAACAGTCGAGTTACTGTCTCGATAGTTCGACGATATATCGGTGACTGTCGCTCGTCAACGGATCCCGACACGGACCTGCCGGACGTGTGACAGCGAAGGTGGGCGGCATGCCACTGAAGTCGAGCCGACGGACCGACGCGGCGTGAGTGGGGCGGTGCCCCGGTCCGTTGGCGCCGGCCGCTGCGGTCCAGTCCGGGCGACCTGGGCGTGACGCGGCGCGCGTACAGTTGGGCCGCCCATGCTCGTGCGGCTGTGAAGGAATCGCGACTGTGCACCCTGACGTCGAGCGCCTCATAGCGCTGTTGCCGCCCGGGCCGGGGAGCGGGGAGCGACTCGACTGGGTGGAGGTCGAACGGGACCTCGGTTGCCGGCTGCCGGCCGATTTCCGTGACCTCGTCGCCGTCTACGGCGTGGGCACCGTTGACGAGTGCCTGATGGTGCTCCCGCCCGTGAGCGGAGAGCACGAGTCCGGGATCGCTTCCGTGGGCCAGATGACGCCGACACCCGAGAAGACCGCGTGGCTTCTGCACACGAAGTCCGACTATCCGCTGTGGCCGGAGCCCGGGGCGCTGGTGTGCGGTCTCCGCCTGGTGGACGGCAACGGCGACCTGTGGGGCGGCGTCTACTGGCGCACGACGGGTGCCGTTCCCGAGCAGTGGCCCGTTGTTCTGTGGGAGCGTCATCGCCCCTTCGTCGAGTTCGACCTGAGCATGACCGGCCTTCTGGTGAAGTGGCTCACCGAGGCCTCGGACATCGACTTCGATCGGCGCCTGGTCTTCGGGGCTCCCCATTCACGGTTCATCCACTGGCGCGTCGAGCGCGAGATGCGCCGGCAGGGCCTCGACCCCTGGGACTACCTGGAGCCGCTCCACATCGAAGCGAACGAGGCATGGGAGGAGCAGAACCTGAGGCCTCGTCCCGGGCCATGACCCCACGGCCGGCGCAGTTCGAGCAGGTCAGCGCCCTTGGCCGCCGGTGTGCACGAACCGGGTCCACCACCGCCTCGAGCCGGACGTCCCCATGGCCGCACAGGCCTGCCGACGGGCCCGGTTCGCCGACAGCCGCACCGGCCCGCCGTCGCTGGCGCAAACCGGCGTCCGTCGAACTTCACTGGCAAACCGTCCATCTTTGCTGTCACAGGGCACGGCCGCACGGCTCGGGCGGGGGTCAGCGGATACGGTGACGGGCATGGCCGGTGAACGAGACCTTGCGACTCTGTTGCGCGGGATGCGCCCGCGGCTCCACCCGGGGCGGTACGTCTACTGCACGCTCCCCGCGAGGGTGCCCGCCGGGATGCGGCCGGTGGTGACCGTCGCCGAGCCCGAGGGGGTCACGGTGGTCGTCGCCCAGGAGGAGGCGGACGCGCTCGGGCTGCGCTACGCGTACGTGGCGGCGTGGATCACCCTGGAGGTCCACTCGGCGCTGGAGGCCGTCGGGCTGACCGCCGCCGTGGCCGGGCGGCTCGCCGAGGAGGGGATCAGCTGCAACATGGCGGCCGGGTTCCACCACGACCACCTGTTCGTCGCCGCCGACGACGCCGAGCGGGCCGTGCGCGCCCTGGAGGAGCTCGCCGCCCGTTCCGCCTGACGGTGGCGCCGGGTGGCCGCCGCCGACCGCCCCTTCGACACTGGAGGGAGCCGCCCCGCCTGGGCCGGCCCCACCGGAAGGAGACGGCCGCCATGGCCACCTGTGTCACCTGCGGCAACGACTACTGGCTCGCCTTCGAGATCAAGACGGTCACCGGCGACAGCTACACCTTCGACAGCTTCGAGTGCGCGATGGAGAAGCTCGCGCCCCGCTGCGAGCAGTGCAACGTCCGCATCGTCGGCCACGGCGTCGAAGTGGCCGGCATGTTCTTCTGCTGCGCCAACTGCGCCCGCGTCAACGGCGGCCTCGGCGAACAGATCCGGGACGCCGTCGGCTCCCGCCCCGCCTAGGGCCCGTCTTCAAACCCCCGTCGTCCGCCCGGAGGGCGGGCGGGGCGGCGTTGGGGTGCGTGCATCGCAAGGCGGAGGAGGGAGTCCATGCGGAGCATCGGCGACCGACGACAACGCGGCGAGGCGCGTGCCCCGGCGTCGGCCCGCAGGCGGGGGTTTGAAGACGGGCCCTAGGCCCGTCCGGCGCGACGCCCTGATGCGAAGGCCCTCCGGCCCGCTCGGTGAGCGCGGCCGGAGGGCCTTCGGACGTCCAGGGGCGGAAGAGTCGGCCTGTACGCCGGGTTCTGTCTCCCGGGTCGCTCGCGCAGCCCGGGGAGGCGGTCATCCATCTAGGACTGCCGTTGCCGACAGCCTCGTGCGGTCCACCCGCGGACTCGGGCGAGCAGCCTTCGGACGTCCGCGCACGGTGCCCGAGGGCACCGATCTTGACCTTGCTCCAGGTGGGGTTTACCGAGCCGGCCGGGTCACCCCGGTCGCTGGTGGTCTCTTACACCACCGTTTCACCCTTACCCACGCGCCGAAGCGGTGGGCGGTCTGCTTTCTGTGGCACTGTCCCGCGGGTCACCCCGGGTGGGCGTTACCCACCACCCTGCTCTGTGGAGCCCGGACGTTCCTCGGCGGGTCAGGGACCCGTCGCGACCGCCCGGCCGGCTCTTCCGCCGTACTGGTCATCGTAGCCGCTCGGGCGGGGCCTCCTGCACACCGGACCGGGCCGCGGGCGGCTCGGCCCCGAGGCGGGCGGCCACCCGGGCGGCCGTCCCGGTGGCCCAGGCGGTGGTGGTGGCCAGCCCGAGGACGAGGATCACCGAACCGAGGCCGACCAGGATCCACCAGCCGGCGTGGCTGGCCGGGGCGAACCCGGTGGCCATCGGGCCGACCACGGCCGAGGTGACGACCGTGCCGATCACCGCCACCCCCAGCGACTGGCCGACCTGGCGGCTGGTCGAGGCGACCGCGGCGGCCACCCCCGCCTGGGCGCGCGGCATCCCGGAGACGGCCGCGTTGGTGATCGGCGGGTTGACCATGCCGAAGCCGAAGCCGAACAGCGCGTACGCGACGAGTAGCAGCGCGGAGGGCGAGTCGGCGGTCAGCCGGGTCAGCAGCAGGCCGCTCGCGGCGAGGCAGAGCCCGGCGACGGCCAGCGGCACGCGCGGGCCGCGGCTGCTGACGATCCGTCCGGACACCGGCGAGCAGACCAGCATCATCCCGGCCATCGGCAGCGTCCACAGGCCGGCCTCGACCGGGCCGTAGTGCCGGACGGTCTGCAGGTAGAGGGTGTTGAGGAAGAGGAAGCCACCGAGCCCGGCGAAGGCGCAGACCGCGGTGACGGTGGCGCCGGTGAACGGGGCGCTGGCGAAGAACCGCGGGTCCACCAGCGGCTCGGCGACCCGCCGCTCCCAGAGCGGGAAGGCGACCAGCGCGGCCACCGCCGCCGCGGCGAGGGCGAGGATCAGCGGGGAGGTCCAGCCGTTGCCCGGGCCCTCGATGATCGCGGCGGTCCCGCAGCCCAGCAGGACGATCATCAGCAGCTGTCCGAGCGGGTCGAGCCGGCGCGGCCTCGGCGCGCGCGACTCGGGAACGTAGCGGATGGTCAGCAGGATCGCGGCGAGCGCCACCGGGACGTTGATCAGGAAGATCGACGGCCAGCCCGCGCCGTCCACCAGGAAGCCGCCGAGCAGCGGCCCCAGCGCCATGGAGATGCCGACCACGCCGCCCCAGACGCCGATCGCCCGGGCCCGCTCCCGGGGATCGGTGAAGGTGTTGGTGATGATCGACATCGCCACCGGGTTGAGCATCGACCCGCCGACCGCCTGCACCGCCCGGAACACCACCAGCCACTCCAGGCTCGGTGCCTGGCTGCACAGCAGCGAGCCGAGCGCGAAGCAGGCCAGCCCGATCCGGAACACCCGGCGGCGGCCGAAGCGGTCGGCCACCGAGCCGAACAGCATCAGCAGCGAGGCCAGCACCACGGTGTAGGCGTCGATGATCCACTGCAGCCCGGAGGCCGGGGCGTCCAGGTCCTTCTGGATCGCCGGCAGGGCGATGTTCACCACGGTGTTGTCCAGGCCGACGATGAACAGGCTCATGCAGCAGATCGCGAGGACGAGCAGACGGCGGCGGCGCCCGGGGTCGGGGGCGGCGGGCGTGGCGGGCGCGGGGACTGGGGCGGGGGCGGGGAGCGAAGCGGCATCGGGCACGGACCGATCCTCCCACCGCCGGGCGGGGGCGGGGCCGCGGATCGGACCGTCCGGGTGGCGGGATCCGCGGGTTCCGGCGGCGGCCGCTCAGACGGCGGAGAAGCGGACCGTCCGGGTGGAAGGATCGGCCTCGGTCAGGCGGACGTCGATCACCCGGCCGAGCGGGAGCGGCGGCGCGGCGGCCGCACGCTCGGGGCCGGCCGGGGTGTCCGTGCCCACGCCGTCGACCGGGCCGACCGGGGTGCCGGTGCCCACCCCGCCGACCGGGCCGGGCGTGCCGTCCGCCGGGCCGACGGCACGGTCGCAGCGGGCCCGTACGGCCGGCTCGCGCAGCTGGACGGTGCCGGAGCCGGGGCGGTGCGCGTCCACCTCGATGACCACCGCGGAGAACTCCTCGCCCTCCCGGCCGGCCAGCAGCTCCGCCTCCACCAGGTCCACGCAGGCCCGTTCCACCTCGGCCGCCCGCCGGTCCCCGCTCGCCATCAGCGCCGGTACGGCCGGCAGCGCCTCGCGCGCCCAGTCCGGCACGTCCTCCCCCGCCGCCACCGCCGCGCACACCTCCTGCGCGAAGCGGTCGCCGAGCCGCCGCAGCGGAGCGGTGCAGTGGGCGTACGGGGCGGCCAGCGCGGCGTGGCCCGGCTCGGCGGGGGCGGGCAGGCCGCGCGACTCGTCGAAGGCCTGGTAGCCGGCGCCGCGCAGCAGTCCGGTGCAGGCGTTGAGGAAGGCCGCGTCGAGCGGGGCGCCCGGGTCCAGCGAGCGGACGAGTTCCGGGTACGGGAGGTCCTTCGGCCAGTCCACGTCCAGTGCGGCGGCGATCCGGCGCAGCCGGTCGTACCCGGCGGCGGGTGCGGCGGGCAGGGTGCGCAGCAGGCCGACGCCCGCGTCCAGCATCAGCTCGGCCGCGGCCATGCCGGTGAGCAGGGAGATCTGGGCGTTCCAGCCGTCGGCGGGGGTCGGCGCGCGGTAGCCGAGGACGTAGCCGTGCAGGGTCTCCTCCACCTCCTGCTCGGGCACCGGCAGGCTGATCCCGCCACGGGCGCGCTCCTGCTCCTCGCGCAGCCTGCCGATCACCGCGAGCAGGGCGAGCTGTTCGTCGGCGCCGCCGAGGTCCACGGCGCGCTGGACGGCGGCGTAGTCCAGGCGCCGGTGCGAGCGGACCAGGGCGCGGCGGACGTCGGCCAGCACGACGGCGCCGTCGGCGTCCAGGTCCAGCTGCCAGAGCAGGGCGGGGCGCGGTTCGCCGGGCAGCAGGCTGGCGGCGTCCTCGGAGATCCGGGCGGGGTGCAGCGGGACGCGGTGGTCGGGGAAGTAGAGGGTCTCGACCCGGCGCCGGGCCTCGGCGTCGATCGCCCCGCCCGGCCGGACGAAGGCGGCGACGTCGGCGATCGCGTAGTGCACCCGGTAGCCGCCGCCCGGGCGGTGGCTGAGGTGCATGGCCTGGTCGAGGTCCCGGGAGCCCGGCGGGTCGACGGTGAACAGCGGCAGCTCGGTGGCGTCGTACCCGGGCAGCCGCGGCCGCTCGGCCGCCTCCTCCGCCTCGGCGAGCACCTCCTCGGGCCACTCGGTGCGGATCTCCAGGCGGGCGCGGAGTTCGGCCAGCTCGGTGTTGATCCGGGCGGAGTCGGCGGCCTTGACGCGCAGTTTTCGGCGGGGCATGGACGCCAGGGTAGGGCGGAACCGGGCGGTTCCGGACGGAGGCTCAGCGTCCCAGCAGGGACTTCAGGTCCTCGCCGCGAGGGTGACCGCGTCGTCGTAGCCCCCGGTGGCCAGCCGCAGCACGAAGGCCACGGCGTCGTCCGGGTGCGGATCGGTGTACGGCTCGGCGTTGTAGTCCAGGAACAGCAGCATCGCCTCGAAGGCGGTGCGCTTGTTGCGGTCGACGAGCGGGTGGTTGCGGGCCAGGCTCTGGCCGAGGGCGGCCGCCTTGGTCCAGAGGTCGGGGTAGGCGTCGCCGCCGAACAGGCTCGCCCGGGGGCGGGCGATCGCCGAGAGGAGGCCGCCGAGGTCGCGGATGTTCTCCCGGCCGCCGGCGAGGTAGGTGACGTCCTCCAGGTCGAGGTACTCCGTCACAGGTCCTCCGTCACAGGTCCTTCAGCCTCTCCAGCGTCTCCGCGTTGGCGGCGCGGATCCGGGCGACCATGGCGGCGCGGCGCGCGGCCCTGCCCGGTGCTCCCTCGGCGAGCGCCGGGGGGACGTCGGAGCGGGGGACCTCGAAGGCCAGCTCGGCGGTGTCCGATCCGGCCGGGGCCTCGGTCACCCGCATCCGCCCGGCCATCACCGCCTCGGCCGCGGCCCGCACCGCGAACTCCAGTGCCTGCCGGGTCTCCGCCGGCAGGCCGGCGGGCAGGCTCACGGACAGGGGCTCCACCGCGGCGTCGCCGTCGTCGGGCTCGGTGTTCAGGGGACGGATGGTCATCTCGTTCACTCTCCTCCGGGCTCACCGTAGTGGTGAACGCCGGGCGCTCCCACCGCATTGCCGCCGGTCTCGCCGGCCCTGGCCGTACCGGCGGCCCGTGCCGCGGCTGCCGGCTGCCGGCTGCCGGCTGCTGGCTGCCGGCTGCTGGCACCGGCGTAAGCACTCCTACGGTGGGGGGAGGCGAACGGCTGCGGAGGGGGTTCGGACGATGGCTGGTACGGGTGGGGGTGCGAGCGCGGCTGCGACTGCGGTGCGGGTCACCGGGGGTGCGGTGTCGGCGGCGCTGGCGGTGACGGGGGCGCTGCACGCGGTGTGGGCGGTCACGCCCTGGCCGCTGCGGACGCCGGAGGAGTTCGCGGACGCCGTGGTGGGGACGGGGGACGGCGTGCCGCCGGCGGGGGCGTGCCTGGCGGTGGCGGGGCTGCTGGGGGCTGCCTCCTACCTGGTGGCGGCGGAGGCGGGGGTGCTGCCGGCGGGCGGGTCGCAGGGGTCGCGCCGGGCGGGGGCGAGCCCGGCGGGGGTGCGGGCGGTGGCCGGTGTGCGCCGGGATGAGGCGCGCCGGACAGGGGTGCGCCGGGCCGGGGCGCGCCGGGCAGGGGTGCGGGCGGTGGCCGGGGTGCTGCTGGCACGCGGGGTGGCCGGGCCGGTGCTCTTCGGGCGCGTCAGTGCGCGCACGGAGCGGTTCCGGCGGCTGAACGTCCGGTACTACTCGCCCCTGTGCGTGGTGCTGGGAGCTGGAGCGGCCGCAGTAGGGTGGCGGGGTTCGTCTGCCACAAACTGTTGAGGAGTCCGCTGTGCTGGTGCTGTTGCCGCCCTCGGAGGGCAAGGCCGCGTCCGGGGACGGCGAGCCCGTCGCGCTCGACCGGCTGTCGCTGCCGGGACTGACGGCGGCGCGCGGCGCGGTGCTGGACGCGCTGGTCGGCCTCTGCCGGGGCGACGAGGACACGGCCGCCGAGGTGCTGGGGCTCACCCCCGGGCTGCGCGGGGAGATCGCCAAGAACGCGGGCCTGCCGACGGCGGGCGCCCGTCCGGCGGCCGAGGTGTACACCGGGGTGCTGTTCGACAACCTCGACCTGGCCGGGCTGGACGCCGCCGCGTACGGGCGCGCCGAGCGTTCGCTGCTGGTGTTCTCCGGGCTGTGGGGCGCGGTGCGGATCTCGGACCGGATCCCGTCCTACCGCTGCTCGATGGGTGTGAACCTGCCCGGACCGGGGGCGCTCGGCGCGCACTGGCGGGGCGCGATGGCCTCGGTGCTGCCGGAGGTGGCGGACGGGCTGGTGCTGGACCTGCGCAGTTCCGCGTACGCGGCGGCCTGGAAGCCGGCCGGCGAGGTGGCCTCCCGTACCGCGACCGTCCGGGTGCTGCAGGAGCGGAACGGCAAGCGCACGGTGGTCAGCCACTTCAACAAGGCGACCAAGGGCCGGCTGGTGCGGGACCTGCTGGTCGCCGGGGCCGAGCCGAAGACGCCGGACGAGCTGATGGACGCGCTGCTGGAGCTGGGCCACCGGGTCGAGCTGGCGGCAGAGGGCACGGCGCGCAAGCCGTGGCAGCTGGACGTGGTGGTCACGGAGGTGCACTGACCGCCGGTGCGCTGGCCGCCGGCGCGCTGGCCGCCGATGCACTGACCGCCGGCGCGCTGACCGCCGGACCGTTGGCGGCAGCACGGCCGGCGGCGGGAGCACAGCCGAGGCCGGGCCGCGGGCCCGGGGACGGTCAGCGCAGGTGCGAGGTGTCGTTGAGCAGCCGCAGCGAGGCGTTGCCGTCCGCGTAGTACTGGACGGCGCAGAGCGAGGCTGCGGACAGCTCCATCCGGTACATCGAGTCGGGCGGGGCGCCGAGCGCCAGCCGGACGAGCGTCTTGATGGGGCTGACGTGGGAGACCACCAGCACGGTCTTCCCCGGGTACCGGGCGAGGATCTTGTCCCGGGCCAGGCCGGCCCGGTGGGTGAGGGTGGCGAAGCTCTCGCCGCTGCCGGTCGGCCTGGCCTTGGCTGAGCCCAGCCAGGCCGCGAGGTCGGCGGGGTAGCGCTCGTGCACCTCGGCGAAGGTCAGGCCCTCCCAGTCGCCGAAGTCGACCTCGCGCAGCCCCTCCTCGTACCGGACCTCCAGGCCGAGCCGGGCGGCGACGGTCTCGGCGGTCTGCCGGGTGCGGCGCATCGGGGAGGCGACGACCGCCTGGATGCTGCCGCGCGCGGCCAGCGCCTCGGCGGCCCGTTCGGCCTGCCAGCGGCCCTTGTCGGAGAGCTCCGGATCGGTGCCGCCGCTGCCGGAGAAACGCTTCTCCGGGGTGAGCGGGGTCTCGCCGTGGCGCAGCAGCACGAGCGTGGTGGGGGTGCCGAGGTCGGCGGGGGCGGCCCAGCCCGCCTCGGGCGCCGTGGTCTCCAGCGGGGGCTCCGCCACGGTCGCCGGGGCCTTCGGCCGGGGCTCCCACTGCCGGCCCGCCCGGCCGGCGTCCATCGCCTCGTTGGCCAGCCGGTCGGCGTCCTTGTTCCGCTCGCGCGGGATCCAGGTGTAGCTGACCCGGTCGCGCGGGAAGACGGTGCGCGCCTCGGCGGCGAGCGGCTGCATGTCGGGGTGCTTGATCTTCCAGCGCCCGGACATCTGCTCGACGACCAGCTTGGAGTCCATCCGGACGTCCACCGAGGCGTCCGGGTCGAGGGCGTGCGCCGCCCTGAGGCCGGCGATCAGGCCCTGGTACTCGGCCACGTTGTTGGTGGCGTGGCCGATGAACCCGGCGGCCTCGGCGACGAGCTGCCCGGTGTCGCCGTCCCGGACCACCGCGCCGTAGCCGGCCGGCCCCGGGTTGCCCCGGGACCCGCCGTCCGCCTCGACGACGAAGCGCGCCGCCACCGGATCAGACGCCCGAGTCGGCGGTGCGGACCAGGATCCGCGAGCAGTTCTCGCAGCGGACGACCTTGTCGGCCGGCTCGGCCTTGATGGCGTTCAGCTCGGTGATCGAGAACTCGGTGCGGCAGCCCTCGCAGCGGCGCTGGTAGAGGCGGGCCGCGCCGACACCGCCCTGGGTCTCGCGCAGCTTGGCGTACAGCTTCAGCAGGTCGGCGGGGATGACGGCGGCGACGGCCTCGCGGTCGCGCTTGACCTTCTCGGCCTCGGCGTCGATCTCGGCGAAGGCGGCGTCGCGGCGGCCCTCGGCCTCGGTGAGGACGACGGTGGAGTGCTCCAGGCGGGCGGTCAGCTCCTCGACCCGGCTGTTGGCGCTCTCCTGGCGCTCCATGATCTCCAGCACGACCTCCTCGAGGTCGCCCTGGCGCTTGGCCAGCGAGCCGATCTCGTGCTGGAGGTTCTCCAGGTCCCGCGGCGAGGTGATCGCGCCGGAGTCCAGGCGCTGCTGGTTGCGGGCGGCACGGGCACGGACCTGCTCGACGTCCTGCTCGGCCTTGGCCAGCTCACGGGCGGTGTCGCCCTTCTGGGCCTCGGCGGCGACGACGAGGTCCTTGAGCGCGGTGTGGTCGGCGGTGGCCTTCTCGATCTCGGCGTGCTCCGGCAGGCTCCGGCGCCGGTGGGCCAGCTGGTCGAGCTTCGAGTCGATGGCCTGGAGGTCGAGCAGGCGGATCTGGTCGGCGGGCGCGGCGTTCAAGCGGAAAGCTCCTGTGAATCGGGTCAGGCGGTGAAGGACATGGGGGCGTGCGCGGTCCACGGGTCGGTGACCCGGTGGGAGACCTTGGTCTCCACGGCCCAGCCGCGCTCGTCGGCGACGCCCCGCAGGGCGCGCTCGGCCAGCGCGAGCCAGGGCCACTCGGTGGCCCAGTGGGCGGCGTCGACCAGCGCGACCGGCGCGGCCTCGGCCGCCTCGGACGCCGGGTGGTGGCGCAGGTCGGCGGTCACGTAGGCGTCCACGCCGGCCGCCCGGACCTCGGCGAACAGGCTGTCGCCCGAACCGCCGCACACGGCGACCCGGCTGACCAGCCGGTCCGGGTCACCGGAGACGCGGACCCCGGCGGCGGTGGCCGGCAGGCCCCGGGCGACCTGGGCGGCGAAGGCGGACAGCGGCAGCGGGGGCTCCAGCAGGCCGATCCGGCCGGTGCCGCGGCGGCCCGCCGGGTCGGTCGGGTCCGGCACCAGCGGACCGGTGACCCGCAGGCCGACGGCCTCGGCGAGCGCGTCCGAGACGCCCGGGTCGGCGTGGTCGGCGTTGGTGTGCGCGACGTGCAGCGCGATGCCGTTGGTGATCAGCGTGTGCACCACCCGGCCCTTGAAGGTGGTGGCGGCCACGCTGGTGGTGCCGCGCAGGTAGAGGGGGTGGTGGGTGACGACGAGGTCGGCGCCCCACTCCACGGCCTCGTCGACGACGGCCTGGACGGGGTCGACGGCGAACAGCACGCGGCGGACCTCGGCCTGAGGGTCTCCGCAGACCAGGCCGACGGCGTCCCAGGACTCCGCCCACTGCGGCGGGTAGACCTCTTCGAGCGCGGTGATGACGTCGGACAGTTTCGGCACCTGTCGAGACTACCGTGCGCACGGCGCCGGTCGGGCCCCGGCCGTTCGGGGGCGGCTTCCCCGGGGGCCGGGGGTGGTCTCCCCGGGGGCTGGGGGTGGTCTCCCCGGGGGCTGGGGGTGGTCTCCCCGGCCGTTCGGAGGCGTGCGCGGCGGGTGCCCGGGGCGGGTGCCGCGCGCCGTTGGACGTGACCGCCCCTGCGGCGTTCGGACGTCGCCGCCCTGCCGCGTTCGGACGCGGGTACCGGGGGCGTACGGGTGCGCGTCAACCCGGCGCGCGGGCGCGCCAACCTGCGGCGGGGCGCTCGTGCGGGCCCGCACGAGCGGTGTGCGCCCGTGCGCCGGGCGCTCCACGCGCACAGCAGGCCCCCCGTCCGAATTCGAAACCGCCTTTGGATCACCCTTACGAGTGAAGTGACCGGGTCTGCGTTGAGGCTTCGGTTTTCTCGAAATTAACTTCAGTCCTGCGAACGGGAGTTGCCCCGGCAGTAGCCCCATGGGGGCCGGGAGGGCACAGCGCCGGAGCGGGCCCGCGGCCCGCCGGACCGGCGGTCCGGGCTCCCCCTCGGAGGGGGTCGCAACCGACGGGGAACCGATCAGGCCGGGCCGCCGCGCCCCGGGTGCCGAGCAGCGGCGCCCGCGACGCGGCGGCGGGGACGAAGGGATGTGGTGGCGGATGGGAGCGGGCACATCGCTGCGTACGGCCGGGGGCGGGCGGTCGGCGGGGCACGGGCCGGATGCGGGCGGTTCGTGGCCGGAGGCGGTGCGGGCGGCACTGGCCGGTGCCGGAGGCCGGGGAGGCGACGGCGGCTGGGACGTCACCGTCGGCGGCTTCTGGTGCACGGCCAGGCCGTCCGCGTCCTCCCCCTTACCGGAGCAGGGGTGGAAGCTCCACGTCAGCGCGGCGTCGGTGGCGGGCGGGGAGGTGCTCGCGGCCGTGGTGCGGGTGCTCGCCGCCGACCCGTGCAGCTTCAAGTTCGCCGCCGGGGAGGAACGGCTGCGGGAGCTCAACTCCCGTAACAGCGACCGTGGTTCGGCAGGCAAGTTCATCACCGTCTACCCGGCGGACGACGCCCGGTTCCAGCGGCTGGCGGCGGCGCTGGACCGGGCCACGGCCGGGCTGCCGGGGCCGGTGGTGCTGTCCGACCGGCCGTACCGGCCGGGCAGCCGGGTGCACTACCGGTACGGCGCCTTCGCCTCGCGGGCGGAGCTGGGCAACGACGGGGAGTACCGCTCGGTGCTGCGCGGGCCCGGCGGGGAGCGGGCCGAGGACGTGCGCGGGGGTTCGTACCGGGCGCCAGGGTGGGTCCGGGACCCGTTCGCCGTGCCCGGCGGCGTCGCACCCGCCGCCGCGCCCCCGGCCCGTAAGCGCGGCGGGGCGCTGCTGGCCGGGCGGTACGCGGTGACCGCCGCCGTCCGGCACGGCGCCAAGGGCGGCGTGTTCCTCGGGCGGGAGGCGGCCGGCGGCGCCGAGGTCGTGGTCAAGCAGGCCCGCGCGCACACCGAGGTCGACCGCTCCGGGACGGACGCCCGCGACGCACTCCGGCACGAGGCCGCCCTGCTCGCCCGCCTGGACGGGCAGCAGATAGCGCCGCGCGCCCTCGAACTGATCGAGCAGGACGACTCCGTCTTCCTGGTGCAGGAACGAATCGCCGGACAGCCACTCGGCGCCTGGGTCGCGGCCGGGCTGCGCCGCGACGGCAGCCCGGACGTGGACTGGGCCGAGGCCGAGCCGGTGGTGCACGGGCTGCTCGACCTGGTCGAGCGGGTGCACGCCCAGGGCCTGGTGCTGCGCGACCTCTCCCCCGGGAACGTGATGGTCCGGCCGGACGGCACCCTGCGACTGGTCGACCTGGAACTCGCCGCCCAGACCGGCCACCGGGCCGGCTCCGCCGGCACCCCCGGCTACCGCGCCCCGGAGCAGGGGCGGCTCGCCCCGGCCAACACCTGCGTCGCCGACCCGGCCGTGGACCTGTACGCGCTCGGCGGCCTGCTCTTCCTGCTGGCGACCGGACACGACCCCCTGCTGCCGGAGGACCTGCCCCGGGCCCGCCCGGTCGCCGAGCGTCTCGGCCGCTGGCTCTCCCTCGCCGCCCGCACGGGCGTGACGGCGCGGCGGCTGGCCCCGCTGGTGCTGGGGCTGCGGGCGGAGGAGCCGGAAGCGCGGTGGAGCCTAACCCGGGCGCGGGCCGAGCTGGGCGGGGCGGCTCCGCTCACCGTCAGCCCGCTGTGGCAGGCCGCCGCCGCCCGGCAGCGGCCGGGCACCACCGCGCGACGCGACGGCGCCCCGACTCCGGCTCCGGCCCCCCTCGACCGGCTGCTCCACGACGGCCCCCGACTCCGGCTCGACCCCGCCCCGGCCGTCCGGCACCGACTCCCCGCCCAGGACGGCGCGGTGAGCGGATCGTGAACGTGGCCACTCGCACCACCACCCGAGCCCTGCGGCGCCTCAGCTTCACCTTCGCCGCCGACGGCAGCTACGCAGCCTGCCTCGCCTCGGCCGCCGACAGCGCCTGGTACGTGGAGAGTTGGCGACTCCCGCAGCAGCCCGGACCAGCCGCACCGACCGTACCGGCCGAGCCCGCCGTACCGACCGCGCTGCCGCTGCCCGGCAACCGCTCGGAGAACCTCCGCTCGCAGCTGGTCGCGCTGCCGGACGGCTCGGTGCTGGTCTGCCGGCACGACGGCGAGCGGCACGAGCTGGTCCGCCTCGCGGTCGGCGAAACCGACGTCGTGGAACAGCAGTTGGCCAGCCTCCGGATGCCCGGGCTGCGCCTGCTGCCGCTGCCCGTACCGCCCGACGCCGGCCCGCGCACGCCGGTGGCGCTCGCCCTCGGCACCGACACCCGCCCGGCGACCACCGCCTGGCTGGTCCGGGCGGACGGCAGCGAACCCGAGCAGGTCGCCGAGATCCCCGGCCTCCACGGCGGCGGCGCCTGGCTCGACCACGCGGGCGCACTGCTCGCCCTGGACCGGGTGGCCGGCGGGCTGGTCCGCAGCGTGGTCCTGGACCTGCGCAGCGGCACCACCACCCCGCTGCTGGAGATCGGCGAACGCAGCAACGACCGACTGGTGCTGTTCGATCCCGACACGCGTTTCGCGATGGTGCGCAGCGACGCACCCGGCACCGACCGGCTCGGCTGGGGCGTGCTGGACGGCGGCCGGCCGCTGCGGTTCCCGGAATGCCTGCACGTCACGGGCGTGTTCCTGCGGCCCATCGCGCTGCGGCAGGCGGCGGGCGGGCCCCGGGTGGCGGTGCAGATCGACCACGGCGCGGGATCGGCGCTCGCCCTGTGGCGGCCCGGCACCGGCCGACTCGACCAGCTGCCGGTACCGCCCGGGCGGCTCGGCGCTGTCGGGCACTGGGGCGAGGCCGGTCTGCGGATCCCGTACTCCTCACCCGACCATCCGGCCGCACTGGCCACCCTGGACGTGGACGCCCTGCTGGCCCACGGCCCCGTCCCGGCGGAGTCCAGCCCGATGCCGCTGCCGCTCCAACTCGCCCCGCTGGGCTCCGGTTTGCCCACCACCTGGCGGGACGCCGCACTGCCCTGGCAGCCCGGCGGACCGCGCGCCGCCCGCACCCCGCCGGCCGGCTGGCGCCTGGACGGCAGTACGCCGCCCGGCGACGGCGGCCGCTGGCAGTCCGCCCAGAGCCTCGAACTCGCCGGTCCCGCCGGTCCCTTGGAGGCGGTGGTGTACGGCGGGGACGCCTGGCTGAGCAGTCCCCACCTGGTGCTGGCGCTGCACGGCGGCCCGGCGGACGCCTGGCGGCTGGAGTTCGACCCGGCACTGCAACGGATGGCCGCCGAGGGCCTGGCGGTCGTCGCCCCCAACCAGCGCGGCTCCACCGGCTACGGCGTGCCGCACGCACTCGCCATCCGGGGCGCCTGGGGCGGACCCGACCTGGACGACGTGCTGTACCTGCTGGACGGCATCGCCGGGCAACGAGCGGCGCTCGGCCTCGAACCACCCGCGCTGTTCGGGGTCAGCTACGGCGCGTTCCTCGCCCTGCTGGCGGCGGCGCACGCGCCGGCCGAGCAGGTCGCCCGCTGCGCGGTGGTCGCGCCGTTCCTGTCCGGTGCCCGACTCCTGGCCGAGGCGGCGCCCCCCGTACGGGCGTTGACCACCCGGCTCGGCGGCGGCGAACCCATCACGGACGCCCGCGGCCCGCGCGACGTGCTGCAGCTGGCACACCGGCTGAGTGCGCCGCTGCTGGTGGTGCACGGCAACCGGGACGAGGTCGTGCCGGTCAGCCAGTCCCGTGCACTGCGGCACGAGTTGCTGCGGATCGGCCGGGTGGAGGGCGCGGACTTCCGGTACGTCGAGGCGGCCGGAGCGGGGCACGAGGTGCTGGCCGAGGAGGGCGCCGCCGTCCTGCACGAGCTGCTGGCGGCGTTCCTGCGGACCGGCCGCCCGGGCTGAGCGCCCGGCCGAGCACCCGGCTGACCGGCCCCGGACTCCCGGGGCCGCAGACAGCCGTCGGCTGATCAGGCAGTGGTCCATGGGTGCTGTCCCCGCCTGTCCGGACAGGCGGGGACGGCACCCGCCCCTGCCGCGACGATCCCCCGCCACACACCACGGACCACCCGAACCAGTTCGGGTGGCACAGTCGCTCGGCCCAGCCGACCGCGCAAGAAGCAGAACCCACATCGTGGCGCACAAAGGCATCCGGACAGGAAGTCGGCCGAGCCGACTTGCCACTCCCAACAGACCTCCGACGACGGCGGCGTCGATCACGGCCTCGACCACGACCTCGATGACGGCCTCGACGGCGATCTCGATAATGATCTCGTCCGTCCCGGCCGTTAGGGTGGCCGGGGCACGGGCCGCGATCACCGGCTGCGGGCGCGCACCGGGCGCCCGCTCGGCGAGCCGGCCGTACGCCGCAGGCGCCGGAACGGCGCCGATGACCTGCACCCTCGCACGGAAAAGACGATTCTCATGTCCGACACCCTCACCGACACCACCGGCCCCGCCAGCGGGACCGACGCCGACGAGAAGACGGCCGAGTACTTCGCGACGCACGGCCGCCACCGCGGCGCGTCCGCGGCCGACGACGCCCCCGAGTCCGACCCGCACGGCCGCCACCGCGCGGCCGGCGCCCAGGGCTGAACGGGCTCGACGACGTCGAACGGAGTCGAGGTGAGGGCCCGCCGGGATCGCTCCCGGCGGGCCCTCGCGCCTCGGTGCCGGGGCGTCACCCGCGCAGCGACACCACCGTCCGCAGCGCCTCGCCGCTGCGCATCTGCGCGATCGCCTCGTTCACGTCCGCCAGTCCGACCCGGTGCGTGATCATCCCGTCGAGGTCGATCCGCCCGGCCCGCCACAGGTCGACGATCAGCCCGATGGTGCGCGCCACCGGTGCCCCGCCGTACAGCGAGGGCAGCAGGCGCTTCTCGTTGAAGAACAGCTCGCCCATGCTGAACTGCGCCCGGTCGTCCTGGGCGCCGGCCCCGACGACCACGACGGCGCCGCCGCGGCGGGCCGCGTCGTAACCCGCCCGGACGGTGGCGGCGCGTCCGACCGCCTCGAAGACGTAGTCGAATCCGCCACCCGGCAGCCCCTTGGCGACGGCCTTCAGCTCCTCGGGGGCGATCGCCTCGGTGGCGCCGAAGGCGAGCGCCCGTTCGCGCCGGGAGGCCACCGGGTCGACGACGGTGATCCGGGCCGCGCCGCAGACCCGGGCGCCCTGGACGGCGGCCACCCCGACGCCACCGGCGCCGATCACCGCGACCGAGGACCCGGGCTCGACCCGGGCGGTGTTGACCGCGGCGCCGACGCCCGTGGTCACCCCGCAGCCGATCAGCGCGGCGGCCTCGTACGGCAGGTCGGCCGGCACCGTGATGACGGCGTCGGCAGCGACCACGACCTCCTCGGCGAACGCCCCGGTGCCGTAGAAGCCGGAGGCCTCGGCGCCGTCCTCCGCGAGCCGGAACCCGGGCGCGCCGAGCCGCCGCAGGCTGGCGATGCACAGGTGGCCGCGGCCCTGCTCGCAGTGCGCGCAGCGACCGCAGGGGGCCATCCAGCAGAGCACCACGCGGTCCCCGGGGGCGACGCCGGTGACGTCGTCGCCGACCTCGACGACCTCGCCGGCGCCCTCGTGTCCGGGGACGAAGGGGGCGGGCTGCGGCAGGACGCCGCTCATCGCGGAGAGGTCGGAGTGGCAGAGGCTGGCGGCGTGCATCCGGACCCGTACCGTGCCCGGTCCGAAGCCGATCGCCGTCACGTCCTCGCGGACGTCGAGGGTGTCCTGGCCGGTCTTGTGGAGGACGGCTGCGCGCATGGGCTGCTCCCGGTGTCCGATCGACGGTCGGGCCGATTCTGGCACGCCCGCCCGGGCCGGACTGGAACACGTTCCAGAACCAGCGGCCCCGACGGCCCGCCCGCCGACCGCGCCCGCGCCCCGGACCTGCGGAAACCGCTGTACGGGAAGATCCGTTCACGCCATCATCTCCGCCGTGACCACACCCGTTGAGACAGCCCCCGACCGACCCGCCCACGGTTCGCCCTGCCCCTCGTGCGGCGCCGTGCTGACGGCCGACCCGCGGTTCACCGCCTGGTGCCCGGCCTGCGACTGGAACCTCGCCCCCGGGCAGGTCGGCGCCCCCGCGCCCACCCGGCGCGAGCGGGCGACGGCCGCCCGCACCGACCGGCTGTTCGAGGAGCAGGCCGGGGGTGGCGACTCCCCCACCGCACGGCTGGACTGGCTGCTGGCGTCCTCCGCCGCCGGTCTGGTCCACCTGGTGTCCGTCGGCCTGTTCGCTCTGGGGCTCTGGCTGCTCGTCACCGGGAACGTCGTGCAGCGCTGCACCGGTGCGGTCGTGCTGGTGATCGTCATCGCCCTGCGGCCGAGGCTCGGGCGGGTGCCGCGCGACGAGGACGTCCTCGACCGCGGCACCGCACCGGCCCTGTACGGGCTGGCGGACCGGGTGGCCGCCGAGGTCGGCGCGGCGCCGGTGGACGTCATCCGGATCACCGGCGAGTTCAACGCCTCGTACGGGCTGGTCGGGCTCCGGCGCCGATCCGTGCTCGAGCTCGGCCTGCCGCTCTGGGAGGTGTTGGACGACCGGGAGCGGATCGCCCTGCTCGGCCATGAGTTCGGCCACCGGGTCAACGGCGACCACCGGCGTTCGTTCTGGCTGTACAGCGCGGTCGCAGCGCTCGCGGGCTGGTACCACATGGCCCGCCCGGGCCGCAGCGGCTGGGGCGCCCAGCTGGAGTACGGCGGACCGGCCAACGGGGTACCGCTGCTGCTCCGGCTCGGCGCGATCCTCGGCGCGGCCGTCCTGCGGGCCGTGGCCTGGCTGCTGCTCCAGGGCCTGCGGCTGTTCGATCGGCTCACCCTCCGGGCCGGCCAGCAGGCGGAGTACCGGGCCGACGCCCTGGCCGTCCGGGTCGGCGGCCGCGAGGCGGCTCACGGCATGCTGGCGGCGCTGCTGCTCACCGGCTCCGCGGTGGCCGCCATCGGCCGGATCCGTGCCGAGGAGCGCCGGCGCCCCAGGGTGGTGCGGCGCGGGCGGGCGCAGGCACCCCGGCCGGTCGGGCCACGCACGGTCGAGACGAAGCCGGTCCAACCGAAGCCGGTGGAGCCCTCGTCGGTGGCGCCGAAGCCGCTGGAGCCCGCGCCGGTGGAGTCCGCGCCGGTGGAGTCCGCGCCGGCCGGGCCGGACCGGCTCTGGGAGCGGCTGCGCGAGCACCTCGCCTCCGTCCCGGCCTCGGAGCGGGAGCGCCTGCTCCGGCTCAGCGCGCTCCAGCGGACCGCCGTGGACGCCTCCCACCCGCCGACCCACCTGCGGATCGCCCTGGTCGACCGCGCCGGGGACCAACCGGCCGCCGTCACCTCCACGGAGGCCGAGGCCGCGGCGGTCGCGGCCGAGCTCGCCCCGCACCGGGCACGGATCGCCGCCGGACTGCTGAGCGGCTGATCACCGCCCGCCCGCCGTCACCTGCTCCCCCGGCTCGCCTCTTCGCCGGCCCCCGCCGCCCTGCCGCCGCCCACGCCGCTACCGTCGAGTAGGGTCCCGACCACGTCCGCGCGCCGTGCCGGACCCCCGCCCGAGCCGTACCGAATCCGAGGAGCACCGCATGTCCGACCTGCTGGAGAGCGCCCGCCCGGCGCCCGAGGTGCTGGCGGCGTTCGAGGCGGCCACCGGGTTCATGCCGGTGGACGAGGGCCTGGCGCTGTACGCGGCGGCCGTCGCGGCGGCCCGTGCGACCGGGCTGCCGGTGCTGGAGATCGGCACCTACTGCGGCCGCTCGGCGATCCTGCTGGCCGCGGCGGCCCGCGAGACCGGAACGGTCGCGCTGACCGTGGACCACCACCGCGGCTCCGAGGAGCAGCAGCCCGGTTGGGAGTACCACGACCCGACCCTGGTGGATCCGGAGGTCGGGCTGATGGACACCCTGCCGCGGTTCCGCCGCACCCTGCACGCCGCCGGGCTGGAGGAGCACGTGGTCGCGCTGGTCGGGCGCTCGCCGCAGGTCGCGGCGGTGTGGGGCCGGCCGCTGGGCCTGGTGTTCATCGACGGCGGGCACACCGACGAGCACGCCACGGGCGACTACGAGGGCTGGGTGCCGCACCTGGCGCCGGAGGGCCTGCTGGTGGTGCACGACGTGTTCCCGGACCCGGCGGACGGCGGCCAGGCCCCGTACCGGGTGTACCTGCGGGCGCTGGCCGACGGCTTCGAGGAGGTCTCGGTGACCGGTTCGCTGCGCGTCCTGCGGCGCACCACCGCCTGAGCCGATCTCCCGCCCGCCCCCGCGCGGATGCTCTAACGTCGTGCCGGGGCTGTCCGGCCGCGGTTCGAACGGTACGGTGTCCGCGCAGCACCAGGCGGCTTCGCCGGCTCGCCGCACCGGGCGGTGGCACCGGACAGCGCGGGGCAGCACCAGGCGACAGCACCAGGCAGAGCACCGGCGGAGCGTGGGGGCCAGCGGCACATGACGGACCAGCAGAACACCGCTCCGGCGGTCTGGGACCCGACCGCGCGCGGCGGCGCGGGCGGCTGGGTCCGCAACCCCCAGCAGCGGGACCACCCCGAGCCCGCCCAGGCGCCCGAGAGCGGCCGGCCTTCCCAAGGCACCCAGCCCTCCCAGGGCGCCCATCCCTCCCAGGGCGCCCGGCCTCCCCAGGGCGCCCAGCCGCCCGGCCCCGGTCCCGTCGCACCGCCCTCCGCCGCCGGGGCCGTGGGCGACCAGGGGCCGCTCCTGGGCGCCCGCCCGTACCTGTCCACCGCCCCGGGTTTCGGCCCGCCCGGCGCCGAGCCCGAGCCCGAGCCCGCCGCGGGCTCCGGGGCGCCCACCGCTGCCTTCCCGAGGGTCGTCCCGCCGCCGCCCGCCGCCACGCCCTTCCCCGGCCACGCGACCCCGCAGGACCGGGGCGCTCAGGGAGCGCCGGCGACACCCGGCCCCGGCTACGTCTACCCGCCGCCCCCGGCGGCCGCGCCCCGGACCCCGTACGGCTCCCAGACCCCGCACGGCTCCCCGCCCCCGTACGGCGCCGAGTCCTCGTACGGCGCCCAGCCCCCGTACGGCGCCCAGCCGCCCTACGGGTCGCCGCCGTCCTACGCTGCCCCGCCGGGCCACCCGACCCACGACCCGGCCCCCGACGAGGACGACCGGGACCGCCCCGCCAGGGGCAAGGCCCCGCTGCTGATCGGCTTCGCGCTGCTGCTGGTGCTGGCCGTCGGCGGCGGCCTGCTGTACGCGAGCCAGGGCGGCGGCGACAAGGGCGCCCAGGGCGCCCCGGCCGCGACCGCCCCCGCGACCGGCTCCGGCAACCCGCAGCCCGCCCCGGCGCCGACGGGTACGGACGGCGCGCCGAGCGCCGCACCCAGCAGCCCGCCGGGCGGGAGCCCGTCCCCGACCGCGACCGGCCCCGGCCCGAACGCCCAGGCGCAGGCGCAGGCACTGGACGGCCTGCTGAGCGAGGGGGAGAACGCCAAGGCCCCGATCGGCAGCGCCGTCGCGAAGGTGAGCAGCTGCCCGTCCAAGGCCGACATCGAGAGCGCCGCCCAGGTCTTCGACAACGGGGCGAAGCAGCGCGACGGCCTGCTGACCAAGCTCGCCAAGCTGAGCGTCACGGACGTGCCGGGCGGCCCGGACGCGGTGAACTCGCTGAAGTCCGCCTGGCAGCTGTCCGCCGACATCGACCGGGCGTACGCCGGTTGGGCGCGCGCCGTCGCGAAGCAGGGCTGTTCCGGCAAGGCCCCGACGACCGCGGACAAGACCCACGCGGACGAGCTCAACCCGCAGGCGACCCAGGCGAAGACGGACTTCATGACGAAGTGGAACCCGATCGCGAGCAGCTACGGCCTCACCCCGCGGACCCAGGACAGGATCTGATCGAACCGTGACCGGCACCGCCCCCCGCCCGCCCCGCCGCCGTTCCGTCGTGCTGCGCGCCACCACGGTGGCCGCGGTCGTCCCGCTCTGCGCGGCGGGCTGGTTGGGCTGGCGCGCGCTCGACGGCTCCGCCCCGGCGGGCGCGACGGCCGCGCCGTCGCCCGGGGCGGTCCGGTCCGCCACCCAGGACCCGGCCACCCGGGACCCCTCCGCTCCCGGAGCCCCGCCGACCGGGAGCACGGCGACCGGGGACCCGTCGGCTCCGCCCACCCCGCCCGGGCCGTCCGCGACGCCGTCGGCCGGCCTCGCGGCCACGGCGCCCGCGACCGGCGCCGACCTCACCGGCCGGACCGTCGTGCTGGACCCGGGCCACAACCCCGGCAACTTCTCCCACCCCACCGAGATCAGCCGCCAGGTGGACATCGGCAACGCCCGCAAGGAGTGCGACACCACCGGCACCGAGACCGACTCCGGGTACACCGAGGCGGACTACACCCTGGACGTCTCCCGACGGGCCCGCGCCCTGCTGGCCGCCCGGGGCGCCAAGGTGGTGCTGGTGCAGGACGGCGACCGCCCCTGGGGCCCGTGCATCGACGAGCGGGCGAGGGCGGGCGCCGACGCGCACGCCGACGTCGCGGTCTCGGTGCACGGCGACGGCGCCCCGGCGAGCGGCAGCGGCTTCCACGTGATCATGCCCGCCAGGGTGGTCGCCGGTAAGGCGGACAACTCCGCGATCGTGGAACCCTCGCACCGGCTGGGGCTGCTGCTGCGCGACCGCTTCCACGCCGCCACCGGCGAGCCGTACGCCGACTACATCGCCGACCAGGGCCTGACCACCCGCTCCGACCTGGGCGGCCTCAACCTCTCCACGGTCCCCAAGGTGTTCATCGAGTGCGGTAACATGCGCAACTCCGCGGACGCCCGGCGGATGACGGACCCTCAGTGGCGCCAGCAGGCCGCCCAGGGGATCGCCGACGCGCTGACCGCCTTCCTGACCACCCAGTGAGCGGGCCCGGCACGGGAGTTGGAACGAGCAGGCCGGACGGACGACGCACCGCCCGGCACGCACCGTTTGCAACGACTTCGACCCGTTCCCGGTCCCGCTGTGCACCGGCGGGGCGGTTGGGCCTAGGCTTCTGGTCCGTTCGGGAGTTTCGGCCGGTCAGCCCGACCGCGCGAATCACCGTCCACGACACGTCAACGAGGGGAACGTAAGTGAATCTGCGCGCTCTCACCAGGGGAGACGCCGCCGTCGCAGGCGCGGCCGTCCTGCTCTTCATCGCCTCCTTCCTGCCCTACTGGACCGTGGACTGCAGCGGCCCGTACTGCGGGGACACCTCGCAGAACGCGTGGAGCACCCAGCTGTTCCCCATCCTGCCCTCGATCTACCTGCTGGGCATCGCCGCCGCCGTCCTGATCCTGGTGCAGCGCTTCCAGGGCCCCGCCGCCGCCAACCGCCAGGTGCTCGGCCTGCGGCTGGACCAGTGGGGCATCGCGTTCGCCGTGGCGGCGCTGTGGACCTCGGTCTGGGCGCTGGGCGGCGGGCCGACCGGCTCCCGCCTCAGCCACGGCTTCGGCGCCTGGCTCGGCCTCATCTCGCTGATCGTGCTCGCCGGTGCCGCCGCGGCCGCGCCGCTGGTTCCGGCGCTGAAGGCCCCGCTGGTCACCGACCGCCCGGCCGTCCCGTACCAGGGCGGCTACCCGGTGCCGGGCCAGCCCGGCCACCCGGGCGCCCCCGGCCAGCCCGGCCAGTACGGCTACCCGGCGCAGGGCCACGACCCGGCCTTCGGCGCCCAGCCGGCCGGTGGCTACGGCTACCCGGCCGCCGGCCAGCCGCAGCCGGGCCAGCCCGGTCAGCCGGTCGTCGGCCAGCCGCAGGACGCCGCCGTCCAGGCCCAGCAGCAGGCTCCGGCCGTTCAGCAGCAGGCCGCCCCGGCGGCGGACTTCCAGCCGTACTGGTTCGCCGTCCCGGCCCCGCGCCAGCTGGCCCCGAAGGACAACCCGGCCGGCGCCCCGGTCGGCGAGGTCGTGCCGGGCACCTGGTACCTGGCCGTCGAGCAGCGCGGCAGCGCGCTGGTCGCCCAGCTGCCGGACGGCACCCACGGCCTGCTGACCGACACCTCGGGCCTCCAGCGCGGCTGACACCCCCTCGTTCGAACGCCGAAGGGGCGGGACCGGTGATCCGGTCCCGCCCCTTCTGGTGTGCCCGCGGTCAGCAGCAGTCCTGGACCACCAGCCCGGCGGGCAGCTGGTCCCCGCCGAACACGGCGACCGTCGCCGGGTCGCCGCCGAGCGCGGCCACCGCGAGCAGCAGCGCCCCGGCCGTCCAGGTGGTGCGCTCCTCGGGCCAGATCGCGTCGTCCTCGAACACGTACCCGGTCCAGTAGGAGCCGTCCTCGTGCCGCAGGTGCTTCTGGATCCAGCGCAGGATCTCCACGGCGCGGTCGGACTGCCCGATCGCCCAGAGGGCCAGGGCGAGTTCGGCGCTCTCCCCGCCGGTCACCCAGGGCCGGTCGCTGACGCAGCGCACGCCGAGGCCGGGGACGACGAAGCGGTCCCAGTCCCGCTCGATCCGGGCCACCGCGGCGTCGCCGCGCAGGCCGGTGCCGAGCACCGGGTAGTACCAGTCCATCGAGTAGCGGTCCTTGTCGAGGAACCGCTCGGGGTGGTGGGCGACGGCGTGCCGCAGCCGCCCGGTCGCGAGCTCCCAGTCGGGCTGGGGCTCCTCCAGGTAGTCGGCGATGGCCAGGCCGCAGCGCAGCGCGTGCAGGATGCTGGAGGAGCCGGTCAGCAGCGCCTCCTCGGTGGCGGTGCCGTCCTCGGCGACCCGCCAGGCGATCGGCCCGCCGGGCAGCCGCAGGCCGACGATGAAGTCCAGGGCCCGCCGGACCACCGGCCAGATCCACTCGAGGAAGGCGTCGTCGCCGGTGCTGAGGTGGTGGTGCCAGACCCCGACCGCGATGTACGCGCAGAAGTTGCTCTCCTTGGCGCGGTCGGTGACCTCGCCGTCGGTGTACGCGGCGTACCACGAGCCGTCCGGGTTCTGCCGGGCGGCGAGCCAGCGGTAGGCGGCCTCGGCGGCGGCGTGCTCGCCGGCGGTGTCGAGGGCCATCGCGGCCTCGGTGTGGTCCCAGGGGTCGAGGTGGTGGCCCGCGAACCAGGGGATGGCACCGTCGGCGCGCTGTTCGGCCAGGATGCTGCGGACGGTGCCGGCCGCCTGTTCGGCGTCCAGCACCCCGTCGAGCAGCAGCACCTCGGGGACGGCGGCGGTCATGCCTTCGCCCGCTGCGGCTTGGACGCGTAGGCGACGAAGCTCTTGCCGATGAGCGGGTTGAGCGCCTTCTCGGCGGCCCTGGTGAGGCTGCTGATCACCGGGGTGCCGACGATGTCCCAGACGAGCAGCTGGTGGTACGCCTTGACCGGCAGCGCCTTGTCGTTGTCCACGCCGACCGCGCACTTGATCCACCAGTAGGGCGAGTGGAGGGCGTGCGCGTGGTGGGTGCCGTACGGCTCCAGGCCCGCGTCCCTGAGCTTGCCGAGCAGTTCGTCGCCCCGGTAGATCCGGATGTGGCCGCCCTCGACCTCGTGGTACTCGTCGGACAGCGCCCAGCAGATCTTCTCCGGCAGCCAGCGCGGCACGGTGACGGCGAGCAGGCCGCCCGGCTTGAGGACGCGGAACATCTCGTTCAGCACGCCCTTGTCATCGGGTATGTGCTCCATCACCTCGGAGATGATGATCTTGTCGAAGTACTCGTCCTCGAACGGCAGCGCCAGCGCGTTGCCCTCCATCGCGACCGCCGACGCGCCCTCGGGGGCCTCACCGGCCTGCTCCATCGCGGCGAACCACTTCCGCACCTCGGCGATCTCCTCGGCGTTCTGGTCGAGGGCGATCACGTCGGCGCCGCGGCGGTAGCACTCGAACGCGTGCCGGCCCCCGCCGCAGCCCAGGTCGAGCACCCGGTCGCCGGCGGCGAGCGGGAAGCGCGAGAAATCGACGGTCAGCACTGCAGGGCTCCCATTCCTATTGCTACCAAGCATCCTTGACGCTTCGTCAGACCACTTCCCGGCTCCCGGGGCGGGTCGCCCGGAAGCACGTCGCTCGAACACGCCGCCCGGGGCACGTCACTCGGGACCCGCCACCGGGGCACGCTCCGGGGCGGCCGCCCGGGCCGCGCCGGCCGGGCGCGCCGCTCAGGGCACGTACCGCCAGCCGGGCCCGGAGCGGGCCCGGGCGCCGGCGCCGGTGGCGATCGCCGCGCGGTACGCCTCGGCGGTCAGTTCGGCGGCCCGCTCCCAGGTGAACCGGGCCAGCACCCGTTCCCGCCCGGCCGCGCCGAGTTCGGCGCGCAGCCGCGGGTCGTCCAGCAGCCGGCCGAGCGCGGCGGCCAGCGCGTCCGCCTCCCCCGGCGGCACGGCCAGACAGGTCTCCCCGTCCGGCCCGGCCACCTCGGGGATCGCCCCGCCGGTGGTGGCGACCAGCGGGGTGCCGGTGGCCATCGCCTCGGCGGCCGGCAGCGAGAAGCCCTCGTACAGCGACGGCACGCAGGCGACCTCGGCCGACCGGTACAGGTCGACCAGCTCCCGGTCGCTCAGGCCGGTGCGGAACTCGATGTGCTCCGCCAGCCCGAAGCGGCGCACCGCCTCGGCCACCGGCCCCTCGTCCTTCTGCGGCTTGCCGACCACCACCAGGTGCGCCTCCCGCTCGGTGCGGACCTTGGCCAGCGCCTCGACCAGGAAGACCAGTCCCTTGAGCGGCACGTCCGCACTGGAGGTGGTGACGATCCGGCCGGGGACCCGCTCGACCTGCGCCGAGGGCGACCAGAGCCGGGTGTCCGCGCCGATCGGGACCACCGAGATCGCGCCGGGGGCGGCGCCCAGGTGCTCGGCGATCTCGCGCTGCGAGGTGCCGGAGACGGTGATCACGTGGTCCAGCCGGGCGGCGACCCTGCGCTGCATCCGGGTGAAGGCGTACCAGCGGCGCAGCGACAGCCGCTTCAGCCGGGTGGCGGCCGCGTCCAGCTCCAACCGGCGGTCCACAGTGATCGGGTGGTGGATCGTGGTGACCAGCGGGAAGCCGTGCCGGGCCAGGCCGAGCAGGCCGTAGCCGAGGGTCTGGTTGTCGTGCACCACGTCGTAGCGGCCCTTGTGGCGGGCCAGGTACTGCCGGGCGCGCAGCGAGAAGGTGAGCGGCTCCGGAAAGCCGCCGGTGCGCATCGTGGCGAACTCCAGCAGGTCCACCGGCCCGCGGAACTCGCCGAGCCCGGGCGTGCGGAACGGGTCGTCGGCGCGGTAGAGGTCCAGGCTGGGCAGCTCGACCAGCCGTACCGAGCCGGGCCCCTCGACCTCGTCCAGCACGGGGTAGGGCTGGGCGCCGATCACGTCCACGTGGTGGCCGAGTCGGGCCAGCTCCCGGGAGAGGTGCCGTACGTACACGCCCTGGCCGCCGCAGAACGGGTCCCCGCGGTATGACAGCAGGGCAATCCGCAGCGGGTGCGCGGTCATCCTGGGCCCTCATCTCTGGCTGCTATCGGTGCTACTGGTGCTGCCGGTCGCTAAAGTAGATCAGGTTTCAGTGGCTGTGGAACTCGACAGCGACCGTGTGAACAATGAGAGACCTCGAAGATACCGGCCCGTAGCTTTCGCTCAGGAGCCAGGGCTGGTGATTCCCGCCACGCCGGCCCGACCGGCCGCGGTCGACCCCGGTCGGCCTCGGGTCGACGTCGCGTCGGCCTTCTGGAGCACGCCGCCACCCACGCGCCCCCGGGAGCACACTTGCCGTCGCCGACCACGTCCGTGAGCCCCACCCCCGCGCCCGCCGGCGAGCCGCCGCTGACCGCGCGGCAGGCCGAACGGCGCCGCCGGATCCTGCGGGCCGCCACCGCGCTGGCCGCCCGCGGCGGGTACGAGGCGGTGCAGATGCGGGAGGTCGCGGAGAGCGCGCAGGTCGCCCTCGGCACGCTGTACCGGTACTTCCCGTCCAAGGTCCACCTGCTGGTCGCGGTCATGCTGGAGCAGTTGCAGGGCCTCCAGGAGCACATCCGGCGGCACCCGCCGACCGACCGGGAGCCGGCCCTGCGGGTCGCCGACGCGCTCACCCGGGCCTTCCACGCGCTGCAGCGCGAGCCGCTGCTGGCCGAGGCGATGGTCCGCTCGATGTGCTTCGCCGACCGCTCGGTCGGCACCGAGGTGGACCGGATCAGCGCGGTCACCGGGAAGCTCATCCTGGACGCGATCGGCCAGTCCGCGCCGCCCAGCGACGGCCAGCGGGCAGCCGTCCGGGTGATCGAGCACACCTGGCACTCGGCCCTGGTCGCCTGGCTCTCCGGGCGCGCCTCGATCGCCGAGGTGCGGGCGGACCTGCACACCGCCGCGCGGCTGCTGACGCTGACCTGAGCGGGCCGCGACTGGAACCTGTTCCTGCCGCCACCCGCTCGCCCGCACCGGGCCGGCGGCTAGAGTCGACGGGCGACACAACTCCATCCCGCTCCTCCCCCCGGGGGAAGCCGGTGCGAATCCGGCGCTGACCCCGCAACCGTGAGCCCGGACGCCGCACCGCTCGGCCCCGGACGAGTCGGAGCACCCGGTCGGAGGGGCGAGCGGCCAGCCCGGACGCCCGCGCCCGGCACCCGTCGAGGACTACGGAACGGCCCCCAACCGGGCCACCACCGCTCACCGAAAGGCACGACCCCACCATGCTGAACGCCGCCCGACTGGGCGCCGCCGCCCTGTCCGCCGCGCTGCTCTCCGGCGTCGCCGCCGGACCGGCCCTCGCCGACAGCCCCGCGCCCGCGGCCCCCGGCAGCCCGGCCGCGCCGTCGAGTGCGGGCGCCCCGGTCCTCCCGGACGGCCTCTACGGCAAGAGCGACCCGACGTACGACGGCGTCTGGCGGCAGTCCCTGGCGCTGAGCGCCCTGTCCGCGGCCAAGGTCACCCCGGCCGACTCCGCCGTGGCGTGGCTCACCGGGCAGCAGTGCGAGGACGGCGGCTGGCCCTCGTACCGGGCGGCCGGCGCGGCCTGCGACGCCAAGACCGAGGACAGCAACGCCACCGCCGTCGCCATCCAGGCGCTGGTGGCCCTCGGCGGGCACCAGGGCGCCGTCGACAAGGGCGTGCAGTGGCTCAAGGCCAACCAGAACGCCGACGGCAGCTGGCCCTACAACCCCGGCAACCCGGGCGACGCAAACTCCACCGGGCTCGCGGTCAACGCGCTGTTCGCGGCCAGGACCGACCCGGCGAGCGTCGCCAAGGCGGGCAAGGGCGGCGCGGCCGGCAAGAACGCCTTCGACGGCCTCGCCCTCTTCCAGCTCGGCTGCACCGCCCCCGCCGACCAGCGCGGCGCCTTCGCCTTCCAGCCGGACCCGGCCGGCGGCGCCCTGGCCCCCAACACCCTGGCCAGTGCCCAGGCCGCGCTCGCCGCCGCCGGCGGGCACCTGCCGGTCACCACCTCGGTGCGCGCCGACGCGACGCCCACTGCCCTGGCCTGCACCGACGGCTCCGCGCCCGCCACCATCCCGCACGCCGAGGCGGGCGAGGCGGTCAGCGCCTACCTCACCGCTCAGCTCACGGCGGGCGGCGAACACCTCTCCGTCGCCGCTCCCGGCGCCGAGCCGAAGCCCGACTACGCCGCCACCGCCTGGGCGGCGCTCGCCCTCGTCCAGAGCGGCCACCCCGAGCAGGCCTCCGACGCCGTCGACTGGCTGGAGGGCCAGGGCGCCACCTGGACCAAGAACGGCACCGACGCCGCCGCCACCGCCACCCTCCTGCTGGTCTCCGAGGCCGCGCACCGCAGCACCGCCGACCTCACCGGGCAGCTCACCGCCCTCGGCCCGGCCCCCAAGGCCGGCGCCACCACCGCCGAGGCCACCCCGGCGGCGAAGAAGGACAGCGGCTTCGGCCAGCTCTGGCTGATCATCGTCGGCCTCCTCGTCGGTATCGGCGGCGGCCTGCTGCTCAGCCTCCAGCGCAAGCGCAACCCCAACCTCTGATGCGGCCGGCAGTCCACGACGCCCCGGCGGGCGGTGCCTGCCCCGCCCGCCCGGGGAACGGGGGGACGGCACGCGGACGCCAGACCCGCACCACCGCCCTGCTCGCCCTGTCCGGCGCGCTGCTGCTGCTCGTCCACGCCGCCGCGCCCGCCCGGGCCGCCGGCGGGTACCGCTACTGGTCCTTCTGGCGCGGAGCCGACAGCGGCGCCTGGACGTACCAGCAGCAGGGGCCCGCGATCGCCGTGCCACCGGACGGGGCGGTCGACGGATGGCGCTTCGCCGTCCGCCCCGACGGCGGGCAGGACGCCGCCAGGCCCCGCGATCGGGCGCGCTTCGAGGAGGTCTGCGCCGGCACCCCCGCCCAGGACGGCCGCAAGCGGGTGGCCGTCGTGCTGGACTTCGGGACCGCCGAGGACGCCGGCGCGCCCGCCGCACAGCCCCCGCAGCAGCGGACGGCCTGCGCCGTCGCCGCGCCGCGCGCCACCTCGGCCGAGGTGCTGGCCGCCGTCGCCCCGCCGCTGCGCTACGACACCAACGGCCTGCTGTGCGCCATCGCCGGCTACCCGGCGGCGGGGTGCGCCGAGCAGCTGGGCGCGGCCGCCGCGCAGCCGGCCGGCGGCCCGGCGCCGACCCCGCAGCACGGCGGCGGCCCGGACGTCGGCCTGATCACCGGGGGCGCGCTGGTCGCCGTCCTCGCCGGCGGCGCCGCCTGGCAGGTGCGCCGCCGCCGCACCCCCTGACCCGACCGCGCCTCCACCCCCTCACCCAGGACCGATCCGTGAGCAGCACCGCCCGCCGCACCCGACCGCCCACCGGCCCCCGCCAACTGCACCCGGGGGCCTGGTGGCTGTGGGCGCTCGGGCTCGGCGCGGCGGCGACCCGCACCACCAACCCGGCGATCCTGCTGCTGCTCGCCGCGACGGCCGGGTACGTGGTCGCGGCGCGGCGCGGCGATGCGCCCTGGTCCCGCTCGTACGGGGCGTTCCTGCGGCTCGGCCTGCTGGTGCTCGGCATCCGCCTGGCCTTCGCCGTCCTGCTCGGCTCGCCGTTCCCCGGCACCCACGTGCTGTTCACCCTGCCCGAAGTACCGCTGCCCGCCTGGGCGCAGGGGGTGCGGATCGGCGGGCGGGTCACCGTCGAGGGCCTGCTCGCGGCGCTGTACGACGGGCTGCGCCTGGCCACCCTGCTGATCTGCGTCGGCGCCGCCAACTCCCTGGCCAGCCCGGCCCGTCTGCTGCGCGCCCTGCCCGGTGCGCTCTACGAGGCGGGCGTGGCCGTGGTGGTGGCGATGACCTTCGCGCCGAACCTGGTCGCCGACGTCCGCCGACTGCGCGCCGCCCGGCGCCTGCGCGGCCGTGCGGACAAGGGCGTCGCGGCCGTACTGAGCGTCGGACTGCCCGTCCTGGAGGGCGCGCTGGAGCGGTCCATCGCGCTGGCGGCGGCGATGGACACCCGGGGTTTCGGCCGCACCGCCGACGTCCCCCGCCCGCTCGCCAGGGCGACCGCCGCGCTCACCCTGACCGGACTGCTCGGAGTCTGCCTGGCCGCGTACGGGCTGCTGACCGCCGGCGGCGCCGGCTGGGCGCCGCCGGTGCTGCTGCTCGGCCTGGCCGCCGCCTTCGCCGGGCTGCTGCTCGGCAACCGACGCTCCGTCAGGAGCCGTTACCGGCCCGACCCCTGGGCCCTGCCCGAGTGGCTGACGGCGGGCTCGGGCGCCGCCGTCGCGGCCCTCACCACCTACCTGGCCGGCCACGACCCGGCCGCCTTCGCCCCCACCGTCGTCCCGCCGACCGTCCCCGCGGTGCCACTGGCCGCCGTGCTGACCGCACTCCTCGGCCTGGTACCGGCGTTCGCCACCCCGACCCCGCCCCGGAGGGCATCGTGATCACCTTCGAGCAGGTCTCCGTCCGGTACGCGGACTCCGCCGGCCCGGCCCTGAGCGACGTCGACCTCACCGTCCCCGAGGGCGAACTCTGCCTGCTGGTGGGCCCGTCGGGCTCCGGCAAGTCCACCCTGCTGGGCACGGTCAGCGGCCTGGTGCCGCACTTCACCGGCGGCGTGCTGCACGGCCGGGTCACCGTCGGCGGCCGGGACACCCGCGAGCACCGCCCGCGCGACCTCGCCGACCTGGTCGGCACGGTGGGCCAGGACCCGGCGGCGCGGTTCGTCACCGACACCGTGGAGGAGGAACTCGCGTACGGCATGGAGTCCCTGGGCCTGCCGGGCGACGTCATGCGGCGCCGGGTCGAGGAGACCCTCGACCTGCTCGGCCTCGCCGACCTGCGCGACCGCGCGCTGGGCTCGCTCTCCGGCGGCCAGCAGCAGCGCGTCGCGATCGGCTCGGTGCTCACCGTGCACCCGCGCGTGCTGGTCCTGGACGAACCCACCTCGGCGCTCGACCCGGGCGCCGCCGAGGAGGTGCTCGCCGTCCTCCAACGGCTGGTGCACGACCTCGGCACCACCGTGCTGATGGCCGAGCACCGGCTGGAGCGGGTCGTCCAGTACGCCGACCAGGTGCTGCTGCTGAGCCCGGGGGCGGCCCCGGTGCTGGGTGGGCCCGCCGAGGTGATGGCGCACTCCCCGGTGCACCCGCCGGTGGTCGGCCTCGGCCGGCTCGCCGGCTGGCGTCCGCTGCCGCTGTCCGTCCGCGACGCGCGCCGCAAGGCCGCCCCGCTGCGCGCCGAGCTGGACGGCCGGGCTCCCGCCCCGGCCGGCGCCCCGGCCGGCGCGCCCGTCGCCGTCGCCGACCGCCTCGCCGTCCGACGCGGCCCCGTCCAGGCCCTGCGCGGCGTGGATCTCTCGCTGCGCCCGGGTGGGATCACCGCCCTGATGGGCCGCAACGGCGCCGGCAAGTCCACCCTGCTCGGCAGCCTGGTCGGCCTGCACGCCCCCGCCTCCGGCAGCGTCACCGTCGGCGGCCGCACACCGCACCGCACCCGTCCCGCCGAACTGATCCGCCGGGTCGGCCTGGTCCCCCAGGACCCCCGCGACCTGCTGTACGGCGAGAGCGTCGCCGCCGAGTGCGCGGCCGCGGACGCCGACGCGGGCGCCGACCCGGGCACCTGCCGCGCCCTGGTCGAGCGCCTGCTGCCCGGCGTCGCCGGCACCGCCCACCCGCGCGACCTCTCCGAGGGCCAGCGCCTGGCCCTCGCCCTCGCCGTCGTCCTCACCGCCCGGCCCCCGCTGCTGCTGCTGGACGAGCCGACCCGCGGCCTGGACTACGCGGCCAAGGCCCGGCTGGTGGAGATCCTGCGCGACCTCGCGGACGAGGGCCACGCCGTGCTGCTGGCCACCCACGACGTCGAGCTGGCCGCCGAACTGGCCCACCGGACGGTGATCCTGGCCGAGGGCGAGATCGTCGCGGACGGCCCGACGGCGGAGGTGGTGGTCTCCTCCCCGGCGTTCGCGCCGCAGGTCGCCAAGGTGCTGGCACCGGGGCCGTGGCTCACCGTCCGGCAGGTCGCGGAGGCTTTGAGCGCATGAACGGCCGTCCCGTCCCGCTCGGCCGCCGGTCCACCGCCGCCCTGCTGCTGGTGTCCGCCGTCGGTGTGGCGGCCTTCGGCTGGCCGCTGCTCGCCTCCACCGGCTCGGCGCTGGTCGGGCATTCCGCCGACGCCCCCTGGCTGTTCGCCCTGCTGCTCCCGCTGCTGCTCGCCGTCGTCGTCGCCCAGATCTCCGAGGGCCGCTCGGCGGGCGGCGGGGCGCCGGGGCTGGACGCCAAGTCCGTCGCCCTGCTGGGGGTGCTGGCGGCGGCGGGCGCCGCGCTGCGACCGCTGGGCGCGGGGACGGCGGGGCTGGAGCCGATGTTCTTCCTGATGGTCCTCTCCGGCCGCGTCCTCGGCCCCGGCTTCGGCTTCGTGCTGGGCTCCCTCTCGATGTTCGCCTCCGCGCTGCTGACCGGCGGGGTCGGGCCGTGGCTGCCGTTCCAGATGCTCGCCATGGGCTGGGTCTGCCTCGGATCGGGGCTGCTGCCGGGCGCCGCCGCCCTGCGCGGGCGCCGCGAACTCCTGCTCCTGGCGGTCTACGGCGCCGTCTCCGCCGTCCTGTACGGCACCGTCATGAACCTCCAGGGCTGGCCCTACATCGCGGGCCTCTCCAGCTCCGTCTCCTTCGTCCCCGGCGATCCGCTGCCGGCCAACCTGGTGCGCTTCGCCGCCTACTGCCTGACCACGTCACTGGGTTGGGACCTGCCGCGCGCCGCCCTCACGGTCGTGCTCTGCCTCACCCTCGGCACCCCCGTCCTGCGGGCCCTGCGCCGCGCCACGCGGCGCGCGGCCTTCTACGCCCCCGTCGACTTCCGTCCGCCGCCAGCCGGGTGAACCACCGGCTCCCGGCCGCGCCGGACACCGCCACCCCTCCGGTTCCTCCACGATCATCACGACCGTGACCCGAACCCCGACCCGCACCGCCACGGCCACCGCCCTCGTCCTCGTCGCCGCCCTGGCCGCCCCCGCCGCGGCCGCCGCCTCCGCACCACCCCGCAGGGCCCGCTGCCTCGGCGTCGGTGACACCCGCCACGACGCGGACCCCCTCAGGGTCCGGCCGTGCCTGGGCACCGCCGGCCAGCGCTTCACCCTCGACGGCGGCCGGGTGAAGGTCACCGACACCGTCGGCACCGCACGGGAGATGTGCCTCGACGCCGACTACACCGGCGAGAACGGCGACGACGTGCGGATCTGGTCCTGCGAGCGCTCCCGGGCCGGCCGCGCCAACCAGACCTGGCTGCTGCGCGAGGGTTCCTTCGTCCTCCAGCGCACCGTCGGCACCGCGGACGAGATGTGCGTCGACGTCGGCCCGGCGAGGGACGACGGCGACGCCGTCTTCCTGGCCACCTGCGGACCGGCCGACCCCGACCAGGCCTTCGTCCTCGACGACGGCGCCATCGAGGTCCGCGACACGCTCTGAGCACCCCCGGCGCCGGCAGCCGTCCCTCTCCGCCGCCGAACGCGCCCGCGCAAGCCCCGCGCGCTCCGAATGCCCACGACACGCCCTGGCAGGCCATCTGCCGTCCAGTGACAATTCGCCGTAGATTTGACGGACCGTCACCCCCAGGGCCCGTCTTCGGACCCGCGCCTGCGGGGCGGCGCCCCCCCCGCCCTCGGCCGGGAGGTACCCCCAAGGCACGCGTCCCGTCGCGCTGCCGTCGATCGCCGATGGCCCCCAGCCTTCGGCCGGCAGGTGCCCCCCGCCGGAGGTCCTTCTCCCCCCCACCGCACGGACTCCTCCCCGGCCTCCGGTCGGGAGGTGCCTCCGTCCTCCGCCTCGCGATGCACGCACCCCCATGCCGCCCCGCCCGCCCCCCCCGGGGACGACGGGGGTGCGAAGACGGGCCCCACGCCCGCCCGGCTCGGTTCCCTTCCGACTCCGTCGATCGGTGGTTGCCATGACCCGACGCACTCCCCTGTGGGCGCGAATCCTCCGGCTCGGACTCGGCGGCTGCCTCCTGGCCGCCGCGACCGGCGCCGGCAGCGCCGAAGCCGCACCACTCCCCCAGGCGAACTCCTCCCAGGAGCAACGCATCGAATCCCTCCTCGCCCAGCTCACCACCGACGAGAAGGTCACCCTGCTGCGCGGCCTCGACGCACCGGACGGCGTGCACTCCGTCGGTTACGTCCGAGGGGTCCCCCGGCTCGGCATCCCGCCGCTGCTGCTGTCCGACGGCCCGGCCGGCATCCGGGACGGCCAGCCCGCGACGGCCCTGCCGGCGCCGGTGGCACTGGCCGCCGCCTTCGACCCCCGGCTGGCGGCCGGCTACGGCGACGTCCTGGGCCGGGAGGCAAGGGCGCGCGGCTACCAGGTGCTGTACGGGCCGATGGTGAACATCGTCCGCATCCCGCAGGGCGGGCGGAACTTCGAGACGCTCGGCGAGGACCCGTTCCTGGCCGGGCAGCTCGCCGCCGCCGAGGTGCGCGGCATCCAGGCGCAGAACGTCGCCGCGCAGGTCAAGCACTACGCCGCCAACAACCAGGAGGACAACCGCCAGTCGTACAGCTCGGACGTCGACGAGCGGACGCTCACCGAGATCGAGCTGCCGGCCTTCCGGGCGGCCGTCAGGAGCGGCCGGGCCTGGTCGGCGATGTGCGGCTACAACCCGGTCAACGGGATCTGGGCCTGCGAGAACTTCCCGCTCCTGCGCGACGTGCTGAAGGGCCGCTGGGGCTTCGACGGAGTGGTCGGCTCCGACTACCCGGCCACCCACTCCTCGGTCAACGCCGCCGCCGGCGGGCTGGACCAGGAGTTCGGCGGCTCCACCTACTTCGCCGACCTGCCCGCCGCGGTCTCCGACGGCCGGCTGGCCCCGGCCGTGCTGGACGACCAGGTCCGGCGGGTGCTGCGGCTGATGGCACGCACCGGGGCGCTCGACGGCACCCAGCCGCCCGCCTCCGACCCGGCCGCCGGCGCACGTGACGCCCGGGCGGCGGCCGCCGCCGGCACGGTGCTGCTGCGCAACCAGGGGGCCGTGCTGCCGCTGGACGCCACCCGGCTCAAGTCCGTCGCGGTGATCGGCCCGTGGGCGGACCGGGCCTACACCGGCGGCGGCGGATCCTCGCACGTCACGCCCTACGCCGAACACACGGTGACGCCCCGTCAGGGCATCGCCGCCAGGGCGGGGGCGAGCGTCTCCGTGCGCTACCACCCGGGCGACGACCCCGGCGCGGCCGCGTCCGCGGCCACCGGGGCGGACGCGGCGGTCGTGGTCGTCGGCGACGAGGAGACCGAGGGCGCGGACCGCGGCTCACTCGACCTCGCCCCGGCGGACGACGCGCTGATCCGGGCCGTCGCCAAGGCCAACCCGCACACCGTGGTGGTGCTCAACACCGGCGGCCCGGTCACCATGCCGTGGCTGGACGCCGTCCCGGCCGTCGTCGAGGCCTGGTACCCGGGCGAGCAGAGCGGCGCCGCGCTCGCCGACGTGCTGTTCGGCGACGCCGACCCGGCCGGGCGGCTGCCCGTCACCTTCCCGACCTCGGCCGGAGCCGCGCCGATCCAGGACCCCGCCCAGTACCCCGGCACGGACGGCGCCTACCACTACACCGAGGGCCTCAAGGTCGGCTACCGCTGGTACGACGCGAGCGGCACCGCCCCGCTGTTCCCCTTCGGCCACGGCCTCTCCTACACCGCCTTCGACTACGCCAACCTCTCCGTGACCGGCCCCGACGCCGCCGGGCGGGTGCGGGTCTCCTTCGACCTCACCAACCGCGGCAGCCGGACCGGCACCGAGGTGCCGCAGCTCTACGTCGCCTTCCCCTCCACCGCGGGCGAGCCGCCGCAGCAGCTCAAGGCCTTCGACAAGGTCACCCTGGCACCCGGCCGTTCGACCCGGGTGGAGCTGCAGCTGGACCGCTCCTCCTTCTCCGTCTGGGACCAGGACACCCACGGCTGGCGGATCCCCGGCGGCCAGTACGGCCTGACGGTCGGCTCCTCCTCCCGCTCGCCGCAGCTGCGGGGCGCCGCCTTCGTACCGGCCTCACCCGCCGTCTCCGCGTGGTCCGGACGGATCACCGGCGCCGACGGATCCTGCCTGGACGCCGAGGCCGCCGCCGCGAGCCCCGACCAGGCCGTGCGGACGGCCGCCTGCGCGGGCACCGCCGCCCAGGACACCACGGTCGGCTCGGACGGCAGCATCGGCGTCCTCGACGGCTGCCTCACCCCGGACGGCCACGCCGACGGCGCCGCCGTCCGGCTGCGGGACTGCACCCAGGACCCCGACCAGACGTGGCGCCTGCGCCCGGACACGTCGTTCCTGCACGCCGCCTCCGGTCGCTGCCTCGCCGCCGCCGACGGCCGGCTGCTGCTGCGGGACTGCTCCGGGGCCGCCGAGCAGCACTGGTCCACACCCCGCCCGAGCGGCCCGCTGACCGGCGTCGCCGGGCAGTGCGTGGACGTCAACCGCGCATCGACGGTGAACGGCACCGTCGTCCAGCTCTACCACTGCAACTCCACCGGCGCCCAGGACTGGTCCGTCCGCCAGGACGGCTCGCTCAGGGCGTTCGGCAAGTGCCTGGACGTCACCAACGGCTGGACGGCCGGGGGAACGCCCGTCCAGCTGTACGAGTGCAACGGCACGGGCGCCCAACGCTGGCAGCCGCGCGACGACGGCACCCTCCTCAACCCCGTCTCCAACCGGTGCCTGGACGCCCGCGACGGCAGCAGCGCCGACTGGACCCGGCTGCAGATCTGGGACTGCACCGCCGGTGCCAACCAGCGCTGGACCCTGCCCTCGTGAACCCCGCCCCCGTGAACCGCCCCCGCTGAGCGCCGGTCCGCCGCCGCCCGCGGCCCGGCCCGGCTCCGCCGGGTCGGGCCGCCCCGTTCCACTGCGGATCCCCGCCACACCGTTCGGATGACCCGAACGCCGCCGTACGCTGTCCGGCAGCACCCAGCACCGACAGGACCGCGCCCACGCCACGGCCGTTCGGGGGAACCGAGGAAACCAGTGGAACTCCGTCAGTTGCGCGTCTTCGAAGCCGTCGCCGCCCACCGCACCGTCACCACCGCGGCGGCGGCGCTCGGCCTCGCACCGTCCTCCGTCTCCGAACAGATCCGCACGCTCGAACGCAGCCTGGGCATCGAGCTGTTCGACCGGGCCCCGCGCGGGATGACCCTCACCCCGGCCGGTCAGCGGCTGCTGCCGTGGTCCCGCAGGCTCCTCGACCAGGCCGACCAGGCCCGCCGCGAGGTGCGGGCCGGGCGGGCCAGGGTCCGGCTCGGCGCCCTGGAGACCATCGCGGCCACCCACCTCCCCGCCGTCCTGGCCCGTCTCGCCGAACGCCGGCCCGACCTGGACGTCTCCCTGCACACCGACACCGCCCGGGACGCCCTGCTCGGCGGGGTCGCCGCCGGGGCCCTGGAAGCCGCACTGATCCTGGACGCCGCCGGGCCGCTCGGCGAGCTGGGCTTCTACCTCCCGCCCGCCCCGCTCGACCACCTCGACCTCACGGACGTCCCGCTCGCCCTGGTCGCCGCCCCCACCCACCCGCTGGCCCGCGCCGCCGCCCTCACCCGCCGGGACCTCGGCGGCCAGCGCCTCCTGGTCGACTCCCCCGCCTGCTCCTTCCGGCTGGCCGGCGAACGCCTGCTCGGCAACGACGTCGAACGCGTCCGCACCGGCGGCGTCACCGTCACCCGCGCCTGCGCCGAACAGGGCCTCGGCATCGCCCTCCTCCCCGGCTTCGCCGTCCACGAGCCCCTCGTCTCCGGCACCCTCGTCCGCCTCCCCCTCGACCCGCCGCCCCTGCGCCTGCGCCTCGTCCGGCGCGCCGACCGCGAAACCGTCCCGGGCCTGCGCGACGTCCTCCACGCCGCCGCGGCCTGAGAGCACGCGGGCCCGGCCCCGCCCCGGACACCGAACGGCGCGCCCCGGATCCCCGGGGCGCGCCGTCCGAACCGCCGCCGGCCGTCAGGCCTTCGGGCCCGCCGACTGGACGACCTCGAAGGACCACAGCGTGGACCCGGACGCGGCCGGACGCTTGGGCGCCTCGCCCTCACCGCCGCCCTGGTGGGCCGCCTTCATGGGGCCCTCCATCCAGGCCTTGAAGTCCTCCTCGCTGCGCCAGCGGGTGTAGACGAGGTACTGGTCGGTGCCCTCGACCGGGCGGAGCAGCTCGAACCACTCGAAGCCGTCCGAGTTCTCCACCGCGCCGGCCCGCGAGGCGAAGCGCTGCTCCAGCACCTCGCGCTGCTCGGCGGGAACCGTCAGTACGTTGATCTTGACGACGGACATGCCGCTCCTTCTGCTCCGCCGGGGCCCCGGGGGCGGGACTCCGGTCAGGTCACTGCGTACGGCAGCAGTCTGCTACACCTGACGCCGGGTGAGTCGGCCGAGTCAGGCGATCCACGGCGGGACGATGCGCTGGTCGTCGCGCGGTGCGAGGGCGCAGGCGCCGGGCGGGGTGACGGCGTCGGGGTTGTAGGCGTGGGAGGGGGAGGTGGAGGCGACGAGGGCGGTGAAGCCCTCGGTGGTGGAGATGCGCCGGGGGAGGCCGACGGGGAGGACCAGGGTGTCGCCGGCGGCGACGGTGAGCGGCTCGCCGTCCAGGTCCACCGCGGCGGTGCCGACCAGGACGGTCCAGACCTGCTCGGCGTCCATGGCGTGGAGCGGGCCCTGCCGGCCGGCGCCCATCTCGACCCGCCAGACGGCGAGGGAGGTCGAGCCCTGGGTGGGTGAGGCGCAGGTGGTCATGACGGCGTTCGGGGTCTCGGTGCGTCGGGCGTCGGTCGAACGGATCACGGGCATGACGGAGAGACCCCCTAAGATGGACAACGTCGTTGTCTATATGGTCAATGAGGTTGTCTACCGTGTCAACTGAACCCGCTCCGCCCGGTTTCGAGCTGCCGCTGCGCCTGCTGCTCGCCTTCCGGACGATCATCGACGAGCTGCACGAGCGGATCGCCCGCGAGGGCCACCCGGATCTGCGCCCCATGCACGGCTTCGTCTTCCAGGCGATCGGCCCGGACGGCACCACCGCCGTCGAGCTCGGACGGCGGCTCGGGGTCTCCAAGCAGGCGGCGGGCAAGACCGTCGAGAACCTGGAGCAGCTCGGCTACGTCGAGCGGGGCAGCGACCCGGGCGACGCCCGGCGCAAGGTGGTGCGGCTCACCGCCCGGGGCGTGGACTGCCTGGTGCGCTCGGCGCGGATCTTCGACGAGCTGCGCGCGGAGTGGTCGCAGGCCCTCGGTGAGGAACAGCTGCGCCAGGTCGAGGACGGCCTGCGGCGGCTCGCTCCCGGGGATCCGTTCCGGCTCGACACCCCGCGCTGGTTCGGCGCGCCCTGAGGGCGGGCGGGCCGCGGGCGCGGAGCAGGCAGGAGGAACGCGGAGCAGACAGGCGGCACAAGGCAGGAGGAACAGGCGAAGGAGCGGGCGCGGCCCGGGGTGGTCAGAAGGACCGCCCCTCCCCCCGGTACGGGGGCTCCGGCCCGGTCGGGTCCGGCCGGTCCCGGCGGTCGGCGCAGAGGGCGGAACTGAGCCGGGTGAGGAGTTGGGCGAGGTCCGCGAACTGGGTCTCGTCCCAGTCCCCCAGCAGCTCCGCCAGCTGGGTGCGCCGGGCCGCGACCAGCCGCAGCGCGGCCTCCTCACCAGGTTCGGTGAGACGCAGCGGCAGGCCGCCGGTGCGCGCGGCGAGGCCCCGGCCCTCCACCTCGCGCACGGCCGCCTCGACGACCGCGACCGGGACGATCCGCCGCTCGGCCAGTTCGGCGGGCTCCACCGAGCCGTGGTGGTGCATCTGGAGGAGCAGCCAGCTGGAGGCGGGCAGCAGGTCGAGCCCGGCGGTGGCGGTGATCCGCCGGAACAGGTCGCGCCGGGCCTCCCGGGTGCTCAGCACCGAGAGGGCGCGGGCGATCTCGTCCAGGGAGCTGCGCTCGACCGGGTTGAGGCCGATGGACTCGCCGAGGTCGGGCGCGGTCACGGTGGTGCGCAGCTTCTCCTCGCGCAGGAAGAGCGACAGCACGAAGGCCACCAGCGCGACGGGCACCGCGTACAGGAACACCCGGGTGATCGACTCGGCGTACGCGTGGTAGACGGCGGCCTGGGTCGTGGCCGGCAGCGCGGCGACCAGGCGCGGATCGGCGGTGATCGCCTCGGTGTGGAAGCCGGGCGGCAGCGGCCGGCCTGCGAGGGCGTCGGCGAGCCGGGTGCGCAGGCCGCTGGTGAAGATCGTGCCGAAGACGGAGACGCCGAAGGAGGCACCGATGGAGCGGAAGAAGGTGGCGCCGGCGGTGGCCACCCCGAGGTCCTGGTAGCCGACCGAGTTCTGCACGATCAGCACCAGCACCTGCATCACCAGGCCGAGTCCGAGGCCGAAGACCAGGAAGTAGAAGCTCATCTCGGCGGTGCTGCTGTGCTCGTCCAGGCGGGAGAGCAGCAGCAGGCCGACCGTGGTGACGGCCGTCCCGGCGATCGGGAACACCCGGTAGCGGCCGGTGCGGGCGACGATCTGCCCGGAGCCGATCGAGGTGAGCAGCATGCCGAGCACCATCGGCAGCATGTGGATGCCGGACAGGGTGGGCGAGACCTGCTGGACGACCTGGAGGAAGGTCGGCAGGTAGGTGAGCGCGCCGAACATCGCGAAGCCGACCACGAAGGAGATCACCGCGACCAGGCTGAAGGTCCGCGACCGGAACAGCCGCAGCGGCAGGACCGGCTCCACGGCGGTGCGCTCGACCGCGACGAAGGCGGCCAGCAGCACCAGTCCGAGCACCCCCAGGCCGACGATCTGCCAGGAGCTCCAGGCCCAGGTGGTGCCGCCGAGGGAGGTCATCAGCACCAGGCAGGTGGCGACGGCGGCGATCAGCGCGGTGCCCGGGTAGTCGATCCGGTGGTCGCGCCGGACCTCCCGCCCGTGCAGTACGGCGGCGATCACCACCAGGGCGACCGCGCCGATCGGCAGGTTGACGTAGAAGACCCAGCGCCAGCTGAGGTGGTCGACGAACAGGCCGCCGAGCAGCGGACCGAGCACGCTGGTGACGCCGAAGACGGCGCCGAAGAGGCCCTGGTACCTGCCGCGGTCCCGGGGCGGGACGAGGTCGCCGACGATGGCCTGGGAGAGCACCATCAGCCCGCCGCCGCCCAGGCCCTGGAGAGCCCGGAAGGCGATCAACTCGCCCATGTTCTGGGCGATTCCGCACAGCACCGAGCCGAGCAGGAAGATCACGATGGAGGCCTGGAAGAAGCGCTTCCGGCCGTACATGTCGCCGAGCTTGCCCCAGAGGGGCGTGGCGGCGGTGGAGGCCAGCATGTAGGCGGTGACCACCCAGGACAGGTGCTCCAGGCCGCCGAGGTCGCTGACGATGGTGGGCAGCGCGGTGGAGACGATGGTCTGGTCGAGGGCCGCGAGCAGCATCGCCAGCAGCAGGGCACCGATCGGCACCCACAGGTTGGGGACGGTGGCCTCCGGCGGGCCCGGCTCCTTCGCCGGGCTCCGGTCGGACGCGGCACGGGGGTCCGTCATGGCGTCTCCACAGGCGGCACGGCCTCTCCGTAGGTCGCGGGGCCGGACGACGGGGCGCCCGCCGGGTGATCACTCCCAGTTCCCCATGCTGGCAGACATGTCCCGGTATGCACCCTCCGGTTGAGCCGAACGTAAGCACCCGGCCCGCCCGTCGCGCCCCGGGGCCCTCCGCGGGAGCCAACCACCACCAACCGGCACAACACCCCCGCGGGCGCCCAGGCGCCCCTGTCCACCCTCCGGGACGTCCTGCATAATCAGGCGCGATCGCGAGCACCGGGTCAGGAACCGGAGCCCGGAGCCCGGGATCCGAGCGTCGTTCACCGACGAACCGCAGAACCGCAGAACCGTCGAACCGTCGAACTGCAGAACCGTCGAACCACCGGGAACCGAGAACCGAGGAGGACCGGCCGATGCCGGACCAGCACTGCCCGACGTGCGGCACCGCACGCCCCGCCGGGTGCGGCTGCCTCCTGGATCCGGCCACGGATCCGCGGGTGGGCCCCGGCCCCGGTCCTGGCCCCTGCCCCGGTCCCGTCTCCGGCGGGGATCCGAGCCTCGCGGAGACCGCCGTCCTCCCGCACCTCGAGGGCCCACCGCTGGTCCGCCCGTACGTGCCGCAGTCGGCCGGCCAGGTGGCGGAGGAGCCCGAGCCGGCCGGGGACCCGTTCGCGACCACCGTCCTGCCGCCGGTCCAGCTGCCGGGGCCGGTGCAGCCGGCGCCGTCGGGCCACCCGCAGGCCCAGCCGGTCCGGCCCCCGCTGGGCCCGGACGCGGACGCCTACGCCACCACCGTGCTCCCGCCCGTGCCACCCACCGGCCCCGGCGCCTACGCACCGGCCGCGGCGCCGCCCGCGCCCTACGACGGGGGCGGCGGCACCGTCTTCGACCTCACCCCGGCCGGGCCGGAGGCCGGCGGCGGACGGGCCGCGCGCCGGGCCGCCGAGCAGGCCGCGGAGCACCCGCCGGGCCGGCACAAGCTGCTGATCGGCGGGGTCGGCGCCGCCCTGGTGGCGCTCACCATCGGTGTCGCGTACGCCGTGACGCCCTCCCCGAAGCCGGACCCGGAGGCCAGGCGGGCCGAGCCGGTGGTCACCACCACGCTGGCGCCCGCCCCGGTCAACCCGCCCGCCGAGACCGCGCCCACGCCCAGCGCACCGCCGCCGACCAGCGCGGCACCGAGCCCCACGGCGACGGCCACCCGCAAGCCGACCCCGTCCAGGACGCCGACCCCGACACCGACCCCCACGCCGACGCCGACCGCCACGGCGACGCCGACGCCCACCCCGACTGCCACGCCCACTCCCACGCCGACCGCCACCCCGACCCCGCGCATCCTCCAGGTGGGGATGACCGGGGCCGACGTGAAGGAGATGCAGCAGCGCCTGTACGCGGCGGAGTGCGGATTCGTCGACAAGTCGATCGTGTCCGGCACCTTCGACGACTGGACCCGCTCGGTGCTGTCGGACTACCAGCGCCAGAACCGCATCAGGGGCGAGAACGGCGTGTACGGCCCCAAGACCCAGGCCGTCCTCACCGCCGACCCGGGCTGCTGACTGACCGGACGCCGGCTCGTCAGCCGGTGATCGCGCCGACGATGCTGACGCCCGCCAGCACCACCATGATCGCCGCCGCCACCCTGATGATCAGCTTCATCGGCACGTGCTTGAGCAGCTTCTGGCCGCCCACGATGGCGATCCCGCCGACCGCGCACAGCGCCAGCCAGGAGCCGAGGCCCACCGCCAGCGGATCGGCGTACTTGGCGGCCAGGTTGGCGGTCATGATCTGGGTCAGGTCGCCGAACTCGGCGACCGCGACGACCACGAAGCTCGCCCCGGCCACCTTCCAGAAGCTGTTCGAGGACGGCTCCTTGGCCGCGTGCTCGTCGTCGTCGCCACCGCCGTGGAAGAGCAGCATCGCCGCACCGGCCAGGAACAGCGCACCGGTGACGCCCTCCACCCAGCGGTGCGGCAGCAGCGAGAGCAGGTGCCCGGCGACCAGCGCGAGGCCCACCTGGAGGGCGAAGGCGGCGGCGATGCCCGCGAAGACGTAGCTCGCGCGGTACTTGGTGCCGAGCACCAGGCTGGCCAGCGCCGTCTTGTCGGGCAGTTCGGCCAGGAAGATGATGCCGAACGTCAACGCGGCAACGGTCAGACTCATTCGGAGGAATCCCTGCGGTCGGGGCTGTCCGGCCTCCGCAGCTCCGCCAGGGGTCACTTCGGCCCGACAGCACTGGAAACGGTCACAGCACTGCGGCCGAAGGTCTCGCCGGCAACCGCTCACCGAGCGGTGCCCCGGGCGCCGGGCCCGTGGGGGCCAGTATGTCGACGGTCCGGTGGAGGGCTACTCCCCTTCAACGCGCCCAAGCCTACCCGACCGGGTCGGCCCCGCCCGACGCGGTCACCAGCCCGCGCCCGACCAGCTCCAGCACCACCACCACCGCCGCCGACTCCACCGCCAGCAGCCCGATCAGCACGAACAGCTGCACCGCCCCCGCCTGGACGGGCGAGGCCCCGCCGAGCAGCATGCCGACGAAGGCCCCGGGCAGGGTGACCAGCCCGACCGTCCGGGTCTGGTCCAGCGCCGGGACCAGTGAGGTCGCCGCCGCCGTACGGCAGATCTCCAGCCGGGCGTCCCGCTCCTCGAAACCGAGCGCCAACGCCGCCTCCACCTCGCCGCGCCGCTGCCGCAGCTCGTCCAGGGCGCGCCGGCCGGCCAACGAGGTGGCGGTGAGCGCCCCGCCGATCAGGATGCCCGCGACGGGGATGACCGACAGGCCCTTGGGCGGCAGCAGTCCGACGGCCAGCAGCAGGGCGAGCACCGGCAGCACCCCGGCGCCGATCGGGGCGGCCGCCCAGACCCAGCCGCGGCCCCGGGTCATCCGGCGTCCGGCGGTGTGCACCGCGACCGTGAACATCAGCAGCACGAACAGCGCCGACCACCACAGCGAGCCGACCACCCAGGTGATCACCGCCGCGACGGCCGCCAGCTGGACGACGGCCCGCAGTCCGGCCCGCGCCACCGCGTGCCCGTGGCCGAGCAGCCCCCACCCGGCCACGGCCACGGCGGCCAGCAACAGCGCCGCGGTGACCGCCCCGAGCACCGGGCTGACCGGCAGCAGCTGCCCGCCGGACCCGGAGGCGGAGGGCGTCATCAGATCCAGCTGGTGAACCACATCCGGTCCTGCCAGGACGACATCGGGATCACCTCCGCCGTGTACAGCGGGTAGAAGAACGCGAAGCAGCCGACGATCGCGAGCACGACCAGCCCGGCGCCGGCCGCGCCCCACCGGCGGCGCGCGGGGCTGCTGCCGGCCGGGCCGAGGACCGCCCCGAGCATCTGGGCGACGGCCAGGCACAGGAACGGCACGAGCACGACCATGTAGAAGGAGAAGATCGTCCGCTCCTGGTACTGGAACCAGGGCAGGTAGATCCCGGCGACCGCGCAGAGCACGGCGCCCGAGCGCCAGTCCCGGCGGAAGAACCAGCGCCACAGCAGGTAGACCAGGGCGAAGCAGGCTGCCCACCACAGGAACGGGGTGCCCAGGCCCAGGATCTGCGCCGCGCAGCCGCCCGGGGCGGTGCAGCCGTTCGTCCCGGCCGGGACCTGCTCCCAGTACATCGAGACCGGGCGGCCGTCGACCAGCCACGCGAAGGGGTTGGACTGGTAGGTGTGCGGGGTGCTCAGGCCGGTGTTGAAGTCGTACATCTGCGAGTGGTAGTGCCACAGGCTGCGCAGCGGCGCGGGCACCCAGCTCATCGGGAGCTGCGGCAGCGGGATGCCGAGGACGTGGTCCGGGGAGAGCCCGGCCCGGCCGTCCGCCCAGTGCCGGTCGTAGCCGCCGTCGCCGCCCGCACGGCCGCCGCCACTGGCCAGCCAGCCCGACCAGGCGCCGACGTACACCACCAGGGCGGACCCGACCATGGCGAGGAAGGCCGGCACGGCGTCCCGGCGCAGCATGGCGCGCCAGGGGCGGCGGGCACCGGCGGCGCGGCGGCCGGCCTGGTCCCAGAGCACGGTGAGGACGCCGAGGGCGGCGAGGATCGGGGCGCCGTTCCACTTGACCGCGCAGGCGGCGCCGAGGAACACCCCGGCGGCGATCCGCCAGGGGCGCGGGCCGAGCCCCGCCCGGTCGGCGTCGGCCACGGCGGCCAGCGTTGCGCGGGCGCGGTCCCGGTCGACCAGCAGGGCGCCGAAGGCGGCGAGCACGAAGAACATCTGGATGCCGTCGAGCAAGCCCACCCGGCTCATCACCAGCTGGAGGCCGTCCACCGACATCAACAGGGCGGCGGTGCAGCCGATCAGGGTGGAGCCGAAGAGCCGGCGGCCGATCCGGGCCAGCATCAGCACGGTCATGGTGCCGAGCAGGGCGGTCATGAACCGCCACCCGAAGGGGTGCAGGCCGAACAACTGCTCGCCGACCGCCATCACCCATTTGCCGAGGGGCGGGTGGGCGATGAACTCGGGCGCGGAGCTGAGCGGGACGGACTGCGGGACGGCCAGGATGTCGGCGTTCGCGTGGTCGGGCCAGGTGCCCTCGTAGCCCTGCTGGAGCAGCGACCAGGCGTCCTTGGGGTAGTACGTCTCGTCGAAGACGAAGGCGTTGGGGTAGCCGAGGTGCCAGAAGCGCAGCAGACCGGCGAAGAGCGCCACGGCGATCGGGCCGAGCCAGCCGGAGTGGTCGGCCGTCCAGCGGACGACCGGGCCGAGTCGCCCGGAGCGGTCGGCCACCCGGCGGAGCAGCCCGCCGCGGGCCGGAGCGGGGTCGGCGGGGGCCGGGGCCGCCGGGGGGTGCGTGAGCGCCGCTTGGGTCATTGCCTCGCCGATCGCCGGTCTGCGGGGCCCGCGGGTGCTGTTCCGGGCCCGGGTCTGCTGCCCCGGCCGGGGCCGGGCGGTCAACAGCCACTGACACTATGTGGCGGTGCCCGGGGAAGCCAAGCGCGACGGGCGCCGACCAGGTGACCCGGTCGGCGCCCGTCGCGAACGCCTTGCACGGCGAACGCCTTGCACGGCGAACGCCTTGCACGGTGCAGGCCTTGCACGGTGAACGCCCCTGCGTGGCTAACACCCTTGCGCGCGCAGGCCCCTGCAGGGCGGACACCCCTGCGGCGCGGACGCCCTCGTGTGGCGGCCGGGGCCCGGCCGGCGCACGCCCGCCGGTCAGGCGGCGGTCTGGAGCTCCCGGACCGGCACGGGCGTGCGGACCACCGCCGGGGCCGCGTTGTCCTGCTCCGCCGTGAGGTACGGACGCAGCCGCAGCGCCAGCAGGACCACCAGCAGCGTCGAGCCGGCCATGGCCGCCAGGTAGAGCGGCCAGGTGCCGGAGCCGACCAGCAGCACGCCGACCGCCGGGCCGACCGCGATCGCGATCTGCTTCACCAGGGCGTACCCGGCGTTGTAGGTGCCGAGCAGCCGGGCCGGGGCGAGGTCCGCGACGATCGGGCCCATGGTGGGCGCGAGCAGCGACTCGCCGACGCCGAACAGGGCGTAGATCGAGACGATCGCGACCGTGGCGGCCATGGTCTCGGTCCGGATCAGACCGGCCACCAGGGCCATCGCCCAGGCGGCCAGCCAGACCAGGCCGGCCGCGGCCATCGCGGTGGTGCGGCGGCGGCGCGCGGTGATCCGCACCATGAACATCTGCAGGACGACGATGGTCAGCGCGTTGGCGCCGATCGCGAAGCCCAGGGTGGACGGCGCGGTGCCGACGGTGTCGGTGGCGAAGGCCGCGACTCCGGACTCGAACTGGCCGTAGCAGGTGAAGAAGATCAGCCCGGCGAGGACGCAGAGCCGCACCATCGCCTTGTCGGCGAACAGGGCGCGCAGACCGGTGGGGCCGTCGGCCTTCTCCTGGACGACGCTGAGCCGGACGTCCGGTATCCGGGCGGTGCCGGTGACCAGGGCCAGGCCGAGGAAGGTCGCCGCCTCGATCGTGAACAGCCGGGTGAGGCTGGCCGGGTCGGCGACGTCGACGATCTGCCCACCGACCAGCGCGCCGATGCCCATGCCCAGGTTGACCAGGGTGAACTGCAGCGCGAAGGCGTGCGAGCGGGTCGCCGCCGTCGAGCAGCGGACGATCATCGTGGCCAGCGCCGGCTGGCAGGTGGTGACACCCGCGCCGAACAGGAAGGACGAGACCAGCAGCGCCGGGGTGCCGGTGGCGTGGCCGAAGGCGAACGCGCCGGTGGCGGCGAGCCCGGCACCGGCCAGCAGCACCGGTCGGGGACCGTACCTGTCGATGCCGCGGCCGGTGAGCGGGAGGACGGCGAGCGCGGCCAGCGCGAAGACGGTGAAGACCATCCCGGCCGCCAGCGAGCCCAGGCCGCGCACCTGGTCCACGTACACGAACATGTACGGCATCGTGAACCCGCTGCCGAACGCACTGAGCGCGTTGCCGATCTGGACGCGGCGCAGCGGGCCGCCCGCCCCGCGCTGCTGCTGCCTCTGCTGCTTCACCGTGCCGGTCACCGTGCACATCCCTTCCCGGATCGTCCGGAACTCTCGAGCTGAACTCTTAAGCCCGGAAGATTTCAGAGCTAAAGTTTGACGAGATAAAGTCTTAGCACCGGAAGGGTGCGGAGTCAAAGGCTTAAGGGATGCACGTTCGCGTGCGACACTGTCGGCATGACTACGGAGAAGCCGGCGCCGGCTGCCGACAAGCCCCCGGCGGCCACCCCCCTGGAGCTCGGCATCGCCGAGCAGGTGGCCCTCTACCAGCGGGAATTCCCCACCGTGGACCCCCAGGTGGAGACGATCGTGCAGACCCTCTCCCGGGTCGCCCGGCGGATGGGCGTGGCGTACGACCGGCAGCTGACCGTGCTCGGAATCACCTCCGCGGAGTGGGAGGTGCTCAAGGCGCTGGTGGTGGCCGGCAGCCCCTACCGACTGGGGCCCGGCGAGCTGGCCAAGCGGCTCGGGCTCACGCCGGCCGCGATGACGCACCGGATCGACCGGATGGTCGCCGAGGACCTGGTCACCCGCGAACGGGACGAGTCCAACCGGGTGCGGGTGATCATCGAGCTGACCGAGAACGGCCGCGACAAGTGGCTGGAGTCGATGCGGATGGCGGCGGTGTTCGAGGAGGAGCTGCTGCAGGACATCTCGGACGAGGAGCGCGCGGCGCTCTGCGGCCTGCTGGCCCGGATGCTGCGCCGGATCGAGCAGACCCAGCCGGACGCACTGGGGCGCACCGCCGACCTGGGGTAGGGCACCGGAACCCCCGGCGCGGGGCCCGGGGGCGGGACCACGGGCGAGCAGGGCCGGAACCCGCGGACGCGGGGCGCCGCGGACGCGTGGCACCGCGGGCGCGTGGCACCGCGGGCGCGGGGAACGCGAGGAGTCCGGGGCGCCGGGGGGCCCCCCCCCCCCGGGCCCCCGCCGGGGCGGGCCGGGGGGGGCGGGCGCCCCCCCCCCCGCCCGGGGCCGGCGGGCCCCCCCCCCGGCACACCCACAGCCCGG
>NZ_JBIDAK010000032.1:0-81528 GCF_043202455.1 Kitasatospora sp. NPDC048194
GCCGTCGCCGGCCATTTCCGGACGATCTCGGAAGACGCTCCGGAGAGATCAACCGTTACAGGGAGTAGGCACACCACAGAAGTTGGACCAGAACCCGAGTTTCGACGTCACTGGGGTACTTGCCAGGTCAGCATCGGGAGTGCTCCTGGTGAAAGGCCCCGGTCATGCCGCAGATGTCGAAGGTCGAGCTGTACGCTGCGATCCGGCGTGACCACCGCGACGGCATGAAGCTGCGGGAGATCGCGCGCAAGTACAACGTGTCGTGGCGGACGATCAGGAAGGCCGTGGACTCGGTCTGGCCGGAGCCGCGGAAGAGGCTCCCGCCGCGCGCGACCGCGCTGGATCCGTACAAGGCGGTGGTCGACGGGATCCTGCGGGCCGATCTGGATGCGCCGCGCAAGCAGCGGCACACGGTCACCCGGATCTTCCACCGCCTGGTCGAGGAGCACGGCGCGGAGATCTCCTACCAGCAGGTCCGGCGCTACGTCGCCGACCGAAAGCCGCAGATTCTGGTGGAGTCGGGCAAGGCTCCGATCGAGGCGTTCGTCCCGCGGACGCACCAGCCCGGGATGGAGGCCGAGGTTGACTTCGGCGACGTGACGGTGAAGCTCGACCCGGTGAAGCTCGCGGGCGAGCTGGTGACCTGCTACCTGTTCTCCTTCCGGCTGTCCTACTCGGGCAAGGCCGTTCACCGAGTCTTCGCGTCCTGCGGGCAGGAGGCGTTCTTCGAAGGCCATGTTCACGCGCTGCGGACGCTGGGCGGTATCCCGCGGAGCAAGGTCCGCTACGACAACCTGAAGGCGGCCGTCGCCCGGGTACTGGGGCTGAGCCGGGCCCGGGTGGAGGCCGACCGATGGATCGCCTTCAAGTCGCACTTCGGGATCGAGAGCTCCTACTGCCGGCCCGGCATCGAGGGCGCCCACGAGAGGGGCGGCGTCGAGGGCCAGATCGGCTACTTCCGCCGCAACCACTTCGTGCCGGTGCCGGAGATCGAGTCGCTGGCGGAGCTGAACGAGCTGGTCGAGCAGTGGGATCGGCACGACGGGCGACGTCGGATCGGGTCCAGAGCGCGGACGATCGACGAGTACTTCGAAGACGAGCGAGCGCGGCTGCTCCCGCTGCCAGAGGACCCGTTTGAGACGGGTCGGGTGTTCACCCCGCGGGTCGACCGCTACGGCCAGATCGCGGTCCGGACCAACCGCTACTCGGTGCCAGTGAGGCTGATCGGCAAGCGGGTCCGGGTGATGCTGCACGCCTCCCACCTGGTGGCCTACGACAGGAACGTTGAGGTCGCCCGGCACGAGCGGCTGATCGCTAAGGGCAGCTGTCGGCTGGAGACCACCGAGCAGGTCACCGCCGCCACCACGCGCCTCAAGGACGCCGGCCTGGCTACCTCGAGGAGAACGACACCTCCTGCTGCTACGCCGTCCAGGACAAGCCCTGGGTGACCGGCCCGGGCAAGGAGTCGTGGGAGGTCTACGTCGTGAAGGCCGACGCCGACACTCTCGGCAAGAGCGCCGACAGCGCACCGGACGCCTGCTGCGGCACCACCGCCTGCTGCACCCCCGACGAGCAGACCCTCGACCTCGCCCAGAGCCCGGCCGAGGCGAAGGCCGCAGCCGGCTGCACCTGCGGCAGCTGACTGGCCGTCCGGCCCGCCCTCGTCCTCGCTCCTCCTCCCGGCCGGTGGCGCCGCGAAGCGGGGCCGCCGGGGCCACCGCGCAGCAGATCACCCGTCACGCCGTCGGCGCGCAGCATCAGGTGGCCGGAATCTTGTCTCGCTTCTACTCTGCGCGCCGACCCTCCCACTCCACTTCTTCGGCGCTTCGGTGCCCGGACTTCACCCAGCGACCGCCAGGGTGCCCAGGGCGCCGAGCTATGGACAACGGGTGCGAAAACCCGCTTCCGGCGGTACCGCCTGACGCAACCCCGAGAAGCAACCCCGAGAAGCAACCCCGAGAAGCAGCCCCGAGTAGCAACCCCAGAGGCAACCCTCAGAGGCAATCCGCGCCGGGTCGGCTGCGGTGTTGTGCCGAGACACGTTAGCCGTCACTCGGACACGGTTCCTGCCACCACGGGTCGCGGCGGGCGGACGGTCCGAAGCGTGTCTCTTTGGTGCGCTGAGCAGTTGACCGGATGAACGAATCCGGTTGATGATCTCGGATCAGCCGGCCCCGGTCGAAGGAGAATCGTGATCCGCAGGATCACAGTGTGCTCGTCCATCGCTCTCGCTCTACTCACCGCGGCACCGGCCGCCGTCGCGATCGGCAATGACACGGACGTCGCCAACGCCAACGGCGCCAAGACCGGTTACGTCAACACCGCCACCGGCGGCAAGGAGAGCCCGCAGATGAGCCTCGTCCAGGGAACCCTGAACAAGCTCTGTATCGGGGTTGGGAAGGCTGGGGTTCAGTCGGTCCTTGCCTTGACCAACGTCGGCGTGCAGGACGTCCCCATCCTCACCTCGCAGCAACAGCAGCAGTGCACCGACAACAGCACGATCCAGGACGGCGACGATTCCCTGTCGCACCTGGTCGACGAAATCCCTGTCCTGTCCGGCAACGGTTCCGCCAACGGCCACTGACGCTGTTCGGCATGCGGCAGTCCGCCCAGTCGTTCCACCGGGTGGACATGCCAGCAATTGGCCTGGCCCGTTTCGTAGGTCCAGTGACAGATACGCCGTCCTCGGCGCCGTGGCGCCAGCAACGCAGTCCCGTTGGTGACAGCTACCGTGTCCCGCCGACCGTAAAACAGCACGGTCGTCAGAGCCACCTGGTGCCAACAAGCATGTCCCGGCACAGGTGTGCGCGCGGGAGGTCAGCGCCACCGGTAGGACGTGGTAGTCATCGCCGGGAGCAGCACCGGGCCGCCCGCGGTGGCGTCGGGCCGGACGGCCTGGCCGAGGACGGCGCCGACGTCCGGGTACAGGTGGAGGTCGGCCGCGTCGGCTACCGGCAGCCACACCACCGGCGCCTGGTCGGGGTCGTCCTGCTCGACCGCCGCGACGGCCTGTACCAGGTGGTCGGGCAGGTGGGCGGTGAAGATCAGGTGCCGGCGCCGGAACGGCTCCATCTCGCTCCGCCGCCGGGTGCCTGCCCGCCGGGTTCCCGCCCGCCGGGCCCCCGCCCGCCGGGGGCGCCTCGGACCGGCCCGGGGCGCCCCCGGCTGTGGTAGCAAGGCAGGCATGAGGGAGCGGGAGGCCTACCACCACGGGGCGTTGCCGGAGGCGCTGGTGGCGGCGGCGGTCGAGGTGCTGGACGAGCAGGGGCAGGAGAGGGTGAGCGTGCGGGAGGTGGCGCGCCGGGCCGGGGTGTCGCCGGGGGCGCCCTTCCGGCACTTCGCCGACCGGCAGGCGTTGCTGACCGCGGTGGCGGACCACGTGCTGGCGGACTTCGTGCGGTGGCAGGAGGCGGAGGTGGGAGCCGCGGAGGCGGCGGGCGGTTCCGCGATGCGCGCGCTCGGACTGGGCTTCGTCCGGTACGCCGTACGGCATCCGCGCCGGTTCGAGCTGGTGCGCTCGCGGGTGTTCACGGCCGTGCGGGATCCGGAGCTGCGGGAACGGCTGGACGGGATGGACCGGGTGTTCGCCGGGCTGATCGTCGCGGACCAGCAGGCCGGGCGGCTGGGGCCCGGGGATCCGGGGCTGGTGATGCTGTCCGGGCAGGCGGTGGTCTACGGGCTGGCGCAGATGATCGTGGACGGGTACCTGCCGGCCGAGAACGCCGAGGAGCTGGCCGTGCAGGTGCTCGACACCTTCCGGCAGGGGATCGCCAACCGGCCCGAAGAGTAACGGAATTGCCCTTGCGGCGACCCTTGACCGGCCCATCGCGCCTTGATGTAATCACCGATTACATGAGGTGCGGGGAGGCCGGGAATGCCCAAGGGGACCACGTTCGGGACCACGTTCGGACGCTCGATGTCCGCCAAGCCGCTGCCGGGCTACACCACCGCCGCCGCCACCGGCGACACCGTGGTGCTGCTGCTCGGCATGCGGATCAACCGGTTCTGGGCCGTGCACCACTGGGGCCCGGTGATGTTCGCGATGTTCCGGATGCTGCGTGAACTGCGGCGCAGCCCCGAGCGCGGTCTGCGCGGCCGGATCCTGCTCACCGCCTCGCCGCGCACCTACTACGTCGTGCAGTACTGGGAGTCCAAGGAGAAGCTGTACCGCTACGCGAGCGCGCCGGACGGCTTCCACCACACCGTCTGGGGGATCGCCAACCGCATGGTGCGCGAGGGCAGGGTCCGCGGGCACGTCGGGCTCTGGCACGAGACGTACATCGCCCCCGAGGGCGGCTACGAGTCGATCTACTTCGACATGCCGCCGTTCGGCCTGGCCCGCGCCACCGGGTCGTTGCCGGTGGAGCAGCGCGGCCGGAACGCGGCCCAGCGGCTCGCCCACCGGTCGGCGGCCTCGGGAGGGCCCGAGGAGTCCGAGGGGGCCGAAGGGGCCGCGCCGGCGGCTGCGTCGGCAGAGCCGGGCGAGCCGGGCGATCGGAGCGAGCCGGTGACGGTGGCGAAGGCGCCGGAGGCGGCGGCGAAGGAGGCGGCGAAGTCGGCGGAGGGCACCGGCACCCAGGGAGTGTCGTGAGTCGGACGGCCGCCCCGGCGTGAGAGCGTCGGGGAATGGTCGATCAGGGCGGCGCCGCGCGGCCGGCGCGGGTGGTGCACGAGGTGCCGTACCGGGCGCAGTGGGAGTCCGCGGAGCTGGTGCGGGAGATCGTGGACGGGCGCCTCGACGCGGCGGAGGACCCCCGGTGGGGGCAGTCCGGGGCGGCCACCCCGGAGGAGTACGCGTGGTGGTCCTGGCGGCTGTGCGGGGTGGCCTGCCTGCGGATGGCGCTGGAGCACTGGTGGGGGGTCACCCCGACGATGATGGCGCTGGCCGGTGAGTGCGTGGCGGCGGGGGCCTACGTGCGCGACGGCGAGAGCCTGCGCGGACTGATCCACGTGCCGTTCGCCGACTACGTCCGGCGGCGCTGGGGACTGGCGGCGACCGCAGGGGAGTTGACGCCGGAACAGGTGGCGGAGGAGGTGGCCGGCGGCCGGCTGGTGATGGTCTCGGTGCACCCGTCGATCCGGGAGCCGAACGGCCCGCCGCCGGTCCGCCGCGGCGGGCACCTGGTGCTCGCGGTGGGCACCACCGACACCGCGCTGCTGATCCACAACCCCTCCGGCTTCCCGGGGGAGTCGCAGGCCTTCGCGCGGGTGCCGTGGCGCTCGTTTGGGCCGTTCTTCGCCGGGCGGGGGATCGTCCTCGGCCCGCCCGGTTCGGATGAGCGTCAGGTGTGGTCCGGCAGCCCGGCCGGGTAGTACGGCAGCTGGCTGCGACAGAGCGCCGCGATCGGCTTCAACGCGGCGGCCAGCCGGTCGAGTTCGGCCCGGGGGTAACCCTCCCACACCCGGGCGGCGGCCAGGTCGGTGGCCGCCTCCAGGGACTGGTGGCGGGTCCGGCCGAGCTCGGTCACCGCCCCGGCGGCCGTCAGCCAGCCGCGCTCGACCAGGCGCCCCGCCGCCGCCTCCCACTCGGCGTCCGTCCAGCCGCGCATCGGCTGGAGCTGGTCGCGCCGCATGTCCATCGCGCAGCGGATCACCAGCGCCTCGCAGCCGTCCAGCCCGGCCGCCACCAGCGCGGCCACATGGCCGTCCCCGCGGTGCTCGCGCATCACGGTGGCGGCCTGCCAGAGCCGCTCGTACAGCCCGCTCGGGCGGGGCAGCGCGGCGTTGGCGGCCGCCAGCACCCGGCCCGCGCAGTCCAGCCGGGAGGCGGCCTGCTCCAGGGCGTCGGCGACCAGCTCCACCTGCTCCCGGTCGACGTGCTCCAGCAGCCGGGCCAGCGCCGCCGCCGAACCCTTCAGCCGGGCGGCGAGGGTCTCCTCCGGGCTCGCCAGCGACCAGACGGACGGCAGCGCGCGCTCCACCATGGCCGGCGCGAAGTTGAAGAACGCGGCGACGACCGGCGGCGCCTCCACCGCGCCCAGCGGGGCGGACCGGCTGGCGAAGTACCCGCGCCAGGGGCCGCGCAGCCCGGCCTCCTCGAAGGCGGCCCGGCCCTCCGGCAGGAAGTAGCTGACGCCGTGCACCGGCTCGAAGAGCCACCAGAGCGCGCGGGCGGGGTGGACGAGATCGACCATCGGAAGCCTTCCTCGGCGTGGCTCCGGGCGGGCGCGGGGAGCTCGGCTGATCGGACGGCCCCGCGGCCGCGGCGGCGGCAGCTGAGCCGTTCGGACGGCGCGGGGCCGCTCAAGTGCTGATGACCACGGCGGCGGGCCGGGAACCCCGCGCGGAGTGTGATGACGGTCACGCGGGGCGCCGGGGTGCGGTCACCGGCGGCGCGGCGCGAGATGATGGGACGAGGTGCCGCCCGGCGACGGGTGGCCCGGCCCCTGCAAGCCCCCGCACGAAGGTAGTCGGTCAATGGCCCAGATCAACCCCAGCATCCTGTCCGCGGACTTCGCCCGGCTCGCCGACGAGGCCGAGGCCGTCCGGGGTTCCGACTGGCTGCACGTGGACGTCATGGACAACCACTTCGTGCCCAACCTCACCCTGGGCGTCCCGGTGGTCGAATCGCTCGCCCGGGCCACCGACACCCCGCTCGACTGCCACCTGATGATCGAGGACCCGGACCGCTGGGCCCCGCAGTACGTCGAGGCCGGGGCCGGCTCCGTCACCTTCCACGTCGAGGCCGCCGCCGCGCCCGTCCGGCTGGCCCGCGAGATCCGCGCCAAGGGCGCCCGGGCCTCCATGGCGCTCAAGCCCGGCACCCCGATCGAGCCGTACGAGGACCTGCTGCCCGAGCTCGACATGCTGCTGATCATGACGGTGGAGCCCGGCTTCGGCGGCCAGGCCTTCCTGGACATCATGCTGCCGAAGATCCGCCGCACCCGGGAGCTGATCGCGAAGCACGACCTGGAGCTGTGGCTGCAGGTCGACGGCGGCGTGTCCGCCACCACCATCGAGCGCTGCGCCGAGGCGGGCGCGGACGTGTTCGTGGCCGGCTCGGCCGTCTACGGGGCGGAGGACCCGGCGGAGGCCGTCCGCAAGCTGCGCGAGCTGGCCGACAAGGCGAGCGCGGACGCCTGGTGGGCCTGCGGGCACTGACCGCCCGCCAAGCCTTCACACCGGATGGCCGGGCGCGGACGGGCTTCGCGCGCCGGGACCGCACCGCCGGATGGCCGGGCGCGGGTGGAGGAACCCGCCACCGTGCTGGATGATCGGTGACGACGGGGGGCTCCTCCCCGCCCGAACCCCTCCCCTTCCCTCCCCATCCCCCCTCCCCGCCCCCCGCGCCCGGCCCTCCTCGTACGGTGGTGGAACCGCGATGAGCAACCTCGACCTCAAGCCCGCCCCGACCAGCTGCGGCCGCGAGGCCACGACCGGGCCGGTGAAGGATCTCCTGACCGGCCGTCAGGTCCAGCTGGGCGAGAGCACGGTGGTCCGCCGCCTGCTCCCCAACCTCGGCCGCCGGATGGTCGGCGCCTGGTGCTTCGTCGACCACTACGGCCCCGACGACATCGCCGACGAGCCCGGCATGCAGGTCCCGCCGCACCCGCACACCGGCCTCCAGACGGTCAGCTGGCTGCACCAGGGCGAGGTGCTGCACCGTGACAGCCTCGGCAGCCTGCAGACCGTCCGGCCGTACGAGCTGGGCCTGATGACCTCGGGCCGGGCGATCTCCCACTCCGAGGAGTCCCCGCGCCCGCACGCCCGCTACCTGCACGGCGCCCAGCTCTGGGTCGCCCTGCCCGACGCGCACCGGCACACCGCCCCCGCCTTCGAGCACCACGCCGACTTGCCCGTGGTCACCGCCCCCGGCCTGCGCGCCACCGTCATCCTCGGCACCCTCGACACCGCCACCTCGCCCGGCACCACCTACAGCCCGCTGGTCGGCGCCGACCTGGCCCTCACGGAGGGGGCGGAGCTCCGGCTCCCCCTGGTTCCGGACTTCGAGTACGCCGTCCTCGCCATGACGGGCCGCCTCGACGTCGACGGCACCCCGGTCGAACCCGGCTCGATGCTCTACCTCGGCTGCGGCCGCACCGAACTCCCCCTCCTCGCCCGCACCGACGCCTCGGTGCTGCTCCTCGGCGGCGAGCCCTTCGAGGAGCGGATCCTCATGTGGTGGAACTTCGTCGGCCGCACTCCCGAGGACATCGCCCAGGCCCGCGCCGACTGGATGACCGGCACCCGCTTCGGCCAGGTCCACGGCTACGCCGGCCACCGCCTCCCCGCCCCCGAACTCCCGGCCACCCCGCTCAAGGCCCGCGGCCGCGAGCGCTGACCCCGACCGGGGGTCGCTCTTCTCGCCTTGCGCCGGTGGGCGATGCTCCACACCACGGCGATCGCGTTCAGGACGGATCCGCCGGTCATGACGGTGGTGCGGGTGCTGCCCGTCACGCCGTGGGAGACCACGGAGGCGAGCATGGCTGCGACGAGGAACACGCCCAGCGGAAGGACCGCGAAGTCGAACAGCGGCGACTCCGAGGCCCTTCCGCGCAACCGGCATCGAACGAGGTCAGACCGTTGAATGTGGTCGGGGGACTTCCGCCGTGTCGAGTGTGATGGTCAGCGGGCCGTTCCCGAAGCAGCTGCTGCGTTGCGGGCCGGTGTCGTGGGCGGCGGTCCGGGTCAGCGCGTACTGGAACGGGATACCGATGGTCATCACCGGTAGGAGGACGCAGAGCAGGCCGTGCCCCAGGCCGAGCCGCGGTGCCTTCCGCCGTACGGCGGTGAGGACCTGCCAAACGCCCCAGCAGAGTGCGCCGATCCCCGACACCAGGCCGGCCCAGGCCAGCGGTAGGACGTAGGCCGGGGCGCCGGGACTGTCGTGGCACCGGCTGACGAGCGCGTGGACGTCGCCGTCCGCGATGACCGTGGGCACGGTGCACAGCCAGCTCACGCAGGCGAGAAGCAGTGGGCCCCCGGCCCGGAACCGGCGGGGGGAGCGAGGGTGGTCCGACATCTAGTACCAGTCCGGGTTGACGCGGACGAAGTGCAGCTTCTGGTGGCCGCGCTGTTCCTGGAAGGCGTCGATCCGCCCGCCGACGCTGGCGTTCTTCTGACCGCCGCTGTGCTGGGTGTACCGGATGTCTCCGTCCGGAGTCACGGCCGTGACGACCGCGGTGTGGTGCACGGCCCCCTTCTTGTCCTGGTCGTCCTGGTCGGAGTCCTCCTCGTAGTAGACGATGTCCCCGGGCTTGACCTGATCCGGTGGGATCTCCTCACTGCCGTGGCGCATCAGGAAGTCGTGCATGTTCTGTGCGCCGGCCCAGCTCTTCGAGTAGTCGACCCGCTGGGAGAGCCAGTCACCGCCGGCGTCCTCGCTGCGCCCCCAGGTGTCGTCGCCCCGCCAGCCCCAGAGCCCGTCCCACTTGGCGTGCAGACCGCCCTGGCGCAGCGCCTCGGAGGCGAAGTTGGTGCAGTTGTCCCCGAAGACGTCGATGCTCGTGTCGTCCCAGTGGTCCAGCGCCCACTGCACCGTCATGACGCGGTCGTACTTGGCGTTGGGGCCTCCGCGAAGGCCGACCTTCACGTCGTCGGGGATGCCGGGCAGATCGGCCAGCGTGACCGGGTCGGAGAGCATCAGCTGCTTGCGCTGGTTGTCGGTCAGCGCCTTCCACCAGTCGGCGACCAGACGCGGGTCCTCACCGCTGGGAATGCCCCCGGTGTACATGGCCAGTTCGGTCTGGGAGGCCTCGCGCTGAAGGGCGTCGAGCGCCTTGCGCGGGTCGGTCTCGCAGGTGGCGGCCGCAAGTTTGCGGAGCTCCGCGGCTGCGAGCTTGTCTGCTTGGGCTGCTTCGCGCAGGGCCTCCTGGAGCATCGCGTTGATCTCCTGGACCGCGTTGTCGGTGGACGCGTCCGCGCCACCGGAGCCGGAGTGGACCGTGCCGCTGGCTTCGTCGATGGTCAGGCCGTACTGCCCGGCCATGTCGAGGGCCGAGTTCACGGTCAGCTTCGCCCGGGTGATGGTGGCGCTCAGGGCGTTGAGGACCATGACGACACCGCGCATGATGTCAGCGCCGGCCTCCAGGATCCGGGCGTGTTCCTCCAGTTTGCGGCCTGCGGCCTGGCCGACGCGGTCCTTCCAGTTCTCCTTGAGCGGGTCGACGCCGTTGGCGTGGATGTCGTTGACGGCCTGCCAAGCCTGCTTGGAGAGAGCCAGCCAGGAGTTGGCGGCGGCGTCCACGTCGATGCTGCGGGCGGACCTGAGCGCTGCGAGGTCGATGCTCACTGCCCGGTCCCTTCGAGATCGGTGACGGCGGCGGTGAGCCGACGGGCGGCCTCCTGCTCGGCCTTGTCGTAGGAGTGCGCCGAGTTGCGCAGCTGTTCCGCATAGGCGTGAAGCTGGTCGAGCGCAGACTTCATGTGGGTCTGCCACGCGGTCGCGCAGTCCTTGAGTGCCGGCCCGGACTCCCAGGCGGTCATGGTGGCCGCGGCGGTGAAGCTGTTGTCGAGCCAGTGTCCGGCGGGTCCGACGCCGCGGCGGCCGCCTGGAGGCCGGCCGCGGACTGCCGTAGCACTTCCGTACGGATGTGGATGTCGTTCATGTGTCCCCCTACCCCCTGGTACGCCCGTGACGACCGGCGTACGTACGGTCATCCTACTGGCTGGTTGGGTTCGGGAGGGTGTGCCGACCGGATGGCCGGTGCCCGCTCCGGCCGGGGCCGACGGCCGCGGCGGCCGCCGGCTCGACGCCCTGGAGCTCCTGGCCATCCGCTGAGGGCCCGCGGTCGTGAGGGTTGACCGGAGGCCTCCTTCAGCGGGGCGACGGGCGGGTCAGCGGGGGGTCAGGAGGCCGTCCACCAGGGCGTGGAGGCCGTCCAGGTAGGTGTCCTCGGCGGTCAGGGGGGCCCATCGGTCGGCGACCTGCGCCAAGCGGGGCAGCAGGCCCGGGTCGAGGTCGGCGAAGACGCGGTCGCGGTAGGTGGGGCGGTCATTGGCTGCGCGTCGCCGCCGGGCGGCCGTCGTGCGGACCACGATCTCCCCGGCGGTGTAGTACCAGATCGCGCGGTAGCCGTGCACGGCCCGCTCGGGGGACAGGCCGCATTCGACCAGGCCGTCGACGATCTGTTCGACGAACCACAGGGCGGAGGTGGACATCAGGTCGTCGGCGGTCAGCACCTCCACGATCCAGGGGCAGGCGGCGAGCGCCTCGTGGATCGCGGCAGCGGCGGCGACGACCCGTTCGCGGGGCCGGGCGGGCAGTTCCTCGGGGCGGCGCAGGGTCCGCGCGGCGTAGTCGTCCAGCAGCAGGACGAGAAGTTCCTCCTTGTTCCGGACGTGGTGGTAGAGCGCCATCGGCGTGCTGCCGATCTCCGTGGCCAGTCGCCGCATGGTCAACCGGTCCACGCCGTCAGCGGCCACGATCCGGCGTGCCGTCTCGACGACCTCCTCCCGGGAGATGCGGGGGGGTCGGCCGGGGGTCCTGCGCGGTGCGGCTGGTTGCGACATGCCCCCCATCATCCCCGAGGTGTCGACAACCGCGACCGTCCCGCGCTAGTTTCCTTACATGTACAAAAACTTACGTGGGCGCCCCGAAACGGTGCTGGCGGCGGCTTCCGTCGCCCAGTTCGTCTTCGCCCTGGACATGTCGGTGGTCAACGTCGCCCTGCCCGCGATCCGCACCGCGCTGGGATTCGCGCCGCTCGACCTCTCGTGGGTCGTGCACGTCTACGCGCTCGCCTTCGGCGGACTCCTGCTGCCGGGCGGCCGCGCGGGCGACCTGTACGGGCGGCGCCGGCTGTTCGTACTGGGCCTGTCCGTCTTCGGACTGTGCTCGCTGGCGGGCGGACTGGCCCAGGCGCCCTGGCAGCTGATCGCCGCCCGAGCCGGCCAGGGCCTGGGTGCTGCCGCGGCCGCGCCGGCCGCGCTGGCACTGCTCACCACGACCTTCCCCGAGGGCCCCCGGCGGGTCCGTGCGCTCGGAGTCTGGAGCGCCGTGAACGCCGCGGGCGGAGCGCTGGGCGTACTGGCGGGCGGCGTGCTGACCGAGTACGCGGGTTGGCGCTGGGTGATGCTGGTCAACCTGCCCGTCGTGGCATCGGCTCTGGTCCTCGTCCTCGCGGGCGTACCGGCCGGGGCGCGGCCGGGCCGGAGGGAGCGGCTGGACGTGCCCGGCGCCGTCCTCGCGACCGGCGGAGTCGGGCTGCTGGTGTTCGGCGTGGTGCGCACCGACGCCCGGGGGTGGGGTTCCCCGGCGACCCTGACGACCCTCGCCGCCGCGGCCGTGCTCCTGGTCGCCTTCGTCCGTGTGGAGTCCAGGGCCTCCGCGCCCCTGCTGCGGCTCGGCCTGCTGCGCAGCCGCTGGATCGCCGGAGCCAACGTGCTGGTGTTCCTGGCCGCGGCAGGCCAGTTCACCGCCTTCTACTTCGTGTCCCTCTACCTGCAACAGGTCCTGGGCATGGGGGCCGCGGCCACCGGTGCCGCGTTCCTGCCCTTCTCGGCCGGGCTGGTCGCGGGCACCGTCGTCGCGACCCGCCTCATCGCGACCCGCACCCCGCGCGCGGCCTTGGTGCCCGGCGCGCTGCTGGCGGCCGCCGGACTGGTCTGGTTCGCCTTCATCAGCCCCGACGGCGGCTTCCTCACCGACGTTCTCGGCCCGTCCCTCGTCGCCAGCGTCGGCACCGGACTGGTACTGGCGCCGGTCGCCGCCGCGGCCACCACCGGGATCGCCCCCGGAGAGGCCGGCGCGGCCTCCGGGCTCCTCAACAGCACCCGCCAACTCGGCGCCTGCGTCGGCCTGGCCGCCCTGGCCACCGTCGCCGCGCACCGCACCGGCACGGCCACCGACCCGGCCGCGCTCAACGACGGGTACGCCTTGGGCCTGGCCGTCGGCGCCGCCCTCTTCGTCCTCGCGGCGGTCGTGGCGATCGTCGTGCTGCCCCGCCGCCGGGCCGCAGCCCCTGACCCCCGGCCCGTCACCCCCGCACCGAACCGACTGGAAGGAACACCGTCATGACGACGACACCCAGCTCCCCGATCGACCTGTTCGCCTCGGCGCTGCACATCCACCCCGACGGCGACGTCCGGGCCGCCGAGCGGCGGATGACCAGCAGCGACTCCGGTGCCTGGCAGATCGCCACCTTCCACGTGGAGACCGACGCCGACGTCCACGCCGACCACTGGGAGATGCACCCCGCGGCCGAGGAGGCGGTGTGCTGCCTCACCGGCGGCGTCCGCGTCCACTTCCGTCCCACCGAGCCCGGCGGCTCGGAGGACACGGTGCGGCTGCGGGCGGGCACCGCCGTCATCGTCCCGCGTGGCCGCTGGCACCGCCTGGAACTGGACGCGCCCAGCGACCTGATGTCGATCACCCTGCGCCAGGGCACCCGCCTCGAGGAGCGCACCGACCTGCACTGACCGGTGGGTGGCCCGGCCGAGCCACGGCCGGGACACCCCTGCGGTGACTGCGGGCGCCACCGGCACCGTCCGGCGGCACGCCCCGGGGCGGAGGCAGGCTAGGGGGCGAGGGCCTTCTGCGCCTCCTGCCGTCCCGTGTGGGTCGTGTTCAGTGCCCGGTCTCCGAGGACGCCCAGCTCGGGCGGGCCGAGATTCGACCGGGAGGCCGCGGACCACTGGTTGAGGAGGCACACGGTCTGGCCCTGGAGCTGGACGAAGCCGCTCGCGTCGTTCGGATCGGTCCGGGCGAGGCAGGCGGCCGTCAGGTGCCCGGCGGGGTCGGCGGAGTAGGCCGGTGCGGGGTCCGGTCCGTCGGCCCGGAAGCGGTCCAGCGCCGCACTGCGCCACGGGCGTTGCGAGTCGGCTCCGCGCTCGCGCAGCACGTCGTCGGCGACGGCGTCGTACGCACCGGCGGGCGCGGCGGCGCGCCGCACCACGTCCTCCAGCGCGGCATCGGAGGGCGGCGCCTCGACCGCGGCGAACCCGGCGGCCGACCGCCGCAGGTCGGCGGCGCGCAGCAGGGCGTAGGCGGTCGGGTCGTCCGAGAGACCGCGGACGGCCCGGACGAGTTCCCGCGGCTGCACCGAGAAGTGGACGCCCTGCCCGTCCTCCCACGCGTCGCTCTGCCGCTCGGAGTGCGCGTTGTAGGTGTCGTCGACCAGGGCCAGCACGGCGTGGGTGTCCGCGGCGTAGTCGGCGAGGGCCTCGGCGAGCGGTCGGCGGAGGTCCGGGTGGACGTGGTGGTCCCTGCCGTCCGCGAGCGCGAGGACGACGGCGCGCATGGCGCGGGCCTGCGCCAGGCTGTGGACGCCGGGCCGTTCGCCGGTGGTGGCGCGTCGCAGTTCGTCGCCCAGGGCGGTGCACGGCAGGTCGGAACGCCAGGCGGCGCCGAGCACCTGGCGGATGCGGTCGTCGGTGCGGAGGCCGGCGCAGTCGCGGTCGGGATCGTCCCGGCCGAGCGCCCACCAGAGACCCAGGCCGGCCGCTGCCGCCACCGCCAGGGCAAGGGCGACGAGGACGGCGCGGCGGGAGGCACGGGCGGCGGCCATCAGGCGTTGCCCCGGCCGAGGTAGTGACCGGCGACGTCGCTGCTGCGGTCACGGGTGTTCAGGACGTCGTCCTGGAGCCCGTTGATCATGTGGTCCTCCGGGCTGGTGCCACCAGCCTGCGGGCCTTCCCGTGGGCGGTGACGGCGTGACAGCCGTTCATGGCTCGGTCGCATGAGCATACAAACAGCGGCCGACGGAGGGCGGGTCGGATGCCGTCGCGGTGGTGGAGGGCAGCGGCCCGGGGCGGTCAACTCTCGCTTGGTCGGCGCTGTGTCGCGGAAGCGGCCGCGCCGTAGGGGCGTTGGTGCAGGCCACGGGCGGCGGGTGGTTCTGTTCCGTGCCCGGTGGCGGGGGAGGGGGTTGCCCGCCGGTCCCCCGTGCGGCGGGCAACCCCCGGCTGGTGGTGGGTTGTCAGGGGCGGTCGAGGGTGATGGAGTTGATCGGCCCCAGGTCGTAGTAGACGCCGTTCTGGGCCGGGATGTCGTACACGCAGTCCGCGCCGCCCGAGCCGCGGCAGAGGTGGGCGTGCGCGCCGCCGGTCTGGTTGTTGAGCACCCAGTGGTTGCCGTACTGGTTGCTCAGGTTGTGGGCGCCGTAGCTGTAGTAGACGTTGGTGGGGGAGACGGCCGGGTTCTGGTTCTGCGGGTAGATGCAGACCGCCCCGGACGGGCAGCCGGCCCAGGAGCCGTCCGCGGCACCGGCGCTGCCGGTGCCCATCGCGGTCAGGGCGGCGGTGGCGAGGCCGAGGGCGGCCAGGGCGTGGGTGATCCTGCGCATGGGGTGGTTCTCCCTTGGCTGGTGCGGGGCCCGGCGACGGGCCGGGCCGATGACTGTCAGCGTAGGAACGCACCGGCTCCGGCGGTCCCTGACATCTGACAGGGGCGCGTCGCCTTGCGTTGCGAGCCGGGGCCGCCGGGTGCGTACGGTCGACCTGCCGGCCGCCCGGGGGTCAGCGGGCGGCCCGCCGGAGGTGGGAGAGGGCGAACTGGGCTCCGGGCTCTGCGCGTTGTGCGGGTACGAGCGGCGCCTGCGCCGCAGTAGGAGGCGGATCCGCCGTTCTGGGATTGTCCGGTCCCGGAGGGTCGACGGGCGGCCTTCCGGTGCCGCGGAGCACGGTGCGAGGAACCGGTCGGGCGGGAGGGCGGGCCCGGCAGAGGGGCCGCGGTCGCGATCGAGGGCCGGTGGGCGGTGGCGGCCGACGGGTGAAACCGGGATCGTGTTCGCACTCCCGGAGAGGTAGGGTCGAATTGCACCGGTTTCGTCAGAGTGGCGGGCCGGACGCCCGTCGGCTGTCGCCGCACTGTCTCCCGCATCCCGCGGATTCGATGCCTCGGCCCGCCCCCTGGTGGGTGGAGCCTTCGGTGGGCTTGGAGGCGTGTCGTGACAGTTCCCCGCAATCGTGCCGGTACCCGCTGCCGTGCCGGTCTGGTGCTCGTGGGGCCGGACCTCAGGATCGAGATCAGCGACGTGGATGCCGTCGTCGTGTGCTCGCTGGCCGGCGACCTGCACCTGGACAACGAGAAGCACGTCGAGGGCGCCCTGGACCGGGCGCTCGACGGAGCGCCGGCGCTGCTCGCCGTCGACCTGTCCGGTGTCGGCCTGTTCACTCCCAGTGGTCTCAACGCGCTGCTCGCGGCCCGGCGCCGGGCGAGCGGGTACGGAGTGCCGCTGGTGGTGGTGGCGCCCAGCCGCACGGTGGAGCGCGTCCTGCGGATCACCGACGCCGATCTGGTCCTGCCCGTCTACCCCAGCCTGGAGCGCGCGGTGCGCCACCAGCGCCGGTCAGCCGCCGGGTAGGCGGGGGCGGCTTCTTCGGGCCCGCGTCGGCGCTCCGGATCTGCCACGCGTGTGGCGGAAAATCTATGCGCGCCGGAGTAGACATTGCCCGGCGGCGGGATTAGCGTTTTTCTCGTAGGCAGACGGAGTCGGCGATACGGCCGGACGAACCGGCCGGAGTTGTCGGACGGAAGTCCGCAGTGCGTCGGTCCGGCAGCGGAGTCCCGGAGCCAGGCAGGTGCAGGACGGTGACGGGGCTGGCTGCCGGACCGGGCGGCCCGCAGGTGTCAGGGGCTGCCGTCAGCGGTATCGAGCAGTACGCAGTTCAGTGAAGTGCGGTACCAGAAGTGCGGTACCAGAAGTGCAATCCAGTAGTGCAGTCCAGAGGACGAACGGAGGGCACAGGCGCCATCAGGATCGCCCGGACCGTGAGGACGCCCGGGCGGACACCGCAGACCCCAACGCAAGGACGGTGGTTTCCGGTCACGCACATGCGATCCCCGTACGCCCCCTCAACCGGGGCGCAGCGGAAGTGAACAGGACCGGCTCAGGCCGGTAGATGGTGTTGTTCCCCTTCGGGGCCCCGGAGCCGACACGGCGCCGGGGCCCCTCGACGCGTTCTCCCCGGAACCAGAGAGGTGCAGTGACTACGACGACCAGCCCCGACACACCCGACAAACTCGACGACGACGACTACCCCGCGTACACCATGGGTCGCGCCGCCGAGATGACCGGCACCACGCCCGGCTTCCTGAGAGCCCTCGGCGAGCACCGCCTGATCACCCCGCTACGCTCCGAGGGCGGACACCGCCGCTACTCCCGCTACCAGCTGCGCATCGCCATGCGGGCCCGCGACCTCGTCGACCAGGGCACGCCCATCGAGGCCGCCTGCCGCATCATCATCCTCGAGGACCAGCTCGAGGAGGCCCTGCGCCTCAACGAGCGGCTCCGCCGCTCCCAGCGCGACCAGGAGCCCACCGCGGACACCTGACCGGGAGCAGCCCGGCTCCACCGGGCACGCCGTCCGCCTCCGGCCCCGCCCGCCCTTGGCCACTCCTCCGACCTCCTCCCCGCCGCCGCGCGGCCGTGCCGGAGGATCGGACGATTACTCCCCGCCCGTGCCGGCCCCTACCGTCGGAGAGGTCACCCGCAGGTCGCTGTCGCCTGGTCGGGCCGGCTGCGGGAGGCGGGCGCCCGGGCCGGCTCCGCAGGGGGCGTGGACCGTGTCCGTGGCCGGGAACTTCCGCATGGCGAAGCAGCTGACGGGTGGCCGGGTGCTGCTGTGGTCGTCGTTGGGCAGGCTGCCGGCCGCGATGAGCCCGATCGGCACCCTGCTGCTGGTGAGCCGCAACTCCGGCAGCGTGTGGTCCGGTTCGCTGGTCGCCGGGGCGCTGGCGGCCGGTCAGGCGCTCGGCGGTCCGGTCGTCGGCCGGCTGGCGGACCGGCGGGGACAGCGGACGGTGGGGCTGGTCGCCGCCCTGGTCAACGCGGCGGCCCTGGTGGCGCTGGTCGCGGTCTCCGAACGCGGGCCGGCCCTCGGCTGGCAGGTCGCGTCCGCCGCGCTGACCGGCCTCTCGGTCCCGTTGGTGGGCCCGCTGTCGCGCAGCCGTTGGGTCCGGCTCGCCGCCGGTGCGCCGGAGCCGACCTCCGCGGTGCTGGCGCTGGACGGGATCGTCGACGAGGTGGGCTTCACCGCTGGTCCGGCGCTCGTCGGCCTGCTCGCCACCGCCGCCTCACCGGCCGTCGGACTGCTCACCGCAGCCGGGCTCTCCGGCGTCTGCGCCACCCTGTTCGCGCTGCACCCCACCGCCGCCCCGGGGGTCCCGGCGCCGTCCCGCCCCGGCTCCCGCGCCGCCGGCCGGCTGCCGAGCACACCGTACGTCCTCCTGCTGGCGGGGATGGCGCTGCTGGGAGCCTGCTTCGGATCCGTCCAGGTCGGGGTCACGGCGACCACCGAGGCGCTGGGCCGGCCCGGCGCGGCCGGGCTGGTGTACGGCTTCATGGGCTGCACCAGTTCCCTCGCGGGCGTCGCCACCGCCTCGCTGCCGGCCCGCTGGGGCCTGCCGCAGCGCCTCCGGGCGGGCTCGGCGCTGCTCTTCGGCGCCTCCTGCCTGCTGCTCCTGGCGGACGGCGGACTCGCGTTGCTGACCGCGGCCATCGGGTTCCTCGGGATCGCCGTCGCGCCGCAGATCATCGCGGTGTTCGGTCTGGTCGAGCGGACGGTACCCGCCGCCCGGCTCGGCGAGGCGATGGCGGCGCTGGTCAGCGCGCTGATCCTGGCGCAGTCGGCGGGCACCTTCCTCGCCGGGTGGGCCGTGGAACACTTCGCCCCGGCCGCCTCCTTCGCGGTCACCGCGGCAGCCGCAGCGGCCGCCCTCGCCCTCACCGCCTGCACCGCGACCGAGCGCCGCTACCACCGCCGGGCCGCGCCCGGGAGCTGACCGGGTGGCTGCGCGCGGGGTGGCCTGTCGCTGCGTCCGGGCCACGTCCTGCCGGCACTCACCTCGCCGGGGCCTCCCGCCGTCGCGGCCCGTCCGGTGCGGGCACTCCGTCGCCCGTCCGGTGCGGGCAGGCCGGCGCGCGGGCGAGGGCGGCGGTGACGGGGGTGGCGTGGGCGGGCAGGTCCCGGGCGGCCCGATCCGCGGCCGGTCGGCCGGAGGACGTCGGGCGGGTCCCGTTCCGCGCCGTCGCGCAGGCGGCGGAGCTCGGCGACGGGCAACTCGACCGCCGGGTGGTCCTCCGTCCTCCGCCGGTGGGGGCGTGCGGCCCGCTCGTGTCGTCGCCACCGCCGCCGGCGTCGCTGCTCCGGACTCCCCGTGGGATCCGCCCGGCGGTCAACCGGACGGCGTCGCCGAGGCGTTCGGCGCGCACGACGGGATCGCGGCCGAAGGAGGAGGTCCCGCCGCCGTCGACGACCTCGCGCCGGTCGCGCCAGTAGGTCGGGCCCGGTACAGCAGCCCGGAGGCAGGGCGGTGTCCGTGGTGGCGGCGGTGACGCGGAGGCCGCCGGAGGCGAAGGTGCCGTCCAGGGTGAGCAGGCCGTGCAGGGGGCCCCGAGGGGGCCGTGCCGCGCGCGTGGCACCGACTGGCGCCCCCGGCCACGGCGGCTGGGCGGGCATGACGGCCCTTCCTCCGGCTGACGTGGGAGGACGTGGTGGCGCGGGTGGACGGCCCGGCGCGGACTCCGTCCGGACCGGGCCTTGTCGCCTCGATCCGGGGGCGAGAAAGGCGAACTGATGGTCGGACGATCTGATTGACAGTAAGAGAAACCATCAGTCATGCTGACGTTCAAGAATGGTGATGCACAGAGAGGGTGGCAGCTCATGGGGCACCGGTACGCGTTCCTCTTCCCCGGGCAGGGCAGCCAGCACGTGGGCATGGGGGCCGACCTGTACGAGCGGTCGCCCTTCTTCGGGCAGGTGCTGCGCCGGGCGGGGGAGATGGTCGGGCAGGACATCGAGGCGGCGGTGCTGGCCGGTCCCGCCGAGCGGCTGACCGAGACGGTGCCGACCCAGCTCTCCGTGCTGGCGCTGTCCTGTGCGTTGACGGCCGAGTTGGACCTGCTGGGGCTGGCGCCGGCCGTGGTGGCCGGGCACAGCCTGGGGGAGTACTCGGCACTGGTGGCGGGCGGATGGCTCGACCTGGACGACGCGTTGGTGGTGGTCGCCAACCGGGCGGCGGAGATGGCGGACTGCTGCGTGGCCACGCCGGGGGCGATGGCCGCCGTGCTGGGCATGGACCCGGCGGCGGTGCGGGCGGCGGCCGCCGAGGTGGCCGGCACGGTGGTGGTCGCCAACGCCAACAGCCCTCGGCAGTCCGTGGTTTCGGGGGAGGCCGACGCCGTGCGGCTGCTGTCCGGGACGCTGCTGGAGCAGGGCGCCAAGGCGGTGATCCCCCTGGAGGTGCACGGTGCCTTCCACTCGCCGCTGATGGCGCAGGCCGAGGACCGGTTGGCCCCGCTGATCGCCGAACTGCCGCTGCACACCGGCCACACCCCGCTGATCAGCAGCATGACCGGCCGGCTGGTCACCGATCTCGACTCCTACCGGCGCCTGCTGGCCCGTCAGATCGCGGCCCCGGTGGAGTGGGTCGGGGTGATGGAGACGCTGCGCGCCGAGGCCGTGGACACCTGTGTCGAGGTCGGGCCCGGCTCCGTACTGCGCGGTCTGCTGCGGCAGTTCGACCGCAAGGCGGTCTCCGCGTCCTGCGCCGGCTGGGGCGACGCGATGGCACTCACCATGGGCGACGAGCACCTGCTGGTGGCCTGACACCCGGCCCGGCCGGCCGTAAAGAGCACCGAGCACGGACCACTTGACCGACCGAGAGGGACAAGGAGAGCGCGATGCGTCGAGTCGCGATCACGGGCCTGGGGGTCCTGGCCCCCAATGGCATCGGAAAGAAGGACTTCGCCGAAGGCCTTTGGGAGGGCCGCAACGGCGTCTCGCGCATCGGATCGTTCGATGCCGCGGGCTTCAACTCGCAGATCGCCGGCCAGCTGCCGCCGGTGGTGCTGCCCGGCAGCCCGGCCGAGGAGCCGGACGGCGACGACCGGGTGGTCCGGATCGCCCTGGCCGCCGCGTACGAGGCGATGGCCGACGCCGGACTGGACGGGGCGGACGGCCTCGACCCGTTCCGCACCGGCGTGGTGATCGCCAACGCGATCGGCGGCACCAAGTTCATGACCGAGCACTTCCCGGGCCTCACGGCGGGCGGCACCGGCCCGATCGACGTGGCCGCCGCGCACCGGCGGCTGCACCTGTCCGCGACCTTCAACACCCCGACCGCGGCCGTCGCCGACGCCTTCGGCCTGTACGGCCCGGCGGTCACCCTGACCACCGGCTGCACCGGCGGCAACGACGCCGTCGGCTTCGCCTTCGACGCCATCCGGCGCGGCGAGGCCGACGTGATGGTGGCCGGGGCCGCCGAGGCGCCGATCACCCCCTTCGTGGTCGCCTGCTTCGACGTGATCGGCGCCCTGTCGGTGCGCAACGACGACCCGGAGCACGCCTCCCGCCCGTTCGACCGCTTCCGGGACGGCTTCGTGCTGGCCGAGGGCGCCGGCATCGCGGTGCTGGAGGAGTGGGAGCACGCCCGCAGCCGCGGCGCCGTCATCCTCGGTGAGGTGCTCGGCTTCGGCAGCAGCGCCAACGCCTTCCACATGACCGACCTGGCCGAGCACGGCACCGACCTGGCGCGCTCCTTCCGACTCGCCCTGGACGACGCGAGGTTGCCCGCCGAGCGGATCGGCTACGTGAACGCCCACGGCTCCTCGACGCCGCAGAACGACGTGTGCGAGACCAACGCCGTCAAGCTGGTGCTCGGCGAGCAGGCGTACCGCACGCCGGTCAGCTCGATCAAGTCGATGGTCGGCCACGCGCTGGCCGCCGCCAACGCCCTGGAGTTCGTGGCCTGCGTGCTCGCCCTCAACGAGCACCGGCTGCCGCCGACGGTCAACCACGTCGAGCCGGGGGAGCACTGCGACCTCGACTACATCCCCAACACCGCCCGCGAGGCGACCGTGGACGCCGTCGCCAGCCTCTCCAGCGGCTTCGGCGGCATCCACTCGACGGTCGTCCTCGGCCGCGCCTGAGCCACCCGACAGAAAGAGAGGACACGAGATGCGCAAGGTCGTCATCACCGGGGTGGGGCTGGCGCTCCCGGGCGCGCGGACCACCGAGCAGTTCTGGGAACTGGTCGGCGCGGGCCGCCCGGTGGTCACCGAGATCGACCGCTTCCCGACCGGGCAGTACACCGCCCGCCGCGCCGGCACCGCCGGGGACGAGGCCGTCGCCTCGATCCCGCTGCGGCTGCGCAAGCGGATGGACCGCTTCTGCCAACTCGCCCTGGTCGCCGCGCAGGACGCGCTGGCCGCCGCCGGGCTGGACCCGGCCGACGCCACCGAGGGGGTCGGCGTCTACCTGGGCAACATGTACGGCGGCTGGGAGATCACCGAGGAGAGCATGCGCCGGCTCTGCCGGGTCGGCTACACCGGTGTCAGCCCCTACATCGCCTCCGCCTGGTTCCCCACCGCGCCGCAGGGCCAGATCAGCATCAAGTGGGGGATCAAGGGCTTCTCCAAGACCGTCGCGGCGGACACCGCCAGCGCGGCCGTGGCCGTCGGCTACGCGGCGCGGGCGATCGCGGAGGGCCGCGCGGACGCGATGCTGGCGGGCGGCGCCGAGGCGCCGGTCACCCCGTACACGTACACCTTCTGCGAGACCAGCGGGCGGCTCACCCCGGGCGACTACCGGCCGTTCGGTGCCGGGGCGGACGGCTTCCTGGTGGGGGAGGGCGCGGTGGTCCTCACCCTGGAGGCGGAGGAGAGCGCCCGGGCGCGCGGGGCCGAGATCCTCGCCGAGGTGGCCGGGTTCGCCGCCGGGCACGCGAGCTCGGACCAGGTCTTCGGCCGCACCGGCACCGACGTGCTGACCCATGTGGCGCAGACCGCGCTGAAGGAGGCCGAGGTCGCCCCGCAGGACCTCGACCTGATCGCCCTGGACGCCCAGGGCACCGTCTACGCCGACGCCGGCGAGGTCCGGGCGGTGCAGGACCTGCTCGGCGCGGGCGCGGTCGACCGGGTGCCGTGCACCACCGTCAAGCCGGTCACCGGCCACCTGCTCGGCGCGGCCCCGGCCGTGGACCTGCTCGCCGCGCTGCTGGCGATCCGCCACGGGGCGGTGCCACCGGTGGCCGGGATCACCGCGGGCGAGCGGGAGGCGACCGAACTGGACCTGGTCGTCGACGCCCCCCGGGTGCGGCCGGTGCGCAGCGCGCTGGTCAACGCGCGCGGCGCGGACGGCACCGTGGCGGCCCTCGTGCTGCGCGGGCCCGCCGGGCGGGCGCACTGACGGCCGGTCGCAGCAGTCACGTTCAACCAGTCAGAGGAGAAACCGAGATGAGCACCCAGACCCTGTCCACCTTCGACCGCCTCAAGGCCGTGCTGGTGGAACTCGGCATCGAGGCCGAGGAGATCGTCCCGGAGGCGCAGCTGCGCGCCGACCTGGACATCGACTCCGCCGAACTGGTCGAGACCGTCGCCTCGTTGGTGGGCGGCCAGGCCCCCGACGGCAAGGCGCTGAAGAACGTCCGCACGGTGGCCCAGCTGGTCGAGTTCCTGGACGGCCGGATCTGAACTGCGGCCCGCCCGCCGGCCCGGTGGGCGGGACCGACGACAGGCGAGGAGAGGAGGCGTGATGACAGAGCACGAGGGCCCACCGCCCGCGGTGCCCGGGCTCCGGCTGATCGACCTGAGCGTCATCGTCCAGGACACCCCGAGCGAGGCGACCCCGGTCGAGGTCGAGGTGCTCGACCACGAGACCGGAGCCGTCGTGCTCGGACTCGGTCCGGACGCGTTCCCGGACGGCATGGCGGTCTCGAACGAGACCGTCACGCTGACCACCCACACCGGGACGCACATGGACGCGCCCCTGCACTACGGGCCGGAGTCCGGCGGCGCGCCCGCGAAGAGCATCGACCAGGTCCCGCTGGAGTGGTGCTACGGACCGGGCGTGCGACTGGACGTCCGGCACGTCCCGGTCGGCAGCGCCATCACGGTGGACCACCTGATCGCGGCGCTGGACGAGGCCGGGCACCAACTGGCCCCGGGCGACATCGTGTTGCTCTGGACCGGCGCCTCGAAGCACTGGGGCACCGCCGAGTACCTCACCGAGTACGCCGGGCTCTCCGGGAAGGGCACCGCCTTCCTGGTGGAGCGCGGCGTCAAGGTGATCGGCATCGACGCCTGGGGGCTGGACCGCCCGATGGCCGCGATGGTCGAGGAGTACCACCGCACCGGGGACCGCGAGGTGCTGTGGCCCGCTCACATCTACGGGCGGGTCAACGAGTACCTGCAGCTGGAGAAGCTCAACCGGCTGGAGGAACTGCCCGGGCCCACCGGCTTCATGGTGACCTGCTTCCCGGTCGCCGTGGCGGGCGCGGGCGCCGGCTGGACCAGGGTGGTCGCGATGGTCGGCCCGACCGGGCAGGCCCCCGCCCAGCCGCGCCCCGCTCGCCCCGGCCCCGCCCGGCGCGCCGCCGAGCCGGACGGTCGAGAGGCGGACTGAGCCGTGGTGGTCCGCTTGGGGGTCGACGTCGCGGACGTCGCGGACTGGGCGGCACGGCTGCGGCGCACCCCGCAGGTGGCCGCGGTGGCCTTCACCGAGCGAGAGCTCGCCGCCACCGCGGCCGACCCGCGTGCGCTCGCCGAGGTGTGGGCCGTCAAGGAGGCCGTGCTCAAGGCGTTCGGGACGGGCTTCGACGGGATCGGCTGGCGCGGCATCGAGGTGGCGCCGACCGCCGGCGGCGCCCGGACGGTCCGCCTCGCGGGCGGCCGCCCACCCCCGGACTTCCCGCGGGTGCTGCACGGCGCGGTGCGGGAGCTCGCGGGTTCGGTGCTGGCGGCGGTGGTCGCGGCCCCGGGCCTCGGCCGCGGCCCGTCGCCGCGCCTGCGGGCCGCCGTGGTGGCCGTCCCGGCGGGCCTGCCGCGCGGGGAACGCGGGCGGGCCCACTCGGCGGCCGCCCGGCTGGCCGGACGGCGGGCCTGGGAGGACCTGTGCTCGGGCTCCGGCCGTCCCGCGGGGCCCGTCCGCTGGGGCCGTACGGAGGCGGGCGCGCCGCTGCTGCGCACGGCGGAGGGGCGGCTCGTCCCCGTGGCGCTGGCGCACGGCGCCGGGCTGGCGGCCGCGTTGGTGGCACTGCCCGCGGCGGCGCCGTACCGCCCGGGGCCGTCCTCGCCGTTCTCGGGGAAGCGGAACGGGCCGGGCGATTCGGGGCCGGGGGCTGGAAAACCATCTCTAGAGCTGACTATCATCGCGCATGACAATCTGCTCAAGGAGGTGACGGTCCATGCCTGAGACCGCGGACACCACCGCGGCCCGGCGTCCCGAGCCCGGCCCCGGCCGGCTGCTGCGCCAGGCGGCCGACCGGTTCTCCGACCGGCTGGCCGGGGCGCTCGCGGACCGCGGCGTCCGGCCCAAGGACCACGCCGTGCTGGCCACCCTGGCCGCCCAGGGCCCCGGTGCCCAGCAGGCCCTCGGCGAACAGCTCGGGATCGACCGGACCAGCATGGTCGGGCTGATCGACCAGCTGGAGGAACAGGGCTGGGTGGTCCGCCGGCGCAACCCGGCCGACCGGCGCGCCTACCGGATCGAGCTGACCGACGCCGGTGCCCGGCTCGCGGCCGAACTCGCCGCGCTGGAACGGCGGGTGGACGAGGAGCTGCTGGCCGGCCTGGCCGCCGCGGACCGCGGGGCGCTGGAGCGGCTGCTGGACCTGCTGGTGGCGTGAGAGGGGCCCGGCGTGCGGACACCGGGGCGCCGGAGGCCCGGGAACGGCGGCGTAGGCCCGCCGGCGCCGAGGGCCCGCAGGCAGCGGAGGCCCGCGAGCTGCGGCGGCCCGTGAACGGCGAACCCGTCAGCAGCGGAGGCCGGCGAGCGCCCGAGGCTCACGGAGGAAGCGAAGAACCGCGGCCGCCGGCGGCGGAGGCTCAGAACGGGAAGCTCGGCACCGAGACGGCCGAGGCGCGGTACACCTCGGCCCCCGGACACGCGGCCTGGACGGTCCGACCGCCGTCCGCGGTGGGCAGCTCGACCAGCACCGGCTCGTGGCCGAACCGCCGGTGCGCCAGCTCCACCCAGTCCACGGCCGGCCAGGCGCCGGAGGGCAGCCGGCCGACGGCGTGGCGGCGCAGCAGCGCCAGCTGCTCGGAGCCCTGGTGCCAGGCCGCCAGCGCCCGGGTGCCGCTCGGGCCGGTCGGCGGCGCGAAGCGGGTGCGCCGGGCGCGGGGCACTGCGGGCCGTACCGTTCGGCGGGCCGATCCGGGCCCCGGCGGGCGGCCCAGCCGGGCGGCCATCGCCTTGAGGAAGGCGTCCTCGAGGGCGGCGCCGGGCGTCTCCCGCCCGCTCACCCCGAAGCTCGCCGCCTCGCCGTCGCCGCGGTGCATCACGACCATGCCGAGCGCGAATCCGGCCGAGGTCCACAGGAACGCCTCCGCCGCCAGCCGGTGCGCGGGCAGCGCCCGGCGGACCTCCTCCGGCAGCCGGTCGGCCAGCAGCACGGTGGCATCGGCCAGCCGGGTGTGCGGATGGCGCCACCAGCGGGCGGCGACGTCCAGCGCGAGCACCTCGGCGAGTGCCGGGCCGGGGGTGGCGGCGCCGTCCAGGACGGGCTCGCGCACCGCGGCGGGGACGGGCGCGGAGAAGAAGATCCGGGCCGGCACCAGGTAGCGCAGCCCGCTGACCGCGCCGACGCCGGAGAGCGCGGGCAGGGGCGGGGCGGCGCCGGGTTCGGCGCCCCCGGGGACGAAGTCCGCGGGGCGCAGTGTACGGACGGGGCCGGGCCCGACGGCCGTGGGGCCGTTGGCGGCCTCCTGGAGGGCGCGCGCCGCGTGGTAGCGGGTGAGCGCGCCGCGCCGGGCGTCCTCGGCGGTGAAGCCGCAGGCGGAGACGGACATGGGGTGGCGACCGCCGAGGTCGGTCACGGTCGCGCCGTGCACGGCGCCGTGCACCACGGACGTCCAGATGGTCTCCTCGACGGTCGTCGTCATCCTCGGCCTTCCTTCCTCCTGCCTTCCGGACCTCAGTGTGCGGGGCCGCCGTCGGGTGCTCCATCCCCAGAACTGTGCAGCGCGGTGCGGCAGTTCCGTCCCGACCTGCGTACTTCCGCCGGGGCCGGTGGTGGTCCTGCCGCCGTCTAGTCCGGCTCGAGGCCCCGGGCTCCGGGCTTCCTTACGCTGCGAACAGCACAGCAACGGCACGTGGCTGCTGGAGCAAGGGGGAAGAACGAGGGATGAGCAGGCCGACGGGAGCAAGAGGCGGGGAAGCACCGCTGGTCCGCCGCCGCCTGGTCGAGGGCGGCCGGCACATCTCATGGACGGCCGCCGGCGAGGGCCCGGCGCTGCTGGTCCTGCCCGGCTGGGTCTCGCACCTGTCGGTGGACTGGTCGATGGGGCCGGTGGGCGACTTCCACCGGGCGCTGGCGGGCGCCTTCCGGGTGATCCGCTACGACCCGCCGGGGGTGGGGATGTCCGCCGAGGAGGAGCCGGACTTCTCGCGGGAGCGTCAACTCGCCGATCTGGCAGCGGTGGTGGACGCGTGCGCGGAGGAGCGGGTGATCCTGCTGGCGAGCGGGCTGGCCGGTCCGCTGGCGCTGCTGTTCGCCGCCCGGTACGGGGACCGGGTGAGCCGGCTGGTGCTGTTCGGCACCGCGCCGTCGTTCACCGTGGACCGCGACCATCCGGACGGGCTGGCCGACGACCTGCCCGGGGCGGTGGAGCGGCTGGTCCGGGCGGACTGGCACCTCGGCTCCCGGCTGGTGGCCGAGCTGCTGCTGCCGGGGACGAGGCCGGAGGAGGTCCGTTGGTACGCCGACTACCAGCGGATGTGCGCCCAGCCGGAGGCCGCGGCCGCCCTGTTCCTGGACTCCTGCGCGCTGAACGCCTGGGAGGAGCTGGGGGCGGTGGCCGTTCCCACGCTGCTGCTGCGCCGGGAGGACAGCTACCTGTGCCCGGCGGCGGTCGCGCGCCGCATGGTGGAGGCGCTTCCGGAGGCGGTGGGCCGCACCCTGCCGGGTGGGGCCTCGCTGCCCTATTTCACCGGTCCGGACGCGGTGCTGGCCGAGCTCACGGCGTTCGCCAACCCGGGTCGCGGCCTGCTGACCGACCGCGAGCTGGCGGTGATCGGGCGGGCCAGGGACGGGCTCTCCAACCGGGCGATCGCCCGGACCCTGGGGATCTCGGAGCACACCGCGGCCCGTCATCTCGCCAACATCAACGTCAAGTTGGGGGTGAACAGCCGCGGGATGGCGGTGGCCAGGGCGATGGAACTGGCACTGATCTGATCGGTTCGCGACCTCGCCCGGATCGCCGGGTCGGCCGGGTCGCCCGATCGCGGGGCGCCCCGGCCGCCCGGTCGCCAGGGATACTCGTATCCGATATAGTAAACGCGCATAGTAAGTGGAGAGAGGGGCCCACCTATGTGGAAGCACCAGCACAACCAGGTCAGGGAGGGAAAGTGAGCACGGCCATGAACGACTCCGCAGTGCACGACCAGCCGGAGGCCGACTTCGAGCGGCCCGCCAAGCCGGCCGAGAGCCCGGGCTTCCTGCTCTGGCGCGTCACCCTCTCCTGGCAGCGGTCGATCGCCGCCGCCCTCAAGCCGCACGACCTGACGCACGTGCAGTTCGTGCTGCTGGCCGGCGCCGGCTGGCTCGGCGCCCAGGAGGGCCCGCCCACCCAGCGGCACCTGGCCGACCACTCCGGCACCGACCCGATGATGACCAGCCAGGTGCTGCGCACCCTGGAGAGCAAGGGCCTGGTCGAGCGCATCCCCGACCCGGTGGACACCCGCGCCAAGCGGGTGCAGGTCACCGAGGCGGGCGCCGCCCTGCTGGAGCGGGCGATGTACGCGGTGGAGAAGGCCGACGCCGAGTTCTTCGCCCCCGTCCCCCGCAACGCGGCGCTCGCCGTGCTGTACGCGCTCTCCGACGAGTGGGGCCAGCCGCTCACGTCCGGACTGCCCGGCAACCCCAAGGAGGACTGAACCATGGCCACGGAGGCGACGGCCCTGCACCTGACCGACGTCCGGCTGCCCGCCCGGGAGCCGTTCGACTTCCGGGCCTCACTCGGCTTCATCGGCTCCTTCCCGGCGATGGCCGGCCAGCAGGGCACCGCGCAGGCGGCGCTCACGCTGGCCGTCCGGGAGGCCGGGACGACCCTGGGCGTGCGCCTCACGGCGGCGCCCGGGGCGCCCGGCCTGGACGCCCGGCTCGCGGCCGAGCAGCCGATCGGCCCGGAGACGGTCGCGGCGGTCACCGACCGGATCGACTTCTACCTCGGACTCTCCGACGACCTGACCGCGTTCTACCGGCTGGCCCGGCAGGACGAGCCCTTCGCGCGCGTGGTGGAGCGGCTGCACGGCTACCACCAGGTCAAGTTCCCCTCCCCGTTCGAGCTGCTCTGCTGGGCGATCCTGTGCCAGCGGGTGCCGATGCCGGTGGCCCGGCAGATGAAGCGGGCCCTGGTCGAGGCCGTCGGCAACCGGATCGACGTGGGCGGCGAGCGGCTCTGGGCCTTCCCGGACGTCGAGCAGCTGGCCCGCTTCGAGGAGGCGGAGCTCGCCGCGCTGATCGGCAACCAGCGCAAGGCCGGCTACCTGCACCGCTCGGTGCGGCTCTGGGCCGAGCTGGACGAGGGGTTCCTGCGCACCGGGCCGTACCAGGAGGTCCGCGAGCAGCTGCTGAAGCTGCACGGGATCGGCGAGTGGTCGGCGTCCTTCCTGCTGATCCGCGGGCTCGGCCGGATGGAGCGGATCGTCCTCGACAAGGAGATAGCCCGGGCGGTCCAGCGGGTCTACGGCCACCCGGTCGACGAGGCGCAGTTCCAGCGGCTGGCCGAGCACTACGGCCCGTGGCAGGGCTACTGGGGCCACTACCTGCGCGTCGGCGGCTGAGCCCCGGCCCCGGCACGCAGCCGAGCGCCCCACCGCGGTCGATCGCGGTGGGGCGCTCGGCGTGTGGCGCCGGATCAGGAGCGGTTCGGCTTGCGCAGCCCGACCAGGGCGGTCAGCGCGCCCGCCACCGCCAGGGCGGCCGCGATGGCCATGCCCCAGCGGTCACCGGCCAGCAGCGCCCGGGCGTCGGGGTGCGCCGAGCCGGCCAGGTGGTGCGCCCGGGACGCGGCCACCGTCGAGATCACCGCCAGGCCGATCGCCCCGCCGATCTGCTCGCAGGTGCTCAGCAGACCGCCGGCGGCGCCCTGGTCCTGGTCGGCGACGTCCGCCGTCGCGGCCAGGTTGATCATCACGATCGCCACCACGCCGCTGAAGTTCACCACCACCGTGCAGGCCGACACGAACGGCTGGGTGCCGTTGGTCGGCAGGGCGGCCAGCACCCCGGTGGCGGCGGCCTGGAACAGCGCGCCGGTGATCAGCACCCGGGTGGCGCCGAACTTCTGGGCCAGCGGCTCGGAGGCCGCGCCGGCCGCCAGCCCCGCCACCCCGGCGCCCGCGAAGGTCAGGCCGGTGCGCAGCGGCGAGAAGGCCATCACGTCCTGGAGGAACAGGGTGACGGTGTAGACCAGGCCGAAGAACGAGCCCATCATCAGCACGTTGGCCAGGTTGGCCACCACCAGCCGGCGCAGCTTCAGCAGGCCGAGCGGCAGCACCGGTTCGGCGCTGCGCACCTCGACCGCGGCGAAGGCCAGGCCGCCGACCGCGGCCAGCGCGAGGGCGCCGAGCACCCGGGTGGAGGTCCAGCCGGTCACGCTGCTCTCGGAGAGCGCGAAGACCAGGGCCACCACCGAGCCGGTGATCAGCACGGCACCGGGCAGGTCCATCCGGCGCGGCCGGCGGCCGTCGCGGCCGGGGCCGAGCAGCCGGGCGGCGAGCACGGTGAGGACGGTGCCGATCGGCACGTTGATCCAGAACACCCAGGACCAGTCCAGGTACTGGGTGATGACACCGCCGCCGACCACGCCGGAGACGAAGCCGGCGCCGAGCACCGCACCCCAGGCGCCCATCGCCTGCCGGCGCTCCTTCTCGCCGGTGAACGTGGTGGTCAGGGTGGCCAGTGCGGCCGGGGTCACGGCCGCCGCGCACAGGCCCTGGACGGCCCGCAGGGCGACCAACTGCCCCGGGGAGCCCGCGAGTCCGGCCAGCAGCGAGGCGGCGGTGAAGCCGGCCAGGCCGAGCACCAGCACGCGCCGGCGCCCGTGGAGGTCCGCGAGCCGTCCGCCGACGATCAGGAAGCCGCCGAAGGCGAGGACGTACGCGGTGACCACCCAGACCAGGTCCCCGGCGCGGAAGCCGAGGTCGCCCTGGATCACGGGCAGCGAGACGTTCACGATGGAGAAGTCCAGCGAGATCATGAACTCGCTGAGGCAGAGCAGGAGCAGGACGATCCCGGCGGCGGCCCGGTGGCCCGGGCCGGCCGCGGCCCGCGCGGGCGCCCCGGGAGGCGCCGCATCCGTGGAAGTCCTGGACTCGATGATGGACACGTGCGCCTCCTGGGGCGTGTCGTCTGGGTGGAAGGGGCCGATCAGGCCGCGGCGAGCTCCGCGAGGCGGGCGACGGTCGCCGGGATGTCGGCGGTGACGGCCGGGCCGACGTGCGGGGCGGCCTCGGCGGCGGCCGGGCCGGTGATCTCGACCCGGTGGGTGATCTTGGTGCGGCCGTCCGCCTGCGCCTCCAGGATGTGGATGAAGTGCAGGACCAGGCCGTTCACCACCGTCTCGTCGGTGAAGCGCTTGTTCGGCTCGGCCTCGATCAGGGTGAACGGGAAGCCGTCCTGGCCCTTGGGCTTCAGGTGGCCCTTGGTGCCCACCTCGAAGGGGCCGTGCAGCTCGATCGCGTCCAGGCCCTGGTCCCAGCTCTCCCACTTGGTGGTGTCGCTGTAGAGGGCCCAGACCGCCTCGGGGGTGACGTCGGCGACCACGCTGTGCTCGTACTCCCACATGGGGAAGTCCTTTCGTCGGTGGCAATTCGATTCGCAGCGAACGGAATTCGGTGCCCGGCAATTCTTCACCGGCTTTTGCGGCACCCCCTCGAGTCCCGCTCGAACGCCGCTTGAGCGCCTTTTCCGGCGACTGCGCTATGCGGGCATACCGACTGCTCGGAGGCGGTAAGCGCGCCGACTCGCCCTCGGTATGCAGCGGCCCGCCGGGGCTTGACCGGAGCGCTGCATGGTTTTGAGGATGGCCCGCTCGAATTCCAGTGCGGAGTATGGGGTTGTCCGGCGTCGACCGCCGAGGAATCCGAACGGCGCCATCCAGTGGAGCGAGGTCAGTTGCGATGAAACGGCGTCACCTGTTCGAGTTCGAGGATCTCTCCTGGTTCCCCGCGGTGCTGCGGAACCCGATCACCGACCTGCTGCGCGAGGCCATCGTGCTGCGCGGCGACGTCTACGCGCCGGTGGTGCCGCTGCTGGCCAAACTGGTCCGCGAGCACGACGTCTCCCGGATCGTCGACCTCTGCTCGGGCGGCTCCGGCCCCTGGACGGTCCTCAAGGGCCGGCTGGCCGAGGAGGACGCCGACGTCGAGCTGGTCCTCACCGACAAGTACCCCAACCGGGAGGCGCTGGCGGCCGCGGTCCGCACCGTCGGTGACGGCCGCACCCGCTACGAGGCGCAGTCGGTCGACGCGACAGCGGTGCCCGAGCGGCTGTCCGGACTGCGCACCCTGTTCACCGGCTTCCACCACCTGCGGCCGCACACCGCCCGCCGGGTGCTGGCGGACGCCTACCGCCGGCGCGAGGCCATCGCCGTGTTCGAGTTCACCGAGCGCCGCTGGGCGCCGATCCTGCTGACCGTCCCGCTCGGCCCGCTGCTGGTCTGGGGGTGGGCGTCGCGGCTGCGGCCGGTGAGCTACAGCCGGCTGTTCTTCAGCTACCTCGTGCCGCTGGTGCCGCTCGCGTTCACGTGGGACGGCATCGCCTCCAACCTGCGCACCTACACCACAGAGGAGCTCCGAGAGATGGTGCACGACCTCGACGCGCCGGACTACTCCTGGGAGACCGGCGTGCTGAAGCCCGAGGGCCGCGGCGGCCCGCCGGTCACCTACCTGATCGGCCGGCCCGTCGGCATCGAGGGCGGAAAGGCGGCGGCCCGATGACCATCGCCCCGGAGCGGGGGGCCGCGGCCCGCCCCGCGAAGACCTGGGCGGTCGCCACCGGCGGCTCCCCGCTCGGGGTCGCGCGCGGCTTCTCGAAGAACCCGATCACCCTGCTCACCGACGTCTTCCGGCAGCACGGCGACGCCGTCAAGGTGCGCTTCCTGGCCAACCAGTACTTCTACTTCCTCTCCGACCCGGACCACATCCGCCACGTGCTGGCCACCAACTCGGCCAACTACAGCAAGGCCCCGCACCCGGCCTTCCTGCTGCTCGGCCGCGTCATGGGCAAGGGCCTGGTGACCAGCGACGGCGACCTGTGGCACCGCCAACGGCGGCTGATCCAACCGGGGTTCACCAAGCAGCGGGTCGCCACCTACGGCGACATGATGACCGGCGCGACGCTGCGGATGCTGGACCGCTGGCGCGAGCGCGGCGCCCGTGGCGAGGACGGCCCGGTCAACGTCGACGCCGAGATGATGCAGCTCACCCTGGACATCGTCGGCCAGACGCTGTTCAACATGGACATCATCAACGAGGCCGGCAAGGTCGGCTCCGCGTTCAGCGAGGTCAGCGAGCAGTTCGCCAAACTGCTCGGCAACCCCTTCGGCCCGCTGATGGTCAACCTGCCCTTCCTGCCGCTCGTCAAGCGGTTCAACGCCAACGTCGCCGAGCTGGACGAGGTCATCCACGACATCATCGCCAGCCGCCGCGAACACCCCGTCGACACCGGGGACCTGCTCTCCCTGCTGATGGCCGTCACCGACGAGGACGGCGGCCGCGGGATGAGCGACCAGCAGCTGCGCGACGAGGTCATGACCTTGCTGCTGTCCGGCCACGAGACCACCGCCGACGCGCTGACCTGGACCTTCCACCTGCTCGCCGAGCACCCCGAGGTGCTGGAGCGCCTCGAGCACGAGGTCGACACCCGCCTGGCCGGCCGGACCGCGACGGTGGCCGACCTGCCGGACCTGCCGTACACCAAGCAGGTCGTCCAGGAGGCGATGCGGCTCTACCCGCCGATCTACCTGCTGGCCCGCTGGGGCAACGGCCCCGACGAGGTGGGCGGCCTGCCGCTGCCGAAGGACGCCAGCATCACCATCTGCCCCTGGGTCGTGCACCGCCACCCCGAGTACTGGCCGGACGCCGAGCGCTTCGACCCGGAGCGGTTCACCCCGGAGAACGCCGCCAAGCAGCACCACTACGCCTACGTCCCGTTCAGCGGCGGCCAACGCCAGTGCCTCGGTGTGCACTTCGCGCTGATGGAGGCGCAGCTGCTGCTCACCACCGTGGTGCAGCAGTTCCGGCTGCGGTCCGTGCCGGGCCACCGGGTGGTCGCCGGCCCGGTGATGACCCTCCGCCCCGAGGGCGGCCTGCCGATGTACGCCGAGCCGCGCGACGGGTCCTGACGGAACGTCAGCCGCCCGAGGAGTGCCGCCGGCTCCCCAGCCCGTGAAGACCGATTGGAGACCCCCGCATGACCGCGCCCGTCACCACGCAGCCGTACCCGCAGAAGTACACCACCCCGTTCATCCTGTATCCGCCGGCGCTCTGGGAGAACCGCTCCGGCCAGGAGTTCCTGCCGCAGCTGGCGCTCGACCAGACCGGCCAGGACTACGTGATGTACCTGTCCGTCCCGTTCTGCCGGGTGCGCTGCTACTCCTGCCCGTACTTCGTCGACCAGCTCTCCCCGCACGACCCGCGCAACAAGGAGGCGCGCTTCGTCGACGCGATCGTCGCCGACCTCGAACGCTGGGCGTCCTACAAGCGCTTCCAGACCGGCAGCCTGCGCGCCATCTACATCGGCGGCGGCACCGGCTCGCTGCTCAAGACCGCCTACCTGAAGCGGATCCTGGACACCATCTTCGCCAACTACCCGGTGGCGAAGGACTACGAGCTCACCCTCGAGGGCAACGCCCGCGACTACACCCCGGACAAGCTGGACTACGTCGCCGACTCGTACATCAACCGGGTCAGCCTGGGCGTGCAGTCCTTCGACGAGAGCATCCTGCGGATCATCGGCTCCCCGCACGCCGCCCAGGAGTCCGTCAAGGCCATCAACGAGCTGTCCTCGCGCGGCTTCAACAACATCCAGATGGACATGATGTACAACCTGCCGGGCCACCGGCGGGAGACCTGGCAGCGCGACCTCGAGGTGCTGCGCGACCTCGACGTCAAGCACCTGACCACCTACCTGTACCGGATCCACCCCGGCACCCCGCAGGACAAGTTCATCAAGATGGGCAAGGTCGCCCCGCTGGTGGACAAGGAGTCGCAGTACGTCCGCAACATGTACCGCGACCTGGTCGAGGCCACCGAGAACATGGGCTTCCACAACTACATGTTCGACCACTTCTGCCGGCCGGGCTGGGAGAACGTCTACAACGAGTGGACGTTCCTGCGGAACAACGTCGAGATCCTCGGCGTCGGCCCCAGCGCCTACAGCTTCATCAACGACTACCGGGTCGGCGGCCGCAAGGACGTCGAGGGCTACATCGCCGCCGTCAACCGCGGCGAGCACTTCATCTCGGCCGTCTCCTCCCAGCTGACCCCGCGGGTCCGCAAGGAGCGCTACGTGATGAACATCCTCCAGGCCTTCGCGGTCGACCTGAAGGAGTACGAGTTCCAGTTCGGCTCCAGCTTCCTCGAGGACTTCAAGCCCGAGGTCGAGCGGATCGTCAGCCGCGGCCTGGCCGAGCTCGCCGACGACAAGCTCACGCTCACGCCGCTCGGCCACGAGTGGCACATGAACGTGATGCTCGAGTTCACCAACCCCGACTTCTGGGGCGAGACCACCGCGCTGGAGCACCCGCACTGGGCCATGAACACCCCGATGGTCGACCTGTTCGCCGGCCGCCGCGAGGACTGGCTCGGCGCCTGAGACCCGACGAACCACCGCAACAGCCAAGGAGCGAAGCAGAGATGACCACCGTCAGCCCCAGGGCCGGGCTCACCATCGACACCCACCCCGGGTTCGCCCACCGCACCGTGCAGACCCTGGTGATCGAGGCGCCGCTGGACGCCGTCTACGGGGCGCTGTTCGAGGTCCGCGCGTGGCCCCGGTACCTGCCGCACGTGCAGGAGATCGACGTCCGCTACGACGACGGGCGCTACCAGGAGTTCTTCATGACGGTCGCCTCCGAGACCGACGGCTCCCAGCTGCGGGTCCGCTCGATCCGCAACTGCCGGCCCGGCGAGATCGAGTTCTTCCAGCCCGAGCCGCCCGAGTTCCTCAGGCACCACGGCGGGATCTGGCGCTTCACCCCGGCCGCCGACAACCCGGCGCACACCCACGTCGAGGTCACCCACGTGTGGAACCTCCACGAGGAGGTCGCCCCGCTGGTCTACCCGGCCACCGACACGGCGAGCACCGAGGAGCAGGTCACCACCATGCTGGCCGGCCACTCCAAGCTGGCCCTGGACTCCTGGCGCCGGGTGCTCACCGGCCGGGGCGGGGAGTGAGCGCCGTGGCCGCCATCACCGAGAGCGTGGTCATCGACGCGCCGATCGAGGCCGCCTACGGGGCCTTCGCCGACCTGGACCGCTGGCCCGCGATCCTGCCGGACACCCTGGACGTCCAGGTGCTCTACTGCGACGGCTACAACCAGGAGTTCACCATGACGGTGGAGCGCCCCGGCGGTCAGGAGACCGTCCGCGGCGTCCGCTACTGCCGGGCCCCCTACGAGCTGGAGCTGGTGCAGACCACGCCGCCGCCGCTGCTGAAGCGGATGGCCGGCCGCTGGACCTTCGCCGAGCAGGACGGCCGCACCACCGTCACCGCCACCCGCGAGTTCGAACTGAAGGCCCCGCCCGCCGGCGACCCGGCCGCCGCGCCGGTGCCCGATGAGGCCGAGTTCGGCCGCCGGCTCTCCGGCCACCTGCAGCAGAACCTGCAGCTGTTCCGCGAGGCGGTCGAGGCCGATGTCGCCCGCTGACCGCGTCGCGGCCGCCGCGCCCGCCGAGTCCGGCGCCTCCGCCGACGTGGCCGACCGCAGCGACCTGTTGAGCGTCATCCGGCCGGTCGCCGCCCCGGTGGCCGAAGTCCGGGCGCTGTTCTGGGACATCGCCTCCTGGCACGCCGTCTGGGACCGGATCACCGCCGTCCGGGTGCACTACGACGACGGCGCCCACCAGGAGTTCGACCTGGAGGTGGAGCGCGACGGCCGGACCGAGTTCGTCCGCACCGTCCGCTTCCTCGCCCCCGGCGGCGACATCGAGTTCTTCAGCCCGAACCCGCCGCCCGGCATGGCCGACCACCTCGGCGCCTGGCGCTTCACCGAGCAGGACGGCGGCTGCCTCGTCACCGCCGAGCGGGCCTACGAGCTGCTCCCGGCCCAGCCGGGCGGCAGCCCGTCCGACCCCGCCCACCAGGACTACCGGGACGCCTACCGGCGCCGCTTCGAGGACCGCCTCGGCCGGATCCTGGACAGTTTCGTCAGCCACTTCGAGGCGGGCGCGCAACCTGCGCCCGCCGCCCTGGGAGCCGCCGCGTGACCACCGACGTGATCGTGATCGGAGCCGGCCCGGCCGGCTCCACCGCGGCGGCGGCCGCGGCCAGGGCGGGCCTGAGCGTCCTGCTGCTGGACCGCGCGATGCAGCCGGCCCCGCACCTGCCGGAGTCGTGGTCCGGCGAGACCCTGCCGCTGCTGCGCGGACTCGGCGTGGAGGACGTCAAGGAGGCCTTCGGGGCCGCCACCGGCGTGCGCTTCCTCAACGCCACCGGCCGATTCGGCCTGGAACTGACCCTCGCCCGGGCGGCCGGCTGCGACCTGCCGGCGGTGGTCCGGCTGGACCGCTCCAAGTTCGACAAGATCCTGGTGGACAACGCGATCCGGCAGGGCGCGAGCTACCGCCCGCTGCACACCGTCACCGAGGTCCAGTTCGCGGCGGACGGCAGCGGCGTCCGGCTCACCGCGGCCACCCCGGCCGGGATCGCCGAACTGTCCGCCCGCTACGTCATCGACGCCAGCGGCAAGTCCGCCCTGGTCTCCCGGGCGCTCGGCACCCGGGAGGAACCGGAGCAGCAACTCGACCCGCGCGAGGCGGTGTTCAGCCACTTCAAGCCCGAGCGCGAGCACGAGCTGGCGGTCGAGGGCACGATGACCATCATCGGCATCACCCACGGCTACGTCTTCGTGATCCCGATGGGCGGCGGCCGGGTCGGCGTCGGCGTGGTGGTCGGCGACGAGCACGCCCGGCGCTACGGCGGCGACATCGAGTCGCTGTTCTGGGCCGAGGTCGACGAGGCCGCCCCGCTGCAGACCCTGCTGGCCGGCGCCGACCAGCTGCTGCCGGTGCTGCCGGCGCTCAACCGGCGCTTCCGCGCCACCGAGCTGGCCGGGGAGTCGTACGCGATCGCGGGTGACGCCGCGGCCTTCCTGGACCCGTTCTTCTGCAGCGGCATCGACATCGCCGTCCAGGCCGGGCTGTTCGCCGGCCAGGCGGCCGTCGACACCCTGGCCGCCCCGGGCGCCGAGGAGCGCTCCGCGGTGGTCGCCGGGTACCAGGAGAAGGCCGGCGCGCTGATCAAGGGCGCGGACGCGGCCGGGGAGGCCGCCTTCGCCGACGGTGCCCACCAGCAGCTGCTGATCGGCCTCGCCGACCCGCACCTGCCCACCGTGCTGCCGCTCGCCGCCCTGCTCCAGAGCACCCTGCGGGGCAGCGCGGAGGAGCCGCCGGGCTCGCCGCGGGAGCTGATCGGCGGTGTCCGGGAGCAGTTCGGGATGCTCTGACCGGCCGGCCGACCGGCCGACCGGCCGACCGGCCGACCGGCCGGCGCGGCCCGGCTCTGACCGGCCGGCCCGGCTCCGGCCCGGCCCACGACAGGACACCCCTTCCGCAGCAGCCCGCACCACGAGAGAGCGAGGACAACCGCAATGATCCCCGTGACCGGAGGCATCGACATCAGGGGCGACCTCGCCACGGTCGGCGCCTACCTGGGGCACGTGCCCAACCTGACCGAGTGGACCACCTTCTTCCAGGCGGTCGACGGCGAGCGGGACGGCAGGTTCCAGGTGCAGTCCGTGATGGGCCCCATCGAGACCTGGATCACCGGCACCCGGAGCACCGGCTCCCGCCGCTACGTCATCCACTCCCTGATCCGCGGCCAGGAGGAGGAGGCCGAACTCGACCTCCAGGAGCACGGCGAGCACGTCGCCGTCCGCTTCACCGTCAACCTGCCGCCCCACGTCGACGAGGACGTGGTGGTCGGGCAGCGCAACGAGATGGCCGAGGAACTCGTCCAGCTCAAGCGGCTGCTCGAAGCGAACTGACCGCCCGGCCGGTCCCCGCCGCCCCGCCGGCCGGGACCGGCCGCCGTTCACCCCGCGCCGTTCCCCCCACCCGCGCCCGTCCGCGCCACCCCGCGCCGTTCCGTCCGCCCGTCCTTCCGCCCCGTTCCAGCCGCCGACCCTTACGGAGCACCCATGGCCCGCCGCCTGTTCACCTCCGAGTCCGTGACCGAAGGCCACCCCGACAAGATCGCCGACCAGATCAGCGACGCCATCCTGGACGCGCTGCTCGCCCAGGACCCGGCCAGCAGGGTCGCGGTCGAGACGCTGATCACCACCGGTCAGGTGCACATCGCCGGGGAGGTCGCGACCTCCGGCTACGCCGACATCGCCGCGATCGTCCGGCGCACCGTCCTGGAGATCGGCTACGACAGCTCGCAGAAGGGCTTCGACGGCGCCTCCTGCGGGGTCTCCGTCTCCATCGGCTCGCAGTCCCCGGACATCGCCCAGGGCGTCGACACCGCCTACGAGTCCCGGGTCGAGGGCGCCGAGGACGAGCTCGACCGGCAGGGCGCCGGTGACCAGGGCCTGATGTTCGGCTACGCCTGCGACGACACCCCCGAGCTGATGCCGCTGCCGATCGCCCTGGCGCACCGGCTGTCCAAGCGCCTGTCCGAGGTCCGCAAGAACGGGACCATCCCCTACCTGCGGCCGGACGGCAAGACCCAGGTCACCATCGAGTACGACGGCGACCGCGCGGTGCGCCTGGACACCGTGGTGGTCTCCTCGCAGCACGCCGCCGACATCAGCCTGGAGGGGCTGCTCGTCCCCGACATCCGGGAGTACGTCGTCGAGCCCGAGCTGGCCTCGCTCGGCATCGACACCAGCGGCTACCGGCTGCTGGTCAACCCGACCGGGCGTTTCGAGGTCGGCGGCCCGATGGGCGACGCCGGCCTCACCGGTCGCAAGATCATCGTCGACACCTACGGCGGCATGGCCCGCCACGGCGGCGGCGCGTTCTCCGGCAAGGACCCGTCCAAGGTGGACCGCTCGGCCGCGTACGCGATGCGCTGGGTCGCCAAGAACATCGTCGCCGCGGGGCTGGCCCGCCGGGCGGAGGTGCAGGTCGCGTACGCGATCGGCAAGGCCGAGCCGGTCGGCCTGTTCGTGGAGACCTTCGGCACCGAGACCGTCCCGGTGCTGGGCATCCAGGAGGCCGTCACCAAGGTCTTCGACCTGCGTCCGGCCGCGATCATCCGCGACCTGGACCTGCTGCGCCCGATCTACGCCCGGACCGCCGCCTACGGCCACTTCGGCCGCGAAGCGGACGGCCTCACCTGGGAGCGCACCGACCGCGCGGCGGAGCTGCGCGCGGCCGCCGGGCTCTGAGCCCGGGGCCCGAGCCCGGGGCCCGAGCGCGGGACCCGTGGACAGCACCCCGGGCCGGGGCGCCGGGCCCGCACCGGGCCCGCACCGACGCCGAGCCGAAGTACGAGGCCGAAGTTCCGAGAGGGGAAGTACGTTGACCACCATCCAGAGCGGACTCGCCGATCGCCTCGGCACCGTCGTCGGCAGCCCCGCCCCGCCGCCCGCCCCGGTCCGGGCCCCCGTGCACCCCCGGACCGCGGCGCTCGGGCCGCAGATGCGCACCGCCGTCGAGCAGTTGGCCGCCAAGCACCGGGAGGCCCAGGACGGACCGGGCGCGGACGCCACCGAACGCCAGCACGCACGCGGCAAGTTGACCGTCCGGGAGCGGCTGGACGTGCTCTTCGACGAGGGCACCTTCGTCGAGCTGGAGCCGCTGCGCCGGCACCGCGCCTCGGGCCTCGGCCTGGAGGACCGCAAGCCGTACACCGACGGCGTGGTGGTCGGCTGGGGAGAGGTGCACGGCCGGACGGTCTTCGTGTACGCCCACGACTTCCGGATCTTCGGCGGTGCGCTGGGCGAGGCCCACGCGCAGAAGATCCACAAGATCATGGACATGGCCCTGGCGGCCGGTGCCCCGCTGGTGTCGCTGAACGACGGCGCCGGCGCCCGGATCCAGGAGGGCGTCACCGCCCTGGCCGGCTACGGCGGCATCTTCCAGCGCAACACCAGGGCCTCCGGCGTGATCCCGCAGATCTCGGTGATGCTCGGCCCGTGCGCCGGCGGCGCGGCCTACTCGCCGGCGCTGACGGACTTCGTGTTCATGGTCCGGGAGACCTCGCAGATGTTCATCACCGGTCCGGACGTCGTCCAGGCGGTGACCGGTGAGAAGGTGAGCCAGAACGGCCTGGGGGGCGCGGACGTGCACGCCGAGGTGTCCGGGGTGGCGCACTTCGCGTACGACGACGAGCGCACCTGCCTGGAGGAGGTCCGCTACCTGCTCTCGCTGCTGCCGCAGAACAACATGGAGCTGCCGCCGGTCGAGCCCACCGCGGACCCGGCCGACCGGCGCTGCGAGGAACTGCTCGACCTGGTGCCGGTCAACGGCAACCAGCCGTACGACATGCGCCGGGTGGTCGCGGCGATCGCCGACGACGGCGAGTACCTGGAGCTCCAGGAGCGCTGGGCGAACAGCGTGATCTGCGCGCTGACCAGGTTGAACGGCTCGGTCGTCGGCATCGTCGCCAACCAGCCGCAGTCGCTGGCCGGGGTGCTGGACATCCACTCCTCCGAGAAGGCCGCGCGCTTCGTCCAGATGTGCGACGCCTTCAACATCCCGCTGGTCACCATGCTGGACGTCCCCGGCTTCCTGCCGGGCGTGGACCAGGAGCACGGCGGCATCATCCGGCACGGCGCCAAGCTGCTGTACGCGTACTGCAACGCCACGGTGCCGCGGATCCAGCTGATCCTGCGCAAGGCGTACGGCGGCGCCTACATCGTGATGGACTCCCGCTCGGTCGGCGCCGACCTGTCCTTCGCGTGGCCGACCAACGAGATCGCGGTGATGGGCGCGGAGGGCGCGGTGAGCGTGATCTTCCGCCGGGAGATCGCCGGCTCCACCGACCCGGTGACGACGCGGGACCTGCTGATCCAGGAGTACCGCGAGGAGCTGATGCACCCCTACTACGCGGCCGAACGCGGCCTGGTGGACGACGTCATCGACCCGGCCGAGACCCGCCGGGTGCTGATCCGCTCGCTGTCGGTGCTCCGCTCCAAGCACGCGGAGCTGCCGCGCCGCAAGCACGGCAACCAGCCCGTCTGACGTCCGGGCCCCCGAACCGACGGCCGCTGCCGGAGCCCCCCTCTCCGGCAGCGGCCGTCGCGCGTCACAGCCGGGCGAGGTCCGGCTCGCGCTGCACGACGTCCAGTTGGGGATCGGCGTTGAGCATCGCGTGGTGCAGCCGCTGCAGCTTGGGGGAGGGCTCCAGGCCGATCGACTCGACCAGCGTGCCGTGCAGCCGCCGGTAGACGTCCAGTGCGTTGGAGGCCCGCCCGCAGCGGTAGAGGGCCAGCATGTAGTGCGCGTGCAGGTTCTGGTGCATCGGGTGGCGGGCCGTCAGCGAGGCCAACTCGCCGATCAGACTGGCGTGCCGGCCCAGGCCGAGATCGGCGCTGATCCGGTCGTCGACCGCGCACAGCCGGTTCTCCTCCAGCTGGACGGCCTCGATCGAGAGGATCTCGCCGAGCTGCAGGTCGGCCATGGCCGGCCCGCGCCACAGGTCCAGCGCGGCGCGCAGCTGGATCGCCGCGGTCGCGCAGTCCCCGGCCCGCAGCGCCGCCTGGCCGGCCTCCCGCAGCCGGTCGAACCTGGCCGCGTCGGTCTGCTCCACGGGGACGTCGAGCAGGTACCCGTTGTACTGGGTGCGCAGCAGCGTCTTGGGACAGGTGCCCTCCGGGGCCAGGCCCTTGGCGAGCATGCGGCGCAGCTGCAGGATGTACGTCTGCAGGGTGGTGGCCGCGCTGCGCGGCGGGTCGTACGACCACAGCTCGTGGAAGAGCGTCTCCACCGGCACCTTGGTGCCGGACCGGAGGGCGAGCAGGGCGAGGACCTGCCTGGGCTTCCCCGCGCTCGGCACCACCGACGTCCGTCCGAGCCTGGCGGTCAGTGGGCCAAGGATGCCGATCTCCACCGGAGTCTCCCTTCGTGCTCAGTGCTCCGTGCCGCGTGGCGAAGGCGCCGGCGTCGCGAAGGCGTCGCGTCGCGAAGTCGCAGCTCACGAAGGCCTTCGGGCCTCGCTGACCCCACAGGCGGGGATGCGCCTCGCAGCGTCTTCACCATGGCATCCGGTGGGGCCCGCACCCCAGTGCCGGCCTCACCGATCGGGGATGACTCGGGAAGGGGCCGGGGCGTGAGGATTTCACGGTCGATCGGTGAGTCCGGCACTGTCCCCGGATCCGGCCGCGAGCCCAGAATCCTGGTGCCGCTCCGGGGAGGCCCGGGACGGAGCCCACGAGAACCGACGGACCATCACGACACCTGGGGGAGAACGTGTTCGGAACTGCTCTTCTCGAATCGCTGGACCTGACCGACCTGCTCGCCCCGGCCGGGGACCAGGACCCGGACCTGACCATCGTGGACCTCGACCACCCCGCCGCCGGGCGCGCCCAGCTGTGCGTCTGCTTCTCGACCGACGGCCTGTAGGGGGTCCTCCGGTGATCCGCGGAGCCGACTCGACCGCCGCGCCCGTCCCCGTGGCGCCGGCCGCCGCCGCCGACCGCCGCCCGATCGGCTTCCGCAGCCACCTGCGGACCGAGGTGGTGCCCGGTGACGCCGCCTACCTGGTCTCCGACCAGGGCGTGACCGCCCTGCAGGGCGAGGGCATCGAACGGCTGGTGCCGCTGCTCGACGGCACCCGCGACCTCGCGGGCGTGTTGCGGGACGCCGCCCCCGGACTCCCGGACGGCCGGGCCCGGCAGCTGATCGCCCGGCTCGCGCGAGCCGGGCTGATCGGCTACCGCGACGAGCCCGCCGCCGGGCCCGAGCACCGCTCGGCCCGTGCCTACTGGGAGTTGGCGGGCCTGGACGGTGACGCCGCCCTGGCGGGGATCGGTGCGGGCGCCGCGGTGCTCGCGGTCGGCGGCGCCGACGCCGGGGAGGTGGAGCGCGCCTGCCGGGACAACGGCCTGCCGGTGACCGGTGCGGACGGCGCCGGGGCGCTGTCGGTGGTGGTCTGCGCCGACTACCTCGATCCGGCCCTGCGCGAGGTCGACGCCGCCCACCGGGCCGCCGGGCGGCCCTGGCTGGCGGTCAAGCCCGGCGGTTCCAGCCCCTGGGTCGGGCCGGTGTTCGGCGCGGCCGACGGCCCCTGCTGGACCTGCCTGGCGCACCGGCTGCGCGCCCACCGGCGCTCCGAGGTGCCGGTGCAGCGGGCGCTGGGCCTGACCGGCCCGGTGGCCCGGCCGGACACCTCGGTGCCGGCCGTCCGGGCGCTCGGCGCGCAGCTCGCCGCCCTGGAGGCCGTCAAGTGGCTGGCCGGCCACCGGCACGACGGGCAGCGGGAGATCCGGGTGCTGGACAGCCTCGGCCTGGCCGTACGGGGCCACCGGGTGGTCCGCCGCCCGCAGTGCGCGGAGTGCGGCGACCCGGGCCTGATGGCCGCCCAACTGGCCCGGCCGGTCGTCCCGGTGGCCCGTCCCAAGGCGGACGGCGCGGACTGCCACCGCGCCCGGACGCCGGAACAGGTCTACGAGCGCTACGGCCACCTGGTCAGCCCGGTGACCGGCGTGATCGCCGAGATCCGCCGGGACCCGCGCGCCCCGGTCCGGATCAACTGCTACCTGTCCGGCCGCAATCCGGTCGCCGGCGCCGGCGACCTCGCCCAACTGCGCGCCGGCCTGCGGCAGATGAGCGGCGGCAAGGGCGCGACCCCGCTGGAGGCGAAGGTCAGCGCGCTGTGCGAGGCGCTGGAGCGGCACTCCGGGGCGCTGCACGGGGACGAGACCCGGATCCGCGGCAGCTACCGGGAGCTGGCCGCGGAGGCCGTCCACCCTGACTCCTGCCAGCTGTTCGACCCGCGCCAGTACGTGGACCGGGAGCGCTGGAACGAGCGGCACTCCGTGTTCCAGCACGTGCCGGCGCCCTTCGACGAGAGCGAGCCGGTGGACTGGACGCCGGTGTGGTCCCTGGCCGACGGCCGCCGGCGCCTGCTGCCCACCGGGATGCTCTACTACAGCTGCGCGGTCGGCCCGGTCCTGCCGCCCGCCGGCAGCCGGGCGCTGCGCGCCGACTCCAACGGCAACGCGGCCGGCAGCAGCCTGGAGGACGCCATCGTGCACGGCTTCCTGGAACTCGTCGAACGGGACGCCGTCGCGCTCTGGTGGTACAACCGCACCCGGCAACCGGCCGTCCGGACGGCGGAGTTCGGCGACGTCTGGGGCCGGGACACGATGGAGCTCTACGCGGGCCTGGGCCGCGAGGTGTGGGCCCTGGACCTCACCTCGGACCTCGGCATCCCGGTCTTCGCGGTGCTCTCCCGCCGCACCGACAAGCCCGCCGAGGACATCGTCTTCGGCTTCGGCGCCCACTTCGACGCCCGGATCGCCCTGCGCCGGGCCTTGACCGAGATGGGCCAGCTGCTGCCGGCCGTCCTCGGCGCGGCCCCCGACGGCACCGGCTACGACCTGGACGACCCCGAGCTGCTCTCCTGGTGGCGCGCGGCGACGGTGCGCAACCAGCCCTACCTGCTGCCCGACCCGGCCCGGCCGGCGCGCGGACCGGCCGACTACCCGGCCGGTGCGCGCCGCGACCTCGGCGAGGAGGTCGCCGCCTGCGTGGCGACCGTCCGCGCCCACGGCCTCGACCTGCTGGTGCTGGACCAGACCAGACCCGACATCGGCCTGCCGGTGGTCAAGGTCGTCGTCCCCGGCCTGCGCCAGATGTGGGCCCGGTTCGCCCCGGGCCGCCTGTTCGACGTCCCCGTCGCCCTCGGGCGGGTGGCCCGGCCCACCCGCTACGAGGACCTCAATCCGATCCCCCTGTTCGTCTGACCGCTCCGGTCGGACCGCCCGGCGGAGCCCCCGCCCGCCGGGCCACCAGCACTGAGGAGTCACCCCATGCCGACCAGTGACGGAATCCTCGCCGCGGCCCGTGCCGCCGGCGGAGCCCGCCCCCGCGCCCTGTGGTCCCTGCGCGAGGACGTCCTGGTCGAGCCGGTCGAGCCGGACGGCTCGCTGCTGCTGAGAGCCGGCTGGGGGGACTTCCGGTTGGACCGTCCGCACCCGCTGGTGGGGGAGACCCTGCGGCGGATGGGTCTCGGGCCGATCATGCTGGAGAACGTCTTCGCCGGGGCGCTCCCGGCCGGCGGCGGCGGGGAGCCGGTGCCCGACCGCGCCGGGCAGACCGAGGTGCTGCGGGTGCTGCACCGGCTCCAGCACCTGGTGGTGCGCTCGCTCGGCCTGGAGGACGCCGCCCAGCCGCTGCTGTCGGTGGTGCCGCTGGCCAAGGAGGCCCGGTTCCACCCCGGGCCGGTCGAACCGGGCCGGCCGGTGCGGCTGTCCCGCTTCGCCTTCCTGCGCACCGAGGGCGCCGGCTTCGTGCTGGAGGCGCCCACCGCCCTGCACCGGGTCGAGCTGCACCGGCCGGAGAGCGCCCGGGTGGTGGGCATGCTCGGCCGCCCGGTGCGGCCCGCCGAGATCGTGCCGGAGTCCGGCCTGTCCGAACCGGCGGTCCTGGCGGTGCTGGCCCACCTCGCGGGCGCCGGCCTGCTGTCGGTCGCCGAGGACGGCGGGCCGGCGCCCCGGTCCTCGGTGGAGCTGATCCGGCTGTCCGCCCCGACCTTCGGCGAGGACGCCGATCCGGTGCTGGCCGCGTGGTCCGGGGTGGACCTGTTCTTCCACACCCGCAGCACCACCGGGCGCCACGACGGCCCGTTCGGCGCGACGTACCCGCTGCGCGGGCACACCGATCCCGAGCCCGCGCTGCGCCCGCTCCCGGCCGGCCGGCGCCACCCGCTGGCCCGGCCCGACCTCAAGCAGGTGCTGGCAGGGGACCCGGTGCTGACCACGGTGATCGAGGGCCGCCGTTCGATCCGCGAGTTCGGCGCCGCGCCGTTCACCGCGGAGCAGCTCGGCGAGTTCCTGCACCGCACCGTCCGGGTGCGCGGGCTGCGGCCGGCCGCGGCCGACGACCCGTCCGGCGAGCCGGTCAGCGACCGCCCGTACCCCAGCGGGGACGGCGCGTACGAGCTGGAGTTCTACCCGGCGGTGCGGGACTGCGAGGGCCTGCCGGACGGGATCTACTACTACGCGCCGGGCGAGCACTGCCTGATCGCGGTGAACGAGAGCCGGGAGGAGCTCGACGAGCTGTTCGCCGAGGCCGCGGTGGGGGCCCGGCTGGCCACCCCGCCGGGCGTGGTGGTCGCCATCACCTCCCGGCACCGCCGGCTCTCCTGGAGGTTCAGCGGCCTCGCGTACGCGCTGACGCTCAAGCACGTCGGTGTGGTGACCCAGAGCATGTACCTGGTCGGGACGGCCATGGGCCTGGCGACCTGCGCGTTGCGCAGCGGCGACATCGAACTGGCCGACCGGGCGCTGCGGGTCGACTGGCGGGCCGAGAGCAGGGTCGGCGGCTTCGTCCTGGGCACGCTGCCGGAGGGCAGCCGCCCGGTCGGCGAGCAGCCGGTGGATCCGGCCGATTTCCCCGGCTGGGACGAGTGTGCGAACGAGGTGTCCTCGCGGCGATAATCGCGCCCTATACTCCCCCCAAGTCGCTTGGGGGGAGTACAGCTTGAGTGGGACCGTACGTGTGCGGAGGGGGTCGGACGGGTCCGGCGGTGCGGGGGGTCGGCCCGCCGGGGAAAACAGACCGGCCGGTTTCAACGCCCCCCCGCCGAAGCTGGCGTTGGCCATTGTGGTGATCGTGCAGCTCGGCTTCGTCGTGGTCGGCTTTCTGAACATGTCGACGAGCCATCCGACGGAAAGCCAATTCGCTGTCGCGAGCCTGACATTCACGGCCGCTTCGGCCCTGCAATTCGTCCACTGCGCGCCCCGGATGCACCGCGTCCGCGAGCGCTGCGGACGCTGGACGCTGCTCGCCCAGGCGGTGCTCACCTACCTGCCGCTGGTGTTCTTCGGCTTCGCCTGGGGCGGGATGGCGGGCTTCCTGGGCTCCTCGGTGCTGCTCCTGCTGCCCGGCCGGCGGGCCGGGGCGGCCTTCGGAGCGGTGGTGCTGCTCTCCGGGGTCAGCGGCGCGCTGCTGGGCATCGGCGTGGCCGAGGCGGTCTACCTCACCGTGGCGACGGCGCTCACCGGGCTGATCGTCTTCGGCCTGACCAGGCTGGCCCAGCTGGTCATCGAGGTGCAGCAGGCCCAGCAGGAACTGGCCCGGCTGGCCGTCACCAGGGAGCGGCTGAGGTTCGCCCGGGACCTCCACGACCTGCTCGGCTACAGCCTCTCCGCGATCACCCTGAAGAGCGAGCTGACCTGCCGGCTGGTGACGGCCAACCCGGAGCGGGCGCTCGACGAGCTCGGCGGGGTGCTGGAGATCTCCCGGCAGGCCCTGGCCGACGTGCGCGCGGTGGCCCGCGGCTACCGCGACATGTCGCTGGAGAGCGAGGCGCTCTCCGCGCGCTCCGTGCTCTCCGCCGCCGACATCGAGGCCCGCTTCGACCTGGGCGGCATCCAGCCCGCCGGCGAGGCCGACACCGTGCTCGCCACCGTGCTGCGCGAGGGCGTCACCAACCTGCTGCGGCACAGCAAGGCCGAGTGCTGCGTCGTCAAGGGCCGGGCGGAGGACGGGCGGCTGCGGCTCACCCTCTCCAACGACGGCGTCCCCGAGCGGGCAGCGCTCGGGGACGCCGACCGGCACGGCGGCGGCCTGGACAACCTGGAGGTGCGGCTCGCCGAGGTCGGCGGGCGGCTCAGCGCCGGGCCGGACGGGCGCGGGTGGTTCCACCTGGTCGCCGAGGTGCCGGCCTGACCCCTGCGGTCAGACCAGCCAGCCGGATTCCTCGGCCAGCCGGATCGCGTCGATGCGGTTGCGGGCGTTGAGCTTGGTCACGATCGTCGTCAGGTAGTTCCGGACCGTCCCGACCGACAGGTGCAGGGCCGCCGCGATCTCCGCCGCCTCGGCGCCGCCGGCGGCGGCCCGCAGCACCTCCGTCTCCCGCAGGGTCAGCGGGTTGCGGCCGCTGTCGAAGGCGTCCAGCAGCAGCTGGGGGTCGATCACCCGCCGACCCGCCGCCACCCCGCGGACCGCCTCGGCGAGTTGCGCGGGCGGCGCGTCCTTCAGCAGGAAGCCCGAGACCTGCGCCTCCAGCGCCCGGCGCAGGGTGCCGGGCCGCCCGAGGCTGGTGAGGATCAGCGACCGGCACTGCGGCAGCTCGGACTTGAGCCGGCCGGCGGCGGTCAGGCCGTCCATGCCGGGCAGGTCGATGTCGATGATCGCCACGTCGGGCCCCGTCTCCAGGGCCTTCGGCACCACCAGGTCGCCGCGCTCGGTCTCCGCGACCACCTCGAGGTCGTCCTCCAGGTCCAGCAGCGCCACCAGCGCGCCTCGGACCATGTGCATGTCCTCGGCCAGCAGAATCCGTATCACCCGGTACTCCCCCCAGAGCGGCCGGGCACGCCGCCCGGACGGACTCCGATGGTAGGGGAACCGGGCTCCGGCGGTGCCCGACACGCGCGCCGTTCCGGGGCCGCGGGCGGTGCGCGTGCGTACGGTCGCGGGGGTGCCGGGCCGGCCCGGCGGGACCGCCGGACCGGCCGGCCCACGGCGCTACTCCGGGGCGTCCAGCTCGTCGGTGAGCCCGAGCCGCAGGTGTTCGATGTGGTAGACCGCCTGGTCGAGCAGCGCCGCGACGTGGTTGTCGTAGAGCGCGTAGACCACCGAGCGGCCCTGCCGCTGCCCGACCACCAGGCCGAGGTTGCGCAGCAGCCGCAGCTGGTGGGAGCAGGCGGACTGCTCCATGCCGACCTCGGCCGCGAGTTCGGTCGCCGCGCACGGCCCCTCGCGCAGCCGGGAGAGGATCAGCAGCCGGGACGGCGTGGCCAGGGCCTGCAGCGTGGTCGCCACCCGGGCGGCGCTGGTCGCGTCCAGGCGCGTGTGCGGGACGGCGGTTGCGGGGGCGGCTCCATGACCCATGCGGCCCATAGTACAACCGACGCATGAAGGAGCGTTCATATGTTCATGTATGCTGGACGGGTCATCGGCCCCACCCTGCCCGAAGGGTCGCCTCCGCATGCCCACCACCCTGGCCGAGCGCCTCGCGCCCACCGCCGCACCACGCCCGGACACCGCCCCGCGCCGCCGCACCCGGGTGTTCGCGCTGCCCGAGGCCCGCTGGGCCGCCGCCGCGACCCTGCTCTTCCTGATCGCGCTGCCGATGCAGCTCGCCGGTGCCCCGGCGTGGACCTGGGGCCCGCTGTACGCCGCCGCCTACGCGAGCGGAGGCTGGGAGCCCGCCCTGGCCGGACTCCGGGCGCTGCGCGAGAAGACCCTCGACGTCGACCTGCTGATGGTCGTGGCCGCGCTCGGCGCCGCCGCCGTCGGCCAGGTGATGGACGGCGCACTGCTGATCGTCATCTTCGCCACCTCCGGCGCGCTGGAGGCCCTGGCCACCGCCCGGACCGCCGACTCGGTGCGCGGACTGCTCGACCTGGCGCCCGCCACCGCGACCCGGCTCCTCGAGGACGGCACCGAGGAGACCGTGCCGACCGGGGACCTGGCCGTCGGCGACACCGTCCTGGTGCGGCCGGGGGAGCGGATCGGCGCCGACGGGCGGGTGCTGGACGGCGCCGGCGAGGTCGACCAGGCCACCATCACCGGCGAACCGCTGCCCGTCGCCAAGCAGCCCGGCGACGAGGTGTTCGCCGGCACCCTCAACGGCACCGGGGCGCTGCGGGTCCGGGTCGACCGGGACGCCTCGGACTCGGTGATCGCCCGGATCGTCGCCATGGTCGAGGAGGCCTCCGAGACCAAGGCGCCGACCCAGCTGTTCATCGAGAAGGTCGAACAGCGCTACTCCATCGGCATGGTGATCGCGACCCTCGCCGTCTTCGCCGTCCCGCTCGCCTTCGGCGCCGCCCTCACCGGTTCGCTGCTGCGCGCGATGACCTTCATGATCGTCGCCTCGCCCTGCGCCGTCGTCCTCGCCACCATGCCGCCGCTGCTGTCCGCCATCGCCAACGCCGGCCGCCACGGCGTGCTGGTCAAGTCCGCCGTGGTGATGGAACGCCTCGGGCAGGTCGACGCCGTCGCCCTCGACAAGACCGGCACCCTCACCGAAGGCACCCCGCGCGTCACCGACCTCCGGCCCCTGCCCGAGTCCGGGCTCACCGAGAGCCGGCTGCTGGCCCTGGCCGCGGCCGCCGAGCACCCCAGCGAGCACCCGCTCGCCCGCGCCGTCGTCGACGCCGCCCGGTCCCGCGGGCTCGCGGTGCCGGCCGCCGAGGACTTCGCCTCCGTCCCGGGGATCGGGGTGACCGCCCGGGTGGAGGGCCGGATCGTCGCGGTCGGCACGCCGGAGCGGCTGCACGCGGGCCTCCCCCGGCCGGAGGGCGGGGAAGGCCGCGGGGGCCGGGAAGGCCGCGGGGGCGCTGGGGCCGTCACCGCCGCCGGTTCCGCCGCCGTCACCGCCGCCGCCGGGCCCGGCGGAGGGACCGTCGCGGCGATCGTCGCCGAGGTGGAGGCCCGCGGCCGCACCGCCGTCCTGGTGGAGGTCGACGGCCTGCCCGTCGGCGTGCTCGGCATCGCCGACCGGCTGCGCCCCGACGCCGCCGCGACGGTGTCCGCGCTGACCGGCCTCACCGGCCGCGCCCCGATGCTGCTCACCGGCGACAACCCGCGCGCCGCCGCCGCGGTGGCCGCCGAGGTCGGCATCGCAGAGGTCCGGGCCCGGCTGCTGCCGCAGGACAAGGTCGCCGCCGTCCGGGAGCAGGAGGCGGCCGGCCGCAGGCTGCTGGTGATCGGCGACGGCGTCAACGACGCACCGGCCCTGGCCGCCGCCCACACCGGCGTCGCGATGGGCCGGGCCGGCTCCGACCTCGCCCTGGAGACCGCCGACGCGGTCACCGTGCGCGACGAACTCGCCACCGTCCCGGCCATGGTGGCGCTCTCCCGACGGGCGAGGTCCTTCGTGGTGCAGAACCTGGTGATCGCCTCGGTGTTCATCTCGGTGCTGGTCGCCTGGGACCTCGTCGCCACCCTGCCGCTGCCGCTCGGTGTGCTGGGCCACGAGGGCTCGACCGTCATCGTGGGCCTCAACGGCCTGCGGCTGCTGCGCGAGGCGGCGTGGGTGCGGGCCCGGGGACAGGCGCGGGGCGCGCGGGCGTAGGGCCGGCGGCCGGGGCCGGCCCGTCCGGTCAGAGCGCGGTGAGGACGTCCTGGTGCGCCCCGTCGAGGACGAGGCCGTTGTCCCAGCGGACCCGGACCGTCACCCGGCGCCCGCGCTCCCGGTGCCCGACCCACTCCGGCTCCAGCGCGGCGATCTCGGCCTCCAACCGCTCCCGGCTCGCCACCGGCATGGTGTGCCCGTAGTCGTCGAACAGCGCCTTGAGCCGCTGGTACTCGCGGACCCCCGCGCTCTCCGGGAGTTCACCGTCCACCCGCTCGACGGTCCCCTCGAGCCCGGCCCCCAGCGAGAGGAACCCGACGACGGCACCGGCCTGCCCGGCGAGCGCCTCGCCGATCGCGAGGTCCTCCGCCAACCTGACGCGCCGTCCTTCCTCCAGGGCCATCCGCCCTCCACCTCTCGCTCGATCGCCGCCGCAGGCGCCGGGCGGCGCGGGCCACCGGCCATTATCCGCTGAGCCCGGCGCGGCACCGCGCGGGGCGGGGGCGGGCGGCCGCCCGGCGTGGGACGTCGGTCCGGCCGACTTCCCACTTTGGGCGCCTCTCGGGGCGGGGCCGCCGGGCCGGACAGGCGGGCACCCGGCACCGCGTTCGAGGCCCGTTCAGCGCGGACCGGCCGCAAGGCCGTCGCCGCCCGTTGTCCGAGGTGGCGCCTACGGCCTCGGCATGGGCATTCCGGAGGTCATCCCGATCGGACACGAGCCCGACTACCGCACGAGCACCATCGGGCGGTGGCAGGGCGCCCAGTTCTTCGCGTCGGTCACCGCGGCCTTCCCCGAGGGCTGGAGCCGGCGGCGACTGGCCGTCCCGGAAGCGCTGGTGCGCGGTGCTGCACCGGTTCGACGCGGCCGGCCGGCACCTGGACTCGCGCATCCGGTTCACCGGTACCACGGCGGACGGCGAGCAGAAGCCGATCGGCGCGGCCCGGCTGCTGCTCGACGAGTGGCTGGACGTTCTTCCGGAGCGGCAGTACCAGGACATCGCGATCGCACCCTTCGCCGTCCGGTTCGGAGGATCCCTGTTTGGCCTGGTCCTGGAGGAGCACGTGGACGAGGAGGACGTGGACGAGGAGGAGGAGGAAGACGGCGGCGTGCGGGCCGAGTTCCGTCCCGACGGCCTGGGCTTCGGCGCCCCCTGGCACGGCTGCTGCGACACCTGAGCCCGCGCCGGCGGCTGCGACTCCGGCCGGCATCGGGGCGCAGAGCACCGGCGGCAACCATCCTGAGGTGCCGCCGCCCCGTCCGAGCGGGCGCGCCGTCAGCCGAGGGCCGCCGGCCGGGGGCGGGGCCAGCTCGGGTGGTGCTGGTCGATCACGAAGCGGTGCCCGTGCTGCCAGGCGCCGGTGGGAGTGGGGCGGGCGTCGGCGAGGTGGGGGTGGTCCGGCGGGAGGTCGGTGTGGAGGTGGCTGAGGGCGTCCGGGTCGCGGGTGGGCCAGAGGGAGGCGGCGGCGGTGGCGGCGGCCAGGGCCACCGCGCCCAGGACCGCGGCGGTGGCGGGCAGGCCGGCGGCCGCCGCGAGCCGACCGGCCAGGGGGTAGGTGAGCAGCCAGCAGCCGTGGGAGAGGGAGAACTGGGCGGCGAAGGCGGCGGGCAGGTCGGGGTCGGCGGCGGAGCGGCGGACGACCCGGCCGCCCGGGGTGAGGACGGCGGAGCTTCCGGCGCCGACCAGGGCCCAGGCGGCGAGCAGGGCGAGCCAGCTGCCGGTCCCGGCCGGGGTGGCGGTGATCGCGGTGACGGCGGCGAGGACGCAGGGCAGGGCGAAGGCCGCGGGGAGCATCACGGAGCGGTCGCTGACCCGCGCGAGCAGCCGGGGCAGCAGCAGTGCGGCGAGCATCGAGCCGGCGCCGTAGGCACCGAGGGCGAGGGAGACGGCCCCGGCCGGGCGGTGGAAGTGGTCGCGGACCACGTTGACGGTGTCGACGAAGACGATCGCGCCCGCCGCCGCGACCGCGAGGTCCAGCGCGAGCAGGGCCCGTAGCCGGGGCGTGGCCCAGAACAGCCGGGAGCCGAAGGCCGCCCTGCGGTGGATCCCGCCGGTGCGCTCGACCGGGCGGGGCGTGGGCAGGACGGCGGAGACGACCAGCGCCGCGGAGGCGACGAAGCCCACCGTGGTGCCGGCGAACAGCCAGTCGTACGGGACGACGGAGAGCAGCAGGGCGGCGAGCGCCGGGCTGAACAGCGATTCGAGGTCGTAGGCGAGCCGGGAGAGCGAGAGCGCCTGGGTGTAGTCGCGTTCGGCGGGCAGCACGTCCGGGATGGTGGCCTGGAAGGTCGGGGTGAAGGCGGCGGAGGCGGCCTGGAGCAGGAAGACCAGGAGGTAGACCTGCCACACCCGGTCCACGAAGGGCAGGGTGAGCGCGACTCCCGCGCGGGTGAGGTCCATCGCGACCATCAGCGCCCGGCGCGGGATCCGCCCGGCGAGCGCTCCGGCGATCGGCGCGATCGTCACGTAGGCGACCATCTTGATCGCCAGCGCGGTGCCGAGCACCGCCGAGGCGTCGCGGCCGGCGATCGAGTACGCCAGCAGCGACAGGGCCACGGTGGCCAGTCCGGTGCCGACCAGGGCGACGACCTGGGCGGTGAACAGGTGGCGGTAGGTGCGATCGCGCAGCACGCTCGGCATGGGACCCGTCCCGGGGGCGGCGGTGGCGGATGACGCCTCCACCATAGTCAATGCGTGCGTACCTGTGCACCTGTTGGGCGAACGGATCCGCCGCCCGGTGGACTCCGCCGCCAGGGGCAGGGGCGGGGGCCTCAGTCGTGCGGCGGCAGGTGTCCGATCTGGTGGTCGGCGACGTTCAGCGCCTCGTCCACGAGCCGCCGCAGGTGCCCGTGCCGCAGCGAGTAGACGACCCGCCGCCCGTCCTTGCGGGTGGCGACCAGACCCGCCAGCCGGAGCTTCGCCAGGTGCTGGCTCACCGAGGGGCGGGCGGCCCCGGTCGCCTCGGTCAGCGTGGTCACGTCCGCCTCGCCCCGCCCGAGCCGCTCCAGCAGCGCGAGCCTGGTCCGGTCGGCGAGCAGCGCCAGCACGGACGCGGCGACGTCCAGCCGCACCTCGCTCCGCTGCTGCGAGCCGTGCGCATCTGCCAGATCGGTGCCGGTGCCCATGCGGCCATCGTAGGCCTTCAGCCCGTGCACGCGTGCGCACCCGACGACCTCCGCCGCCAGTAGGCGACGGTGACGGCGGCCAGCAGCGGGCCCCAGAGCAGCAGCGGGGCGTAGCAGGCGAGGAGTACGACGGTGTGCCAGTCCCCGGCGAACACCGGGATGCCGTCACCCAGGGGGCGCCCTTGGACGGTGCGGCCCAGCGAGAGCATCACGGTGAACAGGGCCGTGAGGCAGACCAGTGCGACGGCGCCGAGCGCGGCCGGGACGACGGCCGCCGCCACCGGGACGCGGCGGCCGCGCAGCACCGGGAGCCAGCGCGGGAAGACCTCGCCCCAGCGGGCGACCAGGCCCAGCGCGGAGAGGGCCAGCAGCTCGGAGACGGCGGACAGCAGGACGACGTACAGCTCCAGCGGCAGCCACCAGGGCAGGTTTCCGGAGTCCGGGCGGCTACCGCCGTCCAGCGGGACGTGGAGGGTGCAGGTGGCGATCCGCCAGGCACTGGACGGCAGGACGATGAGCGGCACGGCCCGGGCGGCGATCCGGGCCCAGCGGGGGACACCCGGGACGGGCGTGTGGAGGGCGGTCCAGGCGGCGCGTAGCCGTCGGCGGGCGCCGGGCGGCGGCGTGTGCGGGGCGGTGGTCGGCGCTTCGGCGGTCATGGGCTGCTCTCCGGTCCGGCGGGTGCTGCGCCCCCACCCTCGCAACCGGAGCCGTGGCGGCGCCTCGGCCGGTGGGTGGAGCCGCCTCCCCCCGCCGGGGGAGCGGGCTGCCGCCCGGGCGGGGCGGAGCCGGCCGGTCAGTCCGCCGGCTGCTCCACGGGCTCCGCCGCCGCGCGGTCGTCGGCGGGGGCCGGGGCGGGCTCCAGGTTGCCCATCCTGGGCAGGGCGAGGAGCGCGGCGAGCAGCAGGACGCCGCTGATGACCAGCGGGGTGCGGACGTTGACGGCGGAGCCGATCCAGCCGCTCAGGGCCGCGCCGACCAGCATGCCGATCCGGGTGAGCATCAGGTAGCAGCTGTTGACCCGGCCGAGCAGTTCCTTCGGGACGATCTGCTGGCGCAGCGAGATCGCCTGGACGTTCCACGTCACCACGCCGAAGTTGCCGACCGCGAACAGCACCGCCACCAGGACCACCGAGGGGCTCAGCCCCATCAGCAGCAGCGCGGAGCCCATCAGCACGAAGGAGAGCGCGATCCGGGCCCGCCGGCCCATCCGCTGACCGAGCCGGCCGGCCAGCGTGCTGGCGGCCGTGCCGCCGACCACGCCGGAGGCGAGGACGGCGCCGTAGGCCCAGGTCGGGGCGTCCAGGGTGCGGGTGACCAGCAGCGCCAGCATGGTGATGCCGAGCGCGGAGGCGCCTCCGGCCAGGGCGGAGAGGGTGGCGACCAGCCTCAGCTGCTTGTGCTGGTAGAGCCAGCGGACACCCTCGCGGATCTCGGTGAACACCGGGCGGCCGGTGTGCGGCCGGGGCGCGGTGGAGCGGCCGGTGGCGAAGACCAGGGCGGCGGCGAGCGCGAAGGAGATGCCGTCCACGGTGAACGGGGAGCCGGCGGCGAGGGCGAACAGGGTGGTGCCGACCAGCGGGCCGGCCATCCGTCCGACCAGCAGGCCGCCCTGCAGCCGGCCGTTGGCGGCGTCGAGCTGGTCGGGCCGGACCACGTCCGGGATGGCCGAGGTGGCGGCGTTGACGAAGACCGTCTCCCCGCAGCCGAGGACGAAGGCCAGGACGGCGAGCGCGGCCAGCGGCGGGGTGGCGAGGAAGACCCAGCCGGCGAAGCCGAGCACGATGACGGCCCGTCCGATGTCGATCGTCCACATCAGCCGCCGGCGGTCGAAGCGGTCGGCGACGACACCGCCGAACAGGGCCATCAGCAGCCAGGGGAGCGAACCGGACACCGCGACCAGCGAGACGGCCTTCGGCGAGTCCGAGACCGTCAGCGCGAGCAGCGGCAGCGAGGAGTCGCGCATGCCGTCGCCCACGGCCGAGATCGATGAGGCCGACCACAGCATGGCGAATTTACGGCCCAGTTGGGGCCTGCTGCGCTGCGGGGGTGTGGCTACGCTGGCTGAGGTCACCGAGGCAGTATGGCATGACCGCTACAGATTTGGCCGCCCTTCACAGAGCATTCCCAGCTGGGTGGTCAGAGTCCGGAAACGCCCTTGACAAGGGTGGTCAACCCGCCGGTCAGGGCCAGTCCCAGCACCACGGCGCGGGCCCGCCGCTCGGACACCCGGGCGGCCGGCGCCCGGCCCGCCGGCGCGCCGCCCGCGAGCGCGGCGGTGCCCGCCCCGCCCGGGCCGCCCGCCCCGTCCGCCGGACCGCCCGCCCGACGTCCCGCAGGCGCGCCCCCCGGGGTCACGGTTTCGGCAGCGCGTCGGCCGTCGCGGGGAGCGGGTAGGCCTCCGGGTCGACGGCTCCCGGCAGTCCGACGGCCGGCCGGCCGGGAGCGCCGGGGTCGGGCAGGGACGGCTGGGCGGGCGGCGCCTTGACCTGGTGGAAGGGGATGCCGGGCGGGGCCTGGACCGGGGCCGTACGGCCGGCGGGCAGCGGGCCGCGGCTCGGCGTGCCGCAGGCGGCCAGGCCCTCCAGGTCGTCGGGGCTCTGGACGGCGGGCTGGTTGCCGGCGAAGCAGTTGCCGGGGTCGGCGGAGGCGAGGACGAGGTCGACGCCGTTGGCCTCGGTGCGGTTGCCCTGGACCTGGTTGCCGGCGGCGGGGTGGCCGGGCGGGTCGGTGATGACCACGCCGGCCGCCCGGTTGCCCCGGACGAGGTTGCGCTCGATCCGGTTCGCCGTGCCGCCGCCGATCCCGATCCCGATGCCGAAGCCGCCGTCGGCCTGTTCGGGGGTGTCGACGGCGTTGTTGTCGGTGACGGCGTTCCCGGCGATCACGGCCCCGTGCTGGGGTGCGAGCGCCTCCAGGTCGTTGGAGTTGACGGTGACGCCGACCCTGTTGCCGACCACGCGGTTGCCGAGGACGTACAGCCCGTCGGAGGAGTTGGTGAGTTCGATGCCGACGGCGTTGCGCTCGACGGTGTTGCCGCGCACCAGGGTGTCGCAGGGCTTGCACTGGCCGACGTAGATGCCGGAGTCGGCCCCGCCGGAGGCGTAGGAGTCCTCGATGACGCCCGCTCGGGCGTCGAAGGCGTAGATGCCGTAGAGGCCGTTGTCGTAGGCGGTGACCCGGGTGGCGCGGAAGCCCTGGACGGCGGGGAACCGGGCGGTGTCCAGCGGGTCGTAGGCGGAGCCCCCGGCGCCGCGTTGCTGGAGCTTCTCGTCGGTGACGCCGGTGAACAGCACGCCGTTGGCGAGGAAGCCGTGCACGGTGAGGTTCTCGACCACCGAGCCGGGGCCGGTGACGGTGACGCCGTTGACCAGCCGTACGCCGCCGTCCAGGACGACGGTGTTGCGGTCGGCGCCGCGCAGCACGACGCGGGGCTTGGTGATCCGCACGCTCTCCTGGTACGTGCCCGGGGAGACCAGCACGGTGTCGCCCTCGCGGGCGGCGTCCACGGCCTTCTGGATGTTCGGGAAGTCCTGGGGGACCCGCACCACCGTGCCCTCGGGGTGGCGGGCGTCGGAGGAGGTGCCGGAGGAGGAGCAGCCGGACAGGGCGAGGGAGCCGGCGAGCAGCAGCGCGAGCGGGCCGCCGGGTGGCCGCCTGCCGGACAGGAATGCGGAGCGGATTCGGAATTGACGCGCAGTCAAAAGTTGCATAAGGGGTGTTCTATCGTCTCCAATGTCGGTCATGCATGCGGAAACCGGAAAGGTCCGGAAAGAACCGGGAGCCGCCGGAGGCGGTGTGCACCGGAGGGCGTTGATCGCGGGCGGCGGCGCGGTACTGGCCGCCGGGGTCGGTGCCGGACTCGGTGCCGGGGTCGTCGCGCTGGGGCACGGGCGGTCGGCCTCCGCGCCGCCGCCGCCCGCCCCGCCGGCGGCCGTTCCGTTCCACGGGCAGCGGCAGGCCGGGGTGACGGCCCCGCAGCAGCCGGCCACCGTGCTGCTGGCACTCGACCTGGCGCCCGCCACCACCGCGGACGGGCGCGGCGCGCTGCGTTCCCTGCTGGGCGAGTTGACGGCGGTGCTCGGCGGGGCGGCGGACGGCACCTCGACGGACCCGCGGCTGCGGGGCGGGGAGCCGGCGCAGCTCAGCAGCCTGGTGGGGGTCGGACCGGGCCTGGCCGCGCGGCTGGGGTTGAACGTGCCGTCCGTGCTGGCCGATGTCCCGGCCTTCCCCGGTGACCGGCTCGAGCCGGCGCGCGGCGGCGGAGACGTGGTGGTGCAGCTGTGCGCCGCCGACCGCTGGCCGCTGACGGTCGTCGCCGAACTGGTCGGTGCCGCGGCGAAGTCGGCGGGGGCCGGGGTCCGCTGGAGCCAGTCCGGCTTCCTGGCGCGGACCGCACCGGGCACCACGCCGCGCAACCTCTTCGGCTACAAGGACGGCACGGCCAACCCCGACGAGGCGGCCGCCCGGCAGTGGGTGTGGGGCCCGCCCGGGCCGTACGAGCACGGCACGGTGCTGGTCTACCGCCGGATCCGGATGGACACCGCCGCCTTCGCCGCCCTCCCGGAGGACCGGCGGGACCTGGCCATGGGCCGCCGTCTCGCCGACGGCACCCCGCTCACCGGCACGGCCGAGCACGACGACCCGGACATCTACGCCAAGAACCCCGACGGCTCGTACGTCATCCCCGGCACCGCCCACGTCCGCCTGGCCAGCCCCCGCCTGGACTCCGGGGCCCGGATGCTGCGGCGCGGCTACAGCTACGACGACGGCCCGGACGACCGCGGGCTGCTGTTCTGCGCCTTCGTGCGGGATCCGGCCCAGTTCAACCGGGTGCAGGAGCGGCTGGCGGTGAAGGACGCGCTCAACCCCTTCCTGGTGCACACGGCTTCGGCGGTGGCGTACGTGCTGCCGGGGGTGCCGGAGGGCGGGGTGCTGGGCGAGGGGCTGTGGGCGTAGCGGCCGGACCGCCGGCCGTTCCGGGGCCGCGGCGAGGGCCGGGCCCGGGGACGGCCGGGCCGGGGAACGGCCCGGTCGCGGGGGCGCCCGGTCACCAGGTGACCGGCAGCGCGGCCGGGCTGCGGGTGGTGGTGCCCAGCTGCCAGGGGAGGTCGTCGACGGGGGTGGTGAGACGCAGGCCGGGCAGGGCGGTGGCCAGGCGGCGGAGCGACTCGCGCATCTCGAGCCGGACCCGCCAGGCGCCGATGCAGTAGTGGGGGCCGGCGCTGAAGGCGAGGGTGGGGGCGTCGAGGGGGAGGGCGAGGTCGGCGTCGAGGCCCGCGGGATAGACGGCGGGGTCGCGGTTGGCGCTGCCGAGGGCGGCGGCGACGACGGCGCCCGCCGGGATGGTGACGTCGCCGACCTCGATCGCGGCGGTGGCGCGGCGGAGGGTGGTCTCCTCGTCGCCGAGCGGGATGAAGTGCAGCAGGCGTTCGACGCTGCGCTCGGCGATGCCGGTGTCGGCCAGCAGGGGCCAGTGGTCGGCGCGTTCGCCGAGGAGGTAGGTCAGGGCGTTGCCGAGGGCGCCGGTGACGCTCTCGTTGCCGCTGGCTGTGAGCCCGAGGACGAGGAAGGCGAGGGTGTCCTCGGGGACGCCGCCGTCCTGGTCCGCGGCCCGGACGAGCCGGCTGACCAGGTCGGCGCCGGGCGCACGGCGCCGGTGGGCGATCAACCCCTCGGTGAAGGAGCGGAATTCGGCGAGCGCCGGGCCGTGGTCCTCGGCCGGGTCGCCGCCTTGGGCGAGCAGGGCGAGGGTCCAGCGCCTCAGCCGCTCCTCGTCCAGGTGGGCGGGGCCGTCGCCGTCGAGGCCCATCAGCCGCGTCGTGACGGCGAAGGGCACCGGCCGGGTGAAGGCCGTGACCAGGTCGGCGGGCGGTCCGGCGACGACCAGTGCGTCCACGGCCTGCTGGACGGCGGCCGCGACCCACGGCTGCCAGCCGGCGATGGCGCGCGGGGTGAAGGCCTTCTGGATGGTGGCGCGCAGCCGGCGGTGGGCGGGGCCGTCCTGGTTGAAGAGCGAGGCCGGGTTGGCGGCCACGTCGGCGGTGCCGCCGGCGGTGCCGACCTCGTGCAGGTCGGCCCGGGTGAGGCGGGGGTCGCCGAGGACCTGCCGGACGTCGCGGTAGCGGGTGACGAGCCAGGCGCGGGTGCCGTCCGGGAGGGTGGTCGGGCGCGGCGGCTGGGCGGGGGTGACCGGGAGCCTGTGGAGCGGGGGGAGCGGGGTCGCGGTCTCGTGCGCGGCGGTGGACATGGATCCCTTCGGGGGCGACGGGCCGGGGGGTGCGGCCATCCAACTGTCGTATTGTCTGCGGAATTTGAGCCCTGGCGGGCTCTTCCGCCACGGTCGATGGTATGCCCACGGACCCCGCCGGGGCCGTCACCGCGTCGGGGCGGTCGCCGCGTCGGGACCCTCACCGCTTCGGGACCGTCGCGCGGTTCGGGTTGCCACGCCGGGTGGACCGTCACCGCGTCCCGGCCGTCACCACGCCCCGGCTGTCACCGCGTCCCGGCCGTCACCACGCCCCGGCTGTCACCGCGTCCCGGCCGTCACCGCCCCCACTCGGGCGCCGGATCGGCCGGCAGTAGTGGCCGCAGCGCGCCGAGGACCGCGCCGATGCAGGCGTCGCGCAGCTCGGTACGGGTGCAGCTCGGCTCGGTCAGCCAGTCCAGGACCAGGACCCGTACGAACACCAGCCAGCTGCGCAGGACTTGGGACACCGCCTGGCGCGCGCCCTCGTCCGCGAGCGGGAGGACGCCGAGCAACCGGGTGCGCAGGGTGTCCAGCTCCTCGGTGATGATGGTCTGGATGACCGGGTCCCCGGCGAGGACGCGGTTGGCCGTCAGCACGGCGTGCCGGTTGGCGACGAAGTAGTCGAGGTGGGCGTCCATGCCCTCGACCAGCTGCTCGACCAGGGTGTCCGCCGGGTCGAAGCGGGTCTGGACCAGCAGTTCCCCGGCCGCCTGCCGGTACACCTCGGCGAAGAGTTCGTGCTTGCTCGCGAAGTGCTTGTAGAGCAGGGCGCGGGACACCCCGGCCTGCTCGGCGACCTCCTCCATCAGCACCTCCTCGTACGGCCGGGTGGCGAAGGCCCGGGCGCCGACGACGAGCAGCTGGGCGCGGCGCTCGGCGGGGGAGAGGCGTTTGCGGCGTTCCTGGACTGGCATGGCGGACAGGTTACTTGACACATGTCCACTAGTCGGCGCTAGCTTAGTGGACACGTGTCAAATAAGCCTGGCGTTCGGTCGGGCCGGGTAGCGGGGTGATGGGGATCATGGCGAAGACTCTGCGGGTGCTCGCGTGGATCATGGGCGTCGCCTGTGTGGCGATCGGCTTCTTCCACCTGCTGGCCGGAAACGCCGCGATCCCCGGGATCGCCGACCCCGGCCCGACGATCGACAGCTTCGGCCGCTTCATGGGCGCGATCTTCGCCGGCTACGGTGCGGCCTGGATCTGGGCCGCCCGGCAGGCTCCGGTGCCCGCCCGGGCGGTCCGGTGGCTGGCGGCGGTGTTCCTGCTGGGCGGCCTCAGCCGGGTGCTGTCGATCGCCGCGGACGGGTGGCCGCACGGCTTCCAGGTGGTGCTGATGGTGATCGAACTCGTGCTCTCGCCGGTGTACTTCCTGCTCGCCGACGCCGACGAGCGGGCGGCCCGGGCGGGGGCCCCGACGGGTGTCGCCCAGCGGGCCTGAGCGGTCGGCGGGCGCCGGGGGGCGGCCTTCCCGCGGGGGGCAGCCTTTCCATGGGTCGGTGTACGCCTGGGCGGGCCTCCCCAGGGCCGGCCCTCCCAGGGGCGGCTGAGCCCGGGGCCGGCTGAGCCCGGGGTCGGCTCTCCCCGGGCTCAGCCCTCGCGAGCGGTGAGCCGGTCCGAGCCTTCGGCCGGTCGGAGGGCGAAGGCCCGCAGGTGCTCCAGGACGGTCCGGGTGTCCGCCGTCGCCCCGGTGAGCGAGACGTGCCCGTCCGGGCGGACCAGCACCACGGCCCTCCCGCGCAGCCCGTACGCGCGGGTGGCGTGGCCGTCCGGGTCGAGCACGGCGGCCCGGCGCAGTCCGGGCACGGCGGGCAGGTCGGCCAGTCCGGGGTGGTCGCCGAAGGTCAGCAGGGTGAGGTGTGGCCCGCGGAACAGGTCGAACAGCCGGGTCGGCGCGCCGTCGGCCGTCGCGCAGGGCGCGTCCGGGGCGCGGTCGCCGGCCCGGACGCCGGTGGCGCCGTCGAGGTCGCGGCCGAGCGGGCCGCCACGGTAGCCGAGCGTCAGGCCGGTGAGGTCGGCGCCGTCGACGGCCATGGTGCGGAACTGGTCGCTCAGCAGGTCGGCGCCGTCGCCGCGGAACACCGCCTTGTGGTGGGCAGAGGTGGCGGCCAGGGAGGCGCGGGCGATCGGCAGCCGCTCGTCCTGGTAGCTGTCGAGCAGCGCCTCGGGTGCTCCGCGCAGGACGGCGGCGAGCTTCCAGCCCAGGTTGTGGGCGTCCTGGACGCCGGTGTTCAGCCCCTGGCCGCCGGCCGCGGTCTGGCAGTGCGCGGCGTCCCCGGCGAGCAGGATCCGGCCCTCGCGGTAGCGCTCGACCACGCGGACGGTGGGGCGCCAGACGGTGGACCAGGTCGGCTCGTGCATCCGGACCCCGGGCAGGCCGGCCCGTTCGGCGAACAGCCGGCGGAAGGTGTCGAGCGTGGGGGCCGGCAGTGCGCCGTCGGCGTCCGGCTCGACGGCGGCGTGCACGGCCCAGGTGCCGTCCTGCCGCATCGGGACCAGCGCCATCGCGCCGCCGCCGAACCGGGGGTGGTTCCAGATGTGCATGCGGTCGGGATCGAGGCCGTCGAGGTCCATCGACGCCATGATGAAACGTTCCTCCTCCCAGGTCTCACCGAGGAAGGGGATCCCGGCCAGCTTGCGGACGGCGCTGCGGCCGCCGTCGCAGCCGACCAGGTACCGCGCCCGCAACCGCAGGCTCCGGCCGCCCCGGCGGACGGTGGCGAGCACGCCGTCGCCGTCCTGGGCGTGGCCGACGAGCTCGCTGCCCCGCTCGACCGCGACCCCGTACCCCGCGAGCCGCTCGCGCAGCACGGCCTCGGTGTGGTGCTGGGCGATCAGCAGCATCCCGCCGTACGGGCGGTCGGGCGTCGCGGGCAGGGACTCGGCCGGGTCGACCTCCTGGACGAGCTCGGCTCCCCGGTAGGTGCGGACCTTCAGGTTCAGCGCCCCGCGGTCGAGGATCTCCCCGACCACCCCGAGGTCGTCGAAGAACTCCAGGGTCCGCGGGTTGACGCCCTTTCCGCGCACCCCGGCCGTGCGGAACTCCTCCTCGCGCTCGATGACCCGGCAGTCGACCCCGGCGCGGGCCAGCCCGAGCGCGAGTACGAGCCCCACCGGGCCGGCGCCGACCACCAGGACGTCGGTGTCGAACCTTCCGGGAGCGTCGGGCAGGTCGGGCGCGGCCGATGTGCCGGACGTGCCGGATCCGTCGCAGCTGCGAGGCGCGTCGGACGTGTCGGGCATGGTGGTCCCCCTGTCGCTCAGCCGTAAGATACGGCGCGTGTCTTGTGATGGACAGTAGACTGCCCCCAATAGGAAACGCAACGTATCTACGAAGGTCGGGTGCGGAAACCGGTGGCGGACGACGGAGCGAGAACGACGGGCGCGGGGCCGACCCGGCGGCGCGGCGGGGAACTGGAACGGGCGATCCTCGACGCCGTCTGGGCCGAACTCGTCGACCACGGCTACGACCGGCTCACCATGGACGGCGTCGCCGCCCGGGCCCGTACCAGCAAGCCGGTGCTCTACCGCCGCTGGCAGAACCGGGTGGAACTCGTGATGGCCGCTCTCGGCCGCAACGCCCCCGACTACCAGGAGCCGCCCGACACCGGCGAGTTGCGCACCGACCTGCTCACCTTCCTGGGCGGTCTGGCGCACCGCTTCGACGACCTGCCGGCGGACGCCGTGCACGGGCTGCTGGTCGACATCATGCGTGACCCCGAACTGCGCACCCGCTTCCGCGCCGGCCTCACGGCCGACGGGCCGATGGACGGCTTGGCCACGATCATGCACCGGGCCGCCGACCGGGGGGAGATCGCCCGGGCCCGGCTCACCCCGCGGGTGGTCTCCCTGCCACTGGACCTGCTCCGCGACACCCTGATGATCGAGGGGGCCGTGGCCTCCGACCGGGTGATCGCCGAGATCCTCGACGACGTGGTGCTGCCGCTGCTCGGCGCGCCCGTTCGTCCGTAGCGCCGGACCGCCCCCGGTGGTCCGGAAAAGCCGGGCGGCCCCCCGCTGGTGCGGGAGGCCGCCCGATGCGGGCCGATGCCCGGGCCGTCGCCGATGCTCGCGGTCGTCGGGCGCGGGCCGTGCCGCTGATCCTCGGGGCCGTCGGGCCCGGGCCGTTGCCGATGCTTGCGGCCGTCGGGCGCGGGCCGTGCCGCCGATCAGGCGGGGACGGCCTCCGCCGACCGGACGGCCCGGGTGGCGACCGACACCGACAGGCGGACGACCGTTCCCGGTGCGGGCGCCGGCGCCCCCGCCGGCAGCGCCCAGGCGACGGTGCGGTCCGCGTCGCCCGTGTCGACGGCCAGGAACCGCGGCGCCTTCGGGTGTCGGCGCGGCTCCATCCGCAGCACCTCGCCGGTGACGGTGCGCGGCGCGCGCCGTTCCAGCACGGCGAGGGCGAGGTAGTAGGCGGCGACCGCGGCGAAGCAGACGACCGCGACGGTCTCCCCCGGCAGGAGCCCCGGGTGGTCCATGCCGTGGGAGAGCCAGCCGTGGCCGCTGGCGAAGTTGCCGGGCATGGTGGCGAGGAACGCCACGAACAGCGTCCCGCGGCCGAACCGGCCGGCCACCGCGACGGCGAGCAGTCCGATGCCCACCCAGCCCAGCGTCAGCAGCAGCCCCGGGCGGCGCAGCGAGTGGCTCGCGTCGGGGCCGGAGGTGACCGCCCATTCGGGCCGGCGCAGGGCGGCGAACAGCACCAGCCCGACCACCACGACGGCCGCCGCGCCCGCCAGGCGCAGCAGCCGGGGGGTGCCGGCGCCGAAGCCCGGGCGCAGCCGGGGATAGCGGATGCGCACGGGGCGCCAGGCACCGCCGTAGGACGACCAGACCCGGCGCTTGTCCCCCGCGTCGAAGCCGAGCAGCCGGGTGGTGCGGGCGGTCACCCCGAGCGCGGTGCCGTAGGCGAGGTAGCGGTCCCACACAGCGACGGCGGCGGGAGGCAGCCGGGCGAAGTCCTCGTGCGCCCGCAGCCACGCCTGGACACCGGCCCAGTGCCCGGCGCGTTCGAGGCCCTGGCGGGTCGCCCGCTCGCCGAGCGCCCTGCTCAGCAGGTACATCAGGGGGATCGCGGGGAGGACGCCGACCGCGACCGCGGCGCGGAGGTTGTGCCCGCCGGTGAGGCCGCCCAGGGCCAGCAGCACCCCGGGGCAGAACGCGCCGACGGCCAGGGCGCCGGCCGCCAGCACCCCGAACCGGGGCCGGGAGAGGCCGCGCGACCGGGCCTCGGCGACGATCTCCCGGCGGAGTGCGCCGTTCCACGACGTCGCCCGGTCCTGCGCGCGGAAGGCGATCGCGCCGACGGGGGCGCCGGACTCGCCCGCCTGCTCGGTGATCCGGTCGAGGACGCGCCGTTCGTACGGCGTCAGGTCGGTGGCCGCCCGGCCGGTGAGGTGCACCGTGCTGAGTGCGGGGTCGTCGGCGGGCTGTCGCACCTCGACCAGGCCGCGCGCGGCGAGGTCCAGCAGGGTCGCCGCGGCGGCGTGGTCGACGGAGCGCCACCCGTTGGCCAGGAGGGCGACGACGGCGGGAGCCTCCGGCTCCGGCCCGAACTCCTGGGAGGCCGGGCGGGGGTGCACGGCGCCGTTCCGGGTGGCCGCGAGGGCGAGGCCGAAGGCGGCGAGCCAGAGCCCGAACAGGCCGGCGCCGCCCCAGTAGAACTGGGCTTCGAGGCTCATGCGAAGCTCACCCGCGTCGCCTCCTGCGCGGGGGCGCCGGCCTCGAAGTACTCGCGTCGGCCGTGCCCGCCGCCCAGCCGCGAGACCAGGTTGCCCGGGAAGCCCTCCAGCGCGGTGTGGTAGCTCTGGACGGCGCTGTTGTAGAACTGCCGGGCGTAGGCGATCTTGTCCTCGGCGGTGGTCAACTCCGACTGCAGCGTGGCGAAGTGGCGGTCGGCCTTCAGCTGCGGGTAGTTCTCGCCGAGGGCGAGCAGCCTGCCGAGGGCGGCGGTCAGGTCGTCCTCGGCGGCAGCCTTGTCCGTGACTCCGAGACCGGAGTCCGCCGCGGCTCCGCGGGCGGTGACGACGGCCTCGAGGGTCGTTCGCTCGTGCGCGGCGTACCCGCGCGCACTCTCGACCAGGTTCGGTATCAGGTCGTGCCGGCGCTTGAGTTGGACGTCGATCTGCGCCCAGGACGCCTGGGTCTGATTGCGCAGCCGGATCAGCCGGTTGTACGTGCGGACCACCGTCCACACCGCCCCTGCCACCAGCACGGCAAGGATTCCAGCGATGACGATGCCCACGATGCCCCCCGTTATAGAGAAAAACGACCTCGACTTCCGGCTGTCCCGGCAGGTCGTGGTGATTGTAGGGGTGTTTCCCGGCCATCCGTCGCCATTATTTCGGACGGCTTTCCCCGTCGAACCCGACCGGCGTGCGGAATTTCCGAAATGACCGGCCGCAGCGCTTTCGTTCCGGGTTTCCGGGCGCCGGATCGCCCGGCCCGGCGGTCCTCGAGGTGGTGCAATTCCGAATATCGCGCCCGTTTTCCTCCCGATCCCGGCGGGAGGCGTGGCCGGGGGCCTAGACTCCGAAGCCGGTCGAACTCACGTCCGCGAGAGGGGTCGAAGCACATGAGCGGCACCGTGGTGGCAGTCAGCAGCAACGCCGAGTACTCGTTCAGCAAGCCGAACCGGGAGGGCATCCGGCTGCTCGCCGGGCTCGGCGTGGAGGGCGACGTGCACGCCGGGGTGACGGTCAAGCACCGCTCACGCGTCGCCCAGGACCCGAGCCAGCCCAACCTGCGCCAGGTGCACCTGATCCACCGGGAGCTGCTCACCGAACTCGGTGAGTCCGGCTACGAGGTGGCACCCGGCGCGCTCGGCGAGAACATCACCACCGAGGGGGTGGACCTGCTCGCCCTGCCGGTCGGCGCGGTGCTGCGGATCGGCTCCGAGGCCGAGGTGGAGGTCACCGGCCTGCGCAACCCCTGCGCGCAGATCGACGCCTACCGCGCGGGGCTGCTCAAGCAGGTCGTCGGGCGCGCGGCGGACGGGTCGATCGTGCGGCGCGCCGGGATCATGGGCGTCGTCCGTACGGGCGGGCCGGTCCGGCCCGGCGACACCGTGACCGTCGAACTGCCGGAGGGGCCGCACCGGCCGCTGGACCGGGTCTGAGCGCCGGCTGCGTCGGGTTCGCGGCACCGGCCGGAGCCGGTGGAGTGATATGACGGTCCGACAGAACGCCCATCTGTACAGCTGAACGAAGGGTCAACTCCCATGTCAGGCAGCAGCACCCTGATCGACAGCCGCTGGCTCCGCCGGTACCACCCCACGGAGGGCGCCGCGGCCCGGTTGGTCTGCTTCCCGCACGCCGGCGGCTCGGCCGGCTACTTCCACCCGGTGTCCGCCGCCCTCTCCCCGTACGCCGATGTGCTGTGCGTCCAGTACCCGGGCCGGCAGGACCGCCGCGCCGAACCGGGACTCACCTCGGTCGCGGAGCTCGCCGACCGCCTCCACGAGGTGCTGCGGCCGTGCGCCGACCGGCCGTTGGCGTTCTTCGGACACAGCATGGGCGCGGTGCTCGCCTACGAGGTCGCGCGCCGCTTCGCCCGGGACGGTCTGGACGCCCCGAGCCACCTCTTCGTCTCCGGCCGCCGGGCGCCCTCGCTGCACCGGGACGAGCGGGTCCACCTGCTGTCCGACGAGGACCTGCTCGCCGAGCTGCTGAAGCTCGGCGGCACCAGCGAAGAGCTGCTGGCCGACCCCGAGTTGCGGGAGATGATCCTGCCGCCGCTGCGCAGCGACTACACCGCGATCGAGACCTACCGCGGTGGCGACGACGCCGTGCTCGGCTGCCCGATCACCGCGCTGACCGGTGATGCCGACCTGCGCGTGACGGTCGAGGAGGTTTGCGCCTGGGCCCGCCACACCAGTGGCCCGTTCGACCTTCGGGAGTTCCCCGGCGGCCACTTCTACCTGACGGAGCAACTCCCGGCGGTACTCGGTGTGATCACGGCACGGCTCCCCGGGGCGCCGTCCGGGCGGTGACGGATCCTCCGGACACCCTGCCCGGCGGGCGATCGGAGGCGGGGTGCCGGGCCGGCGCCTCCTCCGGCGGTTCCGTGCTCCCGGAGGCGCCCCGTGTGGGAGCCCTCAGCCGTCGAGCCGGCCGGAAGGTGCCGGGCGCGGCGGCCGGGACGTCGCGCCGCGCCAAGCCCGGCGTCCGGATGCTCCGGCACGGGTGCGGTTGGCCCAGGTTTCCGGTGCCGAGGTGACCTGGGCAGGGCGGCGTTCAAGATCGTATGGTCGGGGCATGACCCAGGACCCACCCGTCGCGTTGCCGACTTCCGCCCCGTTCCGGCCGCTGCCGACCCGCCGTGCCGACGCCGAGACCTGCGCCGACCCCAGCGGCGTGGCCGCGCCGCCCGTGCGCGCTGCCCTGGAGGTGGCGGCATGATCGACTCCAGCACTCGCATCCGGGTCGCCCGACCCTCGCGGAACCTCGCCGCCGCCGAGGACTTCTACGTGAACGGCCTCGGCCTGGACGTACTCTGGCGCACCACCGAGCGCGTCCCCGGCGAGCACGACCTCCTGATGGTCGGCCCGCCGGGCGGCGCCTGGCACTTCGAGCTGACCCACGACCCCGAGCGCCCACTGGAGCCGACCCCGACGGTGGACGACCTCTTCGTGGTCTACCTCGGCACCCCCGTGGACGAGGCCACCGTCGACCGCCTGATCGCGGCCGGAGGCACCCGTGTCCCCGCGCACAACCCGTACTGGGACGAGCACGGCGTGACGATCGCCGACCCGGACGGCTACCGCCTGGTGCTCTGCTCCCGCACCTGGGGCTGAGGCCGTGTCCCGCCCATCGTCGTGCGCGTGCCTCCGGACCTGGTAGAACCTGGGTCTCGGGCGGCACCGCACCACGCGTTTCCGGAGGCATCGTGTCAGGACCAGCAGTCGGGCTGTGGCTCTTCGAACGGTACGGCTTCGGGGACGTCCTGGCCGAAGTCGTCCCGTGGTTGGAGACCTTCTGCGAGCCGGTCGAGACCGGGACCGGAGGCGATCTGGCCTTCTGGGTCCGAGACCCTTCGCCGCTGGGGCTGCGAGACCTCGATCCGGTCAGCGTCGGCGGCTTCTTCCTGTCGGAGGACGAGTACCTGCCGGCGGACGACGAAGAGTACTCGGCCTTTCCGGCGCCGCCCGTGCAGGGGCTGGTCCTCTGCGCCGGCTGCTCGGGGCCGGAGAACCACCGCCTGCTCGGTCACCTCGCCCTCGCCATGGCCCGCCGTCTCGGCGCGCTGGTCGACTTCGACGGCGTTCTCGGCCACCCCGTCCCGCGCAATGAGACGCGTGACGCGGCGGATCTCGCCAGGGCGAGGGCGCTGGTGGCCTCCCTGCCGGGGAAGGTCGCAGAGGTCTCCTACGACACGGGCGGCACCGGCCGCTGGTTCCGGCACGTCGGTGACGTGGAGTTCCTGGCCGCCTGGCTCCGGCATCCGGACTTCCACCTGGTCACGTAGCGGACGCAGCCTGCGCCGCGCGGTACGCGGAGCAGGCCGAAAGGGCTTCCGTAGCGGCGCAGTCGGTAGCGTCAGCCGAGCTGTCCGGTCGGCCGCACGGTGATGTGGTTGATGTCCACGCCCGCGGGCTGGTTGATGGCGAAGACGATCGTGTCCGCGATCTGCTCGGGCGTCATCGTCGGCGAGGCGTCGGGGGTGCCGCCGCGCTCGTTCCAGAACGGGGTGTCCACCACCCCGGGGGCGACGACGGTCACGCCGATCCCGTCCTTGCCGACCAGCAGCCGGGTGTTCTCGGCGAGCGCGTGGGCGGCCCACTTGGTGACCGAGTACAGGTTGCCGGGCGTGTGGCGCACCCCGGCGACCGAACCGATGATCACGATCCGGCCCTTGGACTCCCTGAGGAGCGGCAGGGTCTCCCGCACCAGCAGGGCCGGGCCCAGGACGTTGGTGAGCACCATGGCGCGCATGTCCTCGGGGGCGTGGCTCTCGAGGTTGCCGGGCAGTGAGAAGCCGGCGTTGGCGATGACGTTGTCCAGCCGGCCCCACTCGTCCACCACGCGGCGCACCGCGGAGGCGACGTCGTGCTCGTCACCGGCGTCGCCAGTGATCGTCAGCAGCCGCTCGCCCGCTGCGGCCGAAGCGGCGAAGGCGGCCAGCTTCTCCGCGTCGCGCCCGGTGACGGCCACGTGGTGGCCCTGCTTGAGCAGGGCGCGGGCGGTGGCGGCGCCGATTCCGGTCGAGCCACCGGTGATCAGCGTGACGGGTTCCATGGGACGGCCTCCTGAGCGACGTGGTCGTCGGGGTTCCCGCAGCCTCCCGGACGTCCGCGGACGCGGGATGGCGCGTGACGTCGACGGACTCCCCGCCGCCGGCCCCCGAAACGCCTGCACTATACCCAGCGGTCCCGCCACCGGGTCGGTGCTGCCCGGGGCCTGCGCCTCCTTCCCGCACCCGCACCGCTCCTTTGTCCGTTCCCTTGTCCGTACCGCTCCCGCGCCCGCTCCAGCGGATCTCGAGCCCTTTGCCAGCCGCACTGTTGGGGTCGGGGTGCACGATGGCTGCCGCAGTCGCCGCACCCGTCGACGCCGCCGCAGGACCGTCGGCCGGCCCACCACGCGAGGGAGCCCCATGGACCAGACCACCCGGAGCGGGCTGCGCGGCCCGCGCAGCCTGCGCGAGATCCTCGCGGCGGGCGAACGGACGTACTCCTTCGAGTTCTTCCCGGCCAAGCACGAGGCCGGCGAACACGCCCTGTGGGCTGCGATCCGCCGGGTGGAGGCGGTCGCGCCGACCTTCGTCTCGGTCACCTACGGCGCCGGCGGCTCCTCGCGCGACCGCACCATCGGGACCACCGAACGCATCGCCACCCAGACCACGCTGCGCCCGGTCGCCCACCTGACCGCCGTCGGCCACTCCACCGCCGAACTCCAGGCCATCCTGCGCCGCTACGCGGACGTCGGCATCCGCGACGTGCTGGCCCTGCGCGGCGACCCGCCGGGAAACCCGAACGGTGCCTGGGAGGCGCACCCGCAGGGCTTGCGCTACGCGGCCGAACTCGTCCGCCTGGTCAAGGAGTTCGGTGCCTTCTCGGTCGGCGTCGCGGCGTTCCCGGAACGCCACCCGCGCTCGACCGACTGGGACGAGGACATCCGGCACTTCACGGCCAAGTGCCGGGCCGGCGCCGACTACGCCGTCACCCAGATGTTCTTCGAGGCCGAGCACTACCTGCGGCTGTGCGACCGGCTCGCCGCGGCGGGCTGCGACACCCCGGTCATCCCGGAGATCATGCCGGCCACCGACGTCCGCCAGATCGCCCGCTTCGCCAAGCTCAGCGGAGCGACCTTCCCGCCCCGTCTCGCGGAGCGGTTGGCGGCGGCCCGTGGCGACCGGGTCGAGGCCCACCGGATCGGCGTCGACCACGCGACCCGGCTGGCCGACCGCCTGCTCCGCGAGGGAGCGCCCGGCCTGCACTTCATCACCCTGAACCGCTCCACCGCCGCCCTCGAGATCCACCGCAACCTCGGCCTGGACCGCCCCTCGGCGGAGCGCGGGGCCGACCGTCCGCTCACGGGGAGCCTCGGCGGACGCTGACCAGGGTGCCCCTGTGACGGTTCCCGCAGTCGAGGTCCGGGTGCGCTTCGGCCGCCGCCGCCTTGCGGTGGTGGCGCCTCAGGCCCCGGCCGACTGGCGCGTCGCGGTTTCCCTATACCCCCTACCGGTATATGTTGGCCGACGCCGGGGACTGAGGAAGGCGGACCACCATGCACGCGATCCTGCACGCGCTGTCCATCGCCGGATCGATGACCTGGGAGATCACCTGGGCCCTGATCCTCGGCTTCCTGCTGTCCGCCGTGGTGCAGGCGGTCATCCGCAAGGCCACCGTGTCGCGGTTGCTCGGCGACGACCGCCCGCGCACCCTCGCCGTCGCCGCCGGCCTCGGTGCGGCGTCCTCCTCGTGCTCCTACGCGGCCGTCGCGTTGGCCCGGTCGCTGTTCCGCAAGGGCGCGGACTTCACCGCGGCGATGGCCTTCGAGATCGCTTCCACCAATCTGGTGATCGAACTCGGCATCATCCTCGCCCTGTTGCTGGGCTGGCAGTTCACCGCGGCCGAGTTCGTCGGCGGACCGGTGATGATCCTGCTGCTCGCGCTGCTGTTCCGGCGGCTGCTGGGCGACCGGCTGCTCCGGGAGGCGCGGCAGCAGGCCGAGTTCGGGCGGGCCGGCTCGATGGAGGGCCACGCGGCGATGGACATGTCGGTGGTGGGGGAGGGCTCCTTCGCCCGGCGGCTGCTGTCCCGGCGGGGCCTCACCTCGGTCTCGCACGTGTTCGTCATGGAGTGGGCGGCCATCCTGAAGGACCTGGTGATCGGCCTGCTCATCGCCGGTGCCATCGCGGCCTGGGTGCCCGACTCGTTCTGGCAGGCGTTCTTCTTCGCCGACCACCCGCTGGCGGCGAAGCTGTGGGGGCCGCTGATCGGGCCTCTGGTGGCGATCGCGTCGTTCGTCTGCTCGATCGGCAACGTGCCGCTGGCGGTGGTGCTGTGGAAGGGCGGCATCAGCTTCGGCGGTGTGGTCGCGTTCATCTTCGCGGACCTGCTGATCCTGCCCATCCTGAACATCTACCGGAAGTACTACGGCGCCCGGATGGCGTCCTTCCTGCTGGGCACGTTCTACGCGGCGATGGTGGTGGCCGGGTACGTGGTGGAGGTCGTGTTCGGCGGCCTCGGCCTGGTCCCCGAGCAGCGGGACGCGGAGATCCCGATGGCCGGCGTGGAGTGGAACTACACGACCTGGCTGAACATCGTCTTCCTGCTGGTGGGCGCGGCCTTGGTGGTCCGCTTCTTCCGTACGGGCGGAGCCGAGATGCTCCGCATGATGGGCGGCGGCCCGGAGGTCGGCGAGCACGCCGGGCACGGCCGGCACTGAGGGCAAATAAGTTTTCTGAACCGCCAGTTGAGGCTGACAGCTGCTATCGCTCCCGTAGGATCGACGGTCATGCCTCTCTATCCTGAGACCAGTCCCTACGACGCCGGATTCCTCGACACCGGGGACGGCAACCGCATCTACTACGAACAACTCGGCAGCCCCGAGGGGAAGCCTGCTCTGGGCGTCCACGGCGGCCCGGGGGCGGGGGCGCCCAAGCGGCCGTTACGGTCGTGGGATCCCGAGCGGTACCGCGTCATCCGGTTCGACCAGCGCAACTGCGGTCGCAGCACCCCGCACGCCAGCGACCCGGCGGCGGACATGAGCCTGAACACCACGCAGCACCTGATCGACGACATGGAGCGGCTGCGCGAGCACCTCGGCATCGAGAAGTGGCTGCTGAACGGCGCCTCGTGGGGTTCGACGCTTGCCCTGGCCTATGCGCAGCAGCACCCCGAGCGGGTCACCGAGATCATCCTCCAGGCGGTGACGACGACCCGTCGCTCCGAGATCGACTGGCTCTACCGGGGCGCCGGGCGGTTCCACCCCGAGGCATGGGACAGGTTCCGCGAAGGGGTCCCCGAGGGCGAACGGGACGGCGACCTGGTGGCGGCCTACGCGCGGCTGATGGAGAACCCCGACCGGAAGGTCCGGGAGAAGGCCGCAGTCGACTGGCTGGCGTGGGAGGACGCGGTCACCTCCAGCGAGCCCCACACCCCGGCGGGCATGTACAGCGACCAGGAGGTCGACGCCCAGGTCGCGTTCGTGCGGATCTGCGCGCACTACTTCAGCAACGGGGCGTGGTTGGAGGAGGGCCAGCTGCTGCGCGACGCCCACAGGTTGGCCGGGATCCCGGGGGTGCTGATCCACGGGCGGCACGACATGGGATGTCCGCCGCAGACGGCGTGGGAACTGGCGAAGGCGTGGCCGGGCGCGAGGCTGCACATCTCGGAGGACTCCGGGCACATCGGCAGCGAGAGCATGGTGCAGGTGGCGTGGAACGCCATCGAGGAGTTCAAGAACCGGCGGTAGGCCGAGGGGGATGGCACTGGCCGAGTGCTGATGGCGTGGGAAGTCGGCCCGGCCGACTTCCCACGCAGGGTGTTCAGGTGGTGGGGAGTTCGTCGGCCTTGATGGCGGCGATGAAGGCTGTCCAGGCGTCGGTGGGGAAGGCGAGTGCCGGGCCGCTGGGGTCCTTGGAGTCTCGGACCGGGACGATGCCGGCGTAGCCGTCGGCCACCTCGATGCAGTTGCCCTGGTTGGCACTGAAGCTGCTCTTGCGCCATGCGGCGCGACTGAGGTCGGGACTGCTTTGGTTGGTAGTCATTACTCAAGTTCCTTTGCGATCTGCGCGATGAGCCGTCGTGACGGCGCAACATCAAGCGCTGCTGCCCGCAGCCGATCAAACGCCCGGTCATAGGCCGCGACATCGTTATCTCGTTCGAGGTAGAGGCTACTCGTCAGTGCCTCGGTGTACACCACGTCGAGATCTCCTCGAACAGGAAACTCCAGGGTCGCGAACGACCCATGCACGCCTGCGTGAGCGCCAGCCGAGAACGGCACCACCTGCAAGGTCACGTGCGGCTCGCGGGAAGCCGCGATGAGCTGTTGCAACTGCTTGGCCATGATGGTCTGGCTTCCGATCAGGCGGCGAAGCGCTGCCTCATCCACGATCGCCCACAGCTTCAGGGGATCCTCTCGCCGAAGAGTCGCATTTTGCCGAGCCAAGCGGACATCTACGAGTGCGTTGACCTCTTCCGGGGTGGCCTCGGACTCAAGCTGTCGGATCAGCGCACGGGCATAGTCGGCAGTCTGGAGCAGTCCCGGCACGAGCGATGACTCGAAGTTCCGGATGGAGACCGCTTCCGCCTCGAAGCTGATGAATGAGGCGTAGTGCTGCGTGATCACGTCAGAGTAGGGCTGCCACCACACCCTGCGTTTGCCTTCGCGCGCCAGTGTCGCGAGGGCCTCTCGGGTCTCTGGATCGGTGACCTGGTAGACGTCGAGCAGCATCCCGACCTCATTGGCTCGCACGCCATAGCGGCCGTTCTCCAACCGGCTGACCTTGGATTGGTGCCAGCTCAGGCGGGCCGATACCTCGTCAACCGTGAGGCGCAGCTTTTCTCGGATCTTTCGGAGCTCCGCACCAAGCATTCGCCGGCGCACCGTTGGCATCGCGGTCACGCTCGGGCCTCCCCTCATCGCACGCTGTTGCTGCCCCACAGTGTGGCGCGACAGATGGGGGGCCGTCACGTCAGCGCGAAAAGAGCATATGTGAGTTGACCTTCAGGGTTGCGAAGCAGCGCTCGCAGGGCTCATGCTACTCGGCGTAGCGATACGCACCACGCAGCGTGATCCCGGTGGCTCATGCTCGGGCATCCCTTTGCCCTCGGCCGCCTCCGGATCGCTTCCTTTCACCACCACCCCGGAGGAGGCCCCGCCATGTCCGACACCCTCGAGAAGCCCCCTGCCCCTGCGAGCGAGTACTCGTGGTGGCTGCCCCGGCACCCCAAGTCCGCCGGGTTCGCGCGGCGGCTGCTCCGCACCTTCCTCGCCAAGCAGCCCGGCGGCGAACCCTTCCGCGACACCGGCGAGTTGGTGCTCGGCGAGCTGGTCGCCAACGCCGTCCTCCACGCCAGGACCCCGCCGGGGCGGCTGATCTTCATCCGCTTCGACCTCCACCCCGCCTCGCTCCGCATCGAGGTGCACGACGCCGACTCCGCCCCGCCTCCCGCCCCCCGTCCCGCTCACCCGGACGACCAGACCGGGCGCGGGCTCTGGCTCGTCTCCCAACTCGCCTCCGACTGGGGCTGCTCGCCGCGCCCGGGCGGGATCGGCAAGGTCGTGTGGGCCCGGCTCGACGGGGGCGCGCGATGAGCACCGAGCTTCCCTTCCCCGTCACCGTCGAGATCAAGGGCGTCACCAAGCTCGCCACCTTCTCGAAGCTCTCCGACGCCCTCGACGCCATCCGTACCACCCTGGCCCGACTCCCCTTGGACGACGACCAGGCGCGCTACCTCGCCGACCTCTTCTCCCCGGCCTCCGCCGCCCGGATCGCCCACCAGCTGACCGAGTTCGGCGCGGTGCGGGCGATGGCCTTCATCGGCGTCGAGTCCGCCCACCCCATCCACCTGCGCGTGGCGGGCCCCGAGTGATCGGCCGCCTCACCTGGGCTCGCATCGAGATGTGGTGGTGCCTGAGCGCCCAGTTCTCCCGGCCGGTCCGCGCCGTCAGCCCGCGCCGGCGGGCCGCCCACACCGAGATGCGGCGCTGGTCCGCCACCCCGGGCAACGCGGAGGCCCTGCTCCACTCCGTCCTCCGGCAGGCCGCCCGGCGCCCGTCCGGCTGAGGACGCTGACCGAAACCAGGTGACCGACCGCCACACCGGGCCTCCCGGGGTGTATGCCACCGCCATATAACCGGCACCCCGCCGTCCGTACCGTGTCGCCCACTGGACCCTCGACGTGGAGGAGTGGGCGCGCCATGCGGCAGAGCAGGCTCGGCAGACGGAGAGGTTGGGGCGGGGTGCTCACGGGCGTCCTGCTGATGATCGGTTTGGTCGTCCCGGCAGGACCGGCGGCCGCGGCCGCGGCGGCGGTGCCTCCCAACCTCACCCTGGAAGCGACGTACACCAGCGTCGCCAACGGCTGGGACCGCGTCGAGCGGTACCTCGACACCACCCCCGGCTTCCGCCAGGAGCAGTACCCGCCGGACGGCCGGGGCGACCAGGACGGCCAGCGGCTGACCTTCTTCGGCGGCGTCAAGCAGCCGTTCTCCGGCCGCTTCCTGCTCTACTCGGCGCCGGGCTGGAACACCGGTGCGCACCAGGTCCCGGTGCTGCTGGTGCACGGCGCCAACGACAACCCGGACCGGGCCTGGGCCGATCCCGGCGAGTCCGGCGGTTACGGCTGCGGCGCCGCCTCCTGCCCGAGCACGGGGCTGATGCAGTACCTGGCCGGCCGGGGCTACCGGGTCTTCGCGATCGGCTTCGCGCACAAGCAGGGCGACAACCTGATGCAGGCCCAGGAGGTCGGTGACGCCGTCGCGCTGATCCGGGCCAAGCTCGGCGTCCCCCAGGTCGACCTGGTGGGCTGGAGCAAGGGCGAGATGTCCACCCGGGCCTACGTCTCCTCCGTCAAGCCCGCCTGGGGCCGCCCGTACGCGGGCGACGTCCGCAAGCTGATCACCCTGGGCGGCCCGAACGGCGGCTACGACTACCCGTTCGCCCACGGCTGGGCGCACGACTTCTCGATCTGGCCGGAGTGCGGAGGCAGGATCAACGCCCCGTCCCCCCACCTGCACATGACCTGCTACGGCAGCTACACCGCGCACCCGGAGTTCTCCTTCACCGCCACGGGCGGCTACGACGACTACCCCGGGCAGCGGCAGATGCTGGCCCGGTGGGACTCGGTGTTCGGCGTCGACCAGACCCAGCAGGACTGGTACACCACCTACTACGGCGGCCAGGGCTTCTACACCGACGGCGGCGGCATCCAGCCCGCGATCGACGCCGGCTCGCTGGTCGCCCCGCTGCACCGGGCCGGAGTGCCCGCCTCGGTCACGGCGTACCTCCTGGCCGGCGGCACCCCGAACATCGTCGGCATCTTCAACGAGGACCGGGGCCCGAGCGACGGGGTGGTCTTCGTGGCCAGCGCACTGGACACCACCGGTTTCGCGACGGTCGGCGGCACCGCGCTGATCGCCTCCGCCAACCACCTGGAACTCGGCTGGGACGGCGCGGCGAGCGCGCAGGTCGCCGGCTGGCTGAACTGAGGGCGCCCGCGATGATCATCGACCGGCTGATCGCCACCGACCGGCTGACCGTGAACTGCGCCGAGGTCGAGGGCCGCACGGGGCAGCCCGTGGTCCTGGTGCACGGCAACGTCTCCTCCGGCGTCTTCTGGCACTCCACCATGGCCGGACTGCCGCCCCGCTACCGGCCGCTGGCTCCCGACCTGCGGGGCTTCGGCGGCACCGAGCCGCTGCCGGTGGACGCCACCCGGGGCCTGCGCGACCACAGCGAGGACCTGCTCTCCTGGCTCGCGGCGCTGGCGCTGGGCCCGGTGCACCTGGTGGGCTGGAGCATGGGCGGCGGCGTGGTGCTGCAGCTGCTGCGGGACCACCCGGAGCTGGTCCGCTCGCTGACCCTGGTCAACCCCGTCTCCCCGTACGGCTTCGGCGGCACCCACGGGGTGGACGGGCGGCTCAACTCGCCCGACGCCGCCGGCTCCGGCGCGGGCGGCGCGGCCCCCGAGTTCGTCCGGCTGCTGCGCGAGGGGGAGGTGGGCGCCGAGTCGCCGTTCGCGCCGCGGTCGGTGCTGGACACCGCGTACGTCAGCGAACCGCTGGCCGAACCGGACCGCTACCTGGCCGCGATGCTGACCACCCGGGTCGGGGACGACCACTACCCGGGCGACAGCCGCCCGAGCGGTGCCTGGCCGGGGTTCGCGCCCGGCGGGCGGGGGGTGCTCAACTCGCTGGCTCCGAACCACTTCCGGATCGACGACCTCGAGGTGGTCGAGCCGAAGCCGCCGGTCCTGTGGATCCGCGGCTCCGCCGACGTGATCGTCTCCGACACCTCGCTCTTCGACGTGGCCCACCTGGGGGCGCTCGGTGTGGTCCCGGGCTGGCCCGGCGCGGACGCGTGCCCGGCGCAGCCGATGGTGGCGCAGACCCGCGCCGTACTGGACCGTTACGCGGCCGCGGGCGGGCGGGTGCGCGAGGTGGTGGTGGAGGGAGCGGGGCACAGCGTGCAGGTGGAGCGCCCGAAGGAGTTCCTGGCGGCGCTGGTGGAGGCACTGGACGGGGCGTGACCGGAAGGACGACACCGGCACCCGCACCGGGGAAGGGCCGGCGATCCCGCGAGGATCGCCGGCCCTTTCGTCATGGGGGCACCTCGCCGGGGTGCGGCGGCCGGCCGAGCCCGCCGTGCCCGTGCCGGGCTGATACGGGCCGGGGGTATCGGCAATCGCTTGCTCCGGATACCCCCTGGGGGTATAACTGAGGTCGACGGCCGGTACGGCGACGGCACGGTGACGACTGCCCCGAGGAGCAACGATGACGACTCAGGCCCCCGCCTCCACGGAGGTGGAACTCTCGATCGGCGGAATGACGTGCGCCTCGTGCGCGGCCCGCATCGAGAAGAAGCTGAACCGGATGGACGGCGTCTCGGCCAGCGTGAACTACGCCACCGAGAAGGCCAAGGTCGCCTTCGACGGCGGCGTCGAGGTGGCCGACCTGATCGCGACCGTCGAGGCCACCGGCTACACCGCCGCACTGCCCGAGCCCCCGGCTCCCGAAGGAGCGCCCACCGGCCCGGGCCTCCCTGCGGGGTCGGCCGACGAACTGGCCCCCCTGCGCCAGCGCCTCCTCACCGCGCTGGCCCTGGCCGTCCCGGTGATCGCGATGGCGATGGTCCCGGCGCTGCAGTTCGACAACTGGCAGTGGCTGTCGCTGACCCTCGCCGCGCCGGTCGTCACCTACGCCGCCTGGCCGTTCCACAAGGCCGCGTTCACCAACGCCCGGCACGGCGCCGCGACGATGGACACCCTGGTCTCGCTCGGGACGGGCGCCGCGTTCCTGTGGTCCCTGTGGGCGCTGTTCTTCGGCGACGCCGGGATGCCGGGCATGCGGCACGGCTTCGAGCTCACCATCGCCCGCAGCGACGGCGCCTCCGACATCTACCTGGAGGCGGCGGCCGGTGTCACCGCCTTCATCCTGGCCGGCCGCTACTTCGAGGCCCGCTCCAAGCGCACCGCCGGTGCCGCGCTCAAGGCACTGCTGGAGCTGGGCGCGAAGGACGTGGCGGTGCTGCGCGGCGGAGCCGAGGTGCGGATACCGATCGCCGAACTCGCCGTGGGGATGCGCTTCGTGGTGCGTCCGGGCGAGAAGATCGCCACCGACGGCACGGTCGTCGAAGGGGCCTCCGCGGTGGACGCCTCGATGCTCACCGGCGAGTCGGTGCCGGTCGAGGTCGGCGTCGGCGACGCCGTCACCGGCGCCACCGTCAACGTCGGCG